>NZ_JBSFKL010000004.1:0-458687 GCF_053598535.1 Streptomyces sp. NPDC001108
ACAAGAACTCCCTCACCCCGACCCCCTACATCCACGCCTACAACGCGGCCGGCAAGGAGATCTACAACCAGAAGAAGCAGCCCACGACCAAGCCCCGCCACTAGATGAATGAGTCCAAGGGGTGTCTCACGATCAGTGGTCGTAAGCGATCAGCGACCTTTGACCGGCTGTTCGGTTTGGTCGTTTGCGAGGGTGTCCAAGTCTGTCGTCACACACCGGCATTGGACGCCCCCGCGCCATGTGCGCAGACCGCCCCGTGGACCCGTTCAGGGATCGAGAGCGGTCTGCACTGCGGTGACTATGCGGCGCGGTTGTCTCGCAGGGCCTGGATGAGCCAGGGGTACACCGGAATCAGGTTCGGTACTACCTGCCAGCCGTTGACGATCCACACCAGCCGCCAGTACCGGTCCACCATGGGATCGTGTGCCTCTTCGAACTGCTGGGCCATCCAGTTCCGGAATTCCGTGTCCGGGGTGCGCGCGAACACCTCGGCGAAGCGGTGCACGAGGTCGTCGATGACGGGTACGGCCCTGTTGCTGAGCGGGTCGATGCCCGACTCCATGGCGTCGGCCACTTTCTGACGGGTGAAGTTCATCAGTTCCTCGCCCGCTTCGCTCTCGATGTCGAGCGGGCGCCCGGCGGCCTGCCATATGGCCATGCGGCGCATCCGGGCCCGGAAGTCCTCATCGCCGACCAGCCCGGCGAGCTCCACCCACGCGGCGATCTGCTCGCCGGACGGATCATCGGGGAGGTCGGGAGTGGCAGCGCGAACCATGGCCACCGCAGCAGGGTCGGCATCCACTGTGCCGAAGGTGCCGTCCATGAATTCGTGGATCAGACGTCGGCGTTCCTCGCCGGACAACTGCGTGAGCCTGTGCATGAGCTTGATCTCCTCGGGATCGGACCCGCGCCCGGCCACGACTCGCAGGACACTCCGACGCAGTTGCAGCACCCGGATCTGGACGTCCATGGCGTCGGCGTGCGCCGCGGCGACTTCCGCCACGGAGAGCTCACGGTCCAGTACCCGTTGGATCGTGGCCAGGTCCATGCCCAGCTCGCGCAGTGTGCGCAGAAGTTCCAGACGAAGCAGTGCGTTGAGGTCGTAGAGCCGATAACCGGCGGGACTTCGGGTGGTCGGCGCTACCACCCCCGAATCGGAGTAGAACCGGATGGTCCTCACGGACAAGCCGGTCCGCCGGGAAAGCTCCCCGATCGAGTAGAGGGTCGTAACGTCCATGTCCCCAACCCTGCTGTCTCCAGTCGCTGGAGACTCAAGGCTATTGCCCGTCCGGGGCGCCGGACGTGACCGCCCCCTCCGACGACGGCCAGTCCGACATCAGGAGGGGGGCGAGGGCGACGGCCGGTTCGCAGAACTGGCGGTTTCGTCGTAGCGGGTGGTGAGGATCGCGCCACCCGCTACAACCGGAGCCCCACCGCCCACCTCGCCGCCACCTTCATGGCCGGCTACGTGGCCCGAAGGGAACCGTCTAGTAGCCGAGGTCCTTCTGCTCGGTGATCAGGCGGCCGGCGATGTGCAGATTGCCGTCGGAGTCGAGCACCGCGATGATCTTCTTCGTCGAGCCGTGGTGAGTCGTGAAGTAGATCTTGTCCGCCTCCTGCGAGGAGGAGTAGTTCGTGTTCACGGACAGCTCGATGCTCACCGGGGAGCTGATGAGCACGTCCTTCTTCGGCGACGTCGGGTAGACCTGGTTCTGCCGCAGCTTGACGCGGCCATGGGTGTCCCCCTCGTCCCAGTCGGATGCCACGCCGAGGTCGATGTCAGCCATGCGATTTCCCCTTCGGTTCCAGTGGACGAACTCTGCGGCCGGGCATCACAGAACATCCCGAACCGAGCACAGAACCTACGCAGTTCATTCACACGATGGCATCACATCATCGGACTATGACTGATTTTCGCCCCACTTCGTCGCGAAGCGGCATCAAGGTTCAGTAGCCACCAAAAAGCCCGAAAAGAGGCCGTGACGACCTCCAGGATGACGGGGAGGTCGGCCCCCTCGGGCCGTCCGGCGCCGCGAAAGGCGGGGCCGGGCGCGCAGGAGTGCACGAGCACGGTGAAAGGATGACCGAATAATGACGAATCATCCTTGGACGGGCCTTCATGGCGACCTGCTGGCGGCGAAGGCACTGGTGTACGACCCGGGCGGTTACGCCTGCTCGCGGCCGGTGCCCGAGCCGGAGAGCGCCGAGTACGCGGCCTGCGCGTTCACCCTCGACGGCCGCTCGGTCCGGTTCCGCTCGGCCAGAACCACCCCGACGAAGGTGGGCCAGTTCGTCACAGTGTGGCAGCGGTCCGAGGAAGGGCCGATCCGCCCCTTCGACATGGACGACGGGGTGGACCTCTTCGTCATCAGCTGCCGCGACACCAACGGTTTCGGCCAGTTCGTGTTCCCGCGCGAGGTGTTGTGCGAGCGCGGCATCGTCTCCCGGAACGGCTCCGGCGGGAAACGCGGTTTCCGCGTCTACCCGCCGTGGGTGACCACGACCAGCAGACAGGCACGCAACACCCAGGCATGGCAGATACACCACTTCCTCGACCTCGGCGGGGCCGGGTCGCCCGATCCGAGCCGCGCCCACGGCCTCTACCACCCCTGAGGACGACAGGACCGAGGCGGCACGGCATGGCGGGAACAAGCCGGCGCGGTCAGAAAAACCGTTCGCGGCCCCAGGGGCATCCAGCCGAAACTGATGGGTCGATCGCATCGGACAGGAAGAGTGGCCAGCCCTGACGTACACCCGTGACACCCTGCCTTTCCCCGACAACCGCGTGCCCCGCGTCACCAACGAGGACATTCGGGACTGGGATGCGTCCGACCCCGCCCGCCACCCGTTCGCCTGGGACGAGGACGAGGAGGAACGTCTCCGCTCGCTGGTCCGCGAGTGGGTGCCGCCCGTGCTCTCCGGCATGGCTGGTCGGTGGCAGGCAGAACACTGGTGTGAGAGTCAGGTGGACGCGGTCGTCCGGGAGCGATACGGCACCTGGGCCTGGGGATGGAGCTGGTGCTACCTCGACGGTGGGCCCATCGGAAACTGGGTCAGAGGGTCAAGCTCGGTGACGACCCCCGACGCGACCGCAGAACGAGTCGTGGCCGCGCTGCTGGAGTGGCGGGAGTGGTTGGAGCGAACGGCCCAGCGCTTCGCCGAACTGGCGCCGCCGCCGGACGCCTCGCCCGAGGATCGCAGTTGGCACCTGGATCGGGCCTGCGTCCGACTCGTGACCCACACCCTGGACTCGGGTGCGGAGGGCGGCTGGTACGGGCAGGCGTCGATCGTCCTGGGCTGGTACCTCACCAGTACCGGCATGGACCCGGCCGAAGCCTCGCAAGCGGTGAAGAGTGCGATCGGTGGCCGGTTTGAGAGCTGGGTCCGTCCGGAGCGAACGCTGATCGAATCCGTCGGCGAGGATCTCGCCATCGGCCTCACCGGCCGCGCCCCGTACCAGGACCACCGTGAGAGGGCGGTGCTGGAGGAGTTCCATGACCGCTACTGACAGCCTTTCGGTCTGGCTGCGCGTGCGCCGCGAGGTCGACTGGCCATGTGCACCGGTGCTGCAACGGGCCCCGGCCGGCCGCGACGGGTTCCAAGCCTGGTGCGAGGGACCGGTGCGCCGACGCGACCCGATTCGCGCCGAGCGTCTGCTCGCCGCCCACGCCCTGGCCCGAGAGGATGCCGCACGCCGGAGCCCGCTGAACTTCGCGCTCCTGGCCGGCTGGCAGCGCGAAGTGCTCGCCGCACCAGGGACACCGTTCCGCATGGGCGACGCCTACGCGAAGGCCGGCCGCGAGCGCTACGGCCTCACCCCTCGCACGCAGGCCGATTTCGATGGCTGCCTGCGCGAGACGACCGACCCGGACATCCCGCTGGCGGCACGCGCGGCCCGCGCCTACCTCGACGTGGCGTTCTTCCACCCCTTCACCGATGGCAACGCCCGCGCCGCACTGCTGACCTTGGTCCATGTCCTGGCGCGGGAGGACATCGTCCTTCCAGAGGTCGGCCCTCTCCAGACCACCCGCTACGCGGACGACCCCGCCGGTGCCGCCGATCTCGCCACTCTTATCGGGGTGCTCAACCGCCGCCGACACTGAAGCGCTGGCGGGGTCGCACCGACACCTTCCGCCAACCCGCTCAACTGGCCAGCCAGCGGCGCGCACGACGCGACGCTCGTGGTCGCCAGGCCGCGCCGCGTGCGACGACGACTCGTGCGGCCGGTTCGCGTCCGTCGAAGGCAGGGCGCCCTGTACTCTCTCCGGTCATGCGAGCCCTCTTCCCAGGATCTTTCGACCCGGTCACGCAAGGGCATCAGGACATACTCCGGCGGGCGTCCCTCCTGTTCGACGAGGTCGTCGTGTGCGTGATGTCCAACGCGAACAAGACCGGGCGTCTCCCCGTCGCGGAGCGGCTGGAACGGCTCCGCGCGGCGGCGGCCGGGCTGCCCAACGTCACGGTGGACTCCCATACCGGGGGCCTTCTGGTCGACTACTGCCGCCGGGGCGGGATCGATGTCGTCGTCCGGGGAGTCCGGGGCACTTCCGACCTGGACTACGAGATGCCGATGGCCCGGATGAACCACGAACTGGCCGGGGTCGAGACGTTCTTCATCGCCTCGGATCCCGCCCTGGCCCATATCTCCTCCACGCTTGTCACCACGATGGATCAGTAGGGCCTGTCGGCAGGCCGTCAGCGGTGGCTCAGTACGTTGACCACGCGGCCGGAAGGGTCGCGCACGAAGAAGCGCCGCACGCCCCACTCCTCGTCCTGCAAAGGGTGGACGATCTCCGCGCCGCTCTCCCGCATGACCGCGTAGGCCGCGTCCACGTCGTCCACCTCCACGCTCATGTCGGGGGTGACCGGTGCCGTTAGATCGGCGGTCATGACGCTGATCTGCGCCGCCGGGTTGGACGGGGAGGCGAGCGTCATGATCCAGCCATGGTTCATGACCTCCTCGAAGCCCAGCAGGCCGTAGAAGTCCCGGCTCTCCTGCCCCTTCTCCGACTGGATGTTGGGCACGACTCGACGAACGGTCACCGGAGAACTCCAAACGAGAAGGGCGTGCCCCTGGAACTTCCCCCGGAGGGGGTGTGGTGCGGAGGTCCCTGCCGGGGCAGGGGCGGGGACCTCCGCTCGGGAGACGCGTCAGGCGCCGGACGTGAGCCCGGTGACGAACGCGCTCCAGGCGGCGGCCGGGAAGACGCAGACGCCCCGGCCGGGGTCCTTGGAATCACGCACGGCCATCACCCGCCCGCCGAAGCGGGCACCTTCGACGCAGTTGCCGCCCTGGTCGTTGCTGTAGCTCGACTTGAACCAGTCGGCTCCGTGCAAGGTCTCAGCCGGGATGGACATGGGGTTCACAGCTCCTCGATTCCTCGGTTCCCGTACGGGACATCAGGATCGTCCAGAACGTCAGGCGACGGTGTCGGCGGCCTTCACCTCGGCGACGAACGCGCACCAGGCGGCGGCCGGGAAGACGCAGACGCCCTGGCCGGGGGCCTTGGAGTCCCGGACAGCCATCACCCGCCCGTCCAGCCGAGCGCCCTCGACGCAGTCGCCACCCTGGTTGTTGCTGTAGCTCGACTTGAACCAGTCGGCACCGGCGAGCTGATGAGTGGTCATGTAAATCAATGCTCCTTGATTGCTTCTCTGATCATGCCGAGGGATTCCTGTGGTCCCACGGCAAGAATCTGGAGGTCGTTGAACGCCTCTTCGTATAGGCCCACATCGGCGCGCTTACGCATGACCGAAGCCCCGCCCAGGTACTCCAGGTAAACGATGGACTCCGCGTCGCCGAGCCGGAACAGCGTGAAGGCACCGTTCATCCCGGGGTGCACACCCGCCTTGAAGGGAACGACCTGCACCCGCACGGAGGGCCGAGCGGCCACCTCCGCCAGATGCTCTATCTGCGCCCGCATGACGGCCGGACTGCCGACCTGGCGGCGGAGAACCGCCTCGTTGATGACCGCCGCGAACTTGAGCGGCACCGAACTGCGATCGAGCACTTCCTGCCGGGTCATTCGTACCTCGACAAGTCGGTCGATCTCGTCGGCCGAAAGCCGCTCGTGCTCACGCTGGTAGATAGCGCGCACGTACTCCTCGGTCTGGAGGAGACCCGGCACGAACTCACCCTCGTACTTGTGCAGTGCGGATGCCGTGGCCTCCAGGCCCAAGTACGCCTTGAACGTGGGCGCGATGGCAGGCCGGTACTCGGGGGACTGCCACCAGTCCTTCTTCGTCTTGGTGACGGCCGCGTACCCCATCAGCAGGGAGCGCTGCTCGGGGGTCGCCTTGTAGATCTCGCAGAGCGCCATCACGTCCACGGCCTCGACGACCAGGTTGTCCCCCGTCTCCAGCCGCGTCAGCTTCGACGGGCTGCAGAGCAGCGTCCGGACGACCTGGGTCGAGGTGAGGCCGGCCTCGTGCCGGAGCTTGCGAAGTTCACGTCCTAACTGAAGACGGCAGAGTGCGGGCGTTGCCGACTCCACATCTGTAATCATCTTCTGCCTCCCAGGACTTGTTACCCAGTGTGACGGAGAATGTTCCGTTGCCGCAAGGAGTGTTCTGCGCCGACGCAGAACACTCCGTCCGGGGGCGCGAACACGCCGGAGAGGCGCAGAAATTCGCGCAAGAATCTGCACGCAGAATTTCTCTGCGACAGCTCCACATTACCGTCCGCACTGTCACGATTACCAAGTGTTGCGGAAATGGGCTCTTCTGTCGCCTTGTCCCCCAGCCCGGTCAACTGCCGGATCCGGACAGCTCATTGACGAACCCAGGGAGCCTTCTTCGCGGGCCGTACTCTTTCCGGGGACCGACTTCCGGAACGCTGTGCCGCGTACGGCCGACGCCACGAACTCCGCGCACGGCGGAAACATGACGAGGTGCGCGAACGTGTGGGGTCGAGGAACGCTCATCGGTGACCGGTACGTGCTGGACGGGCGGCTGGGACAGGGCGCCATGGGGGAGGTCTGGCGCGCCGAGGACCAGGTGTTACGTCGCCCGGTCGCGGTGAAGATGCTGCATCCCTCGGGGCTTGAGGACAATTCCTTCCTCCCGCGCTTCCGGCGGGAGGCCAAGATCCTCGCCGCCATTCACCACCCGGGGGTCGTCGGCGTCCACGACTACGGCGAGCAGGTGTTCCCCGCGAGCGGCGGGCCCGACGGTGCGGCGGCGCACGCCGCGTACATCGTCATGGAACTCGTCGAGGGCAGGACCCTGGACGAGGTCCGCGCGGAGTACGGGCTCCTCCCCGCCGCCCGGGTCTTCGAGCTCGCCGCCGAGGCGCTCGACGCGCTGCACACCGTGCACCGGCTCGGCATCGTGCACCGCGACATCAAGCCGTCGAACATGATGCTGCGCAAGGACGGCCGGGTGGCGGTGACCGATTTCGGTATCGCCCGCGCCGAGACCGACACCCGGCTGACCAGCCGGAACGCGATCATCGGCACCGCGCGCTACATGGCCCCCGAGCAGTCCCGGGGCCTCCCCGCGATCCCGGCGTCCGACCTCTACGCCATCGGGGTGGTCTGCTACGAACTGCTCACCGGAGAGCCGCCGTTCAGGGGCGGGTCGCCCGTCGAGGTCGCCCTCAAGCACATCGAGGAGCCCGTACCGGAGCTTCCCGGCGACATGTCGAAGGGGGCCAGGGAGTTCATCGCGAAGGCGCTCGCCAAGGACCCCGAGGACCGCTTCGTCAACGCCGCCGTGATGGCCGCCGCCGCTCGCCGGGTGGCCGCGGGCGGTGCGCCGGCCCCGGACCGGGACGCCGCCGAGGGACAGGAGCCGCGCTCCAGTGCGCAGCCGTCCGACGCCGAGCCCTCCGGCGAGCAGCCCTCCGACGCGCGGCCCGGCACGCCCTCTGCCCAGTCGCGTCTCCGCGGCCGCCTCCGTCGACGGCCGGTGGTCGTCCTGACCGCGCTGGCCGTTCCGGTGGCCATCGCCGCGGCCGTGTATCTCGTGCCGGAACTCACCGGCTCCGACTTCAGGTCCGACGCCATGCAGGCCGCGGGCCCCGGCTCCAAGGACACGGCCCCCAGCAAGCTCGGTGCGGGGTGGGAGGACCGCGGCGTCATCCAGAGCAAGGAGTTCCCGTCGACGGACACGTTCTGGATGGCCGACATCGACGGCGACGGCAAGGAGGACTTCCTCTCGGTCGACAAGGACCAGAACGTCCGGCTCTACCGGAACCACGGCCCTTCGGACACGGCCTGGAAGCCTTTCACCCTGGAGAAGACCTCCTACGAGCCCCGCGACGGCTCCGCCGGCAACACACTCCGCTTCGCCGACATGGACGGTGACGGCCATGCGGACTGCGTGGACGTCTTCCTGGACGGCCGGATGTCCATCCGCACCTGGAAGAGCGGCCTCCCGGACAGCACGGGCATGTGCATGACTCCGCACACCGGCGCTTTCGAGGTGCGCTCGTGGGGGTCCAGCGGCGATCTGCCGTCCATCGACCCGAAGACCCGCATCCGCATCGCGGACGTCACCGGAGGCGGGCGGGACGACTACCTGCTGATCGAGCCGGACGGTGAGACAACGGCCTGGTTCAACAAGGATTTCGTCCCCGAGAACGATCAGGAGCGGCTGGACTGGGAAGTGCCCATCAAGATCAGCGACGCCGTGTCGAACACCGGGACGGTCCAGGAGATCCGGTACGCGGACCTCAACGGGGACGAGCGCGCCGATCGCATCCTGGTCACCGCCAAGGGCGGCGCCTTCGCCTGGCTCAACGAAGGGGACAAGGGGGCGGGCGGCACGTACCGGCGGATCGGCAGGATCGCGGAGGACGCCGAAGTACCGTCGAAAGACGTGCAGTTCGCCGATGTGGACGGGGACGGCAAGGCCGACTTCCTCCGCATCGGATGGACCGGCGTCACCCACGCCTGGCTCAACAGACTCCAGCCGGACGACTTCCGCTCCTGACCTCCCTCCGCGACGCGCGACCCCCCGACCGGACGGAGAACATCCCGCAGCCACCAGACGGGTTCTGCTCCCGCGCAGAACACCTCACCCCGGGGAACGCACGCGCCGGAGCGGCGCGCACATTCACACGGAAACCTGCTCGCAGAAAACCGCCTCATGGGCTCCTGGCTGCCCTCGGTGCTGCGACGATTACCAAAGGTTGCCAAATCGGACGCAAGCGACGGCACCGCCCTCGCATCACGTCCGCCTGCCGTCCTTCCCCATGCCCAGGACCCCAGCCAGGAGCCCCCACATGACACACGCCTCCCCCGAGCAATCGCCGCACGGGGCCGACCGCCTGCCCCTGGACGTCGAGACCGCACTCGCGGCCGCCGAGGACGCCCTCGCCCTCCGGCTCGGCACCGTCACCCGCGAGGAGATCGACCTCCGGACCGCCGAACTGGTCGGACGGGTCGGTCTCTTCGCCGACGAGGTGCTGGACCGCGCGCTGACGCCCGCGTCCCGCTCCGTACGGTGGGAGGTCGACCAGCTCCTCGCCTCCACGCCCAGCGGTGGCGCGCTCGTCTTCGCGTCCTACCAGCATCTGCACGACCTCGCCCGGATGCTGCGCCGGCTCGCCAACTCCGTCGCGGGGCGAGGGGCCGGGCCGACTACTGCCGCCGCCCCGGCGGCTCCCGTCGAGGGCGGGGTGACGGCATGAGCATCGACGTACAGCCCTGGGAGTACGGGACGTTCGCACCCTCGGGACACATCTGCCCCGCCTGCCTGGAGCCGATCCAGCCGTCCGACCGCTGCCTCCGGGGCAGTCTCCCCCGCCAGGACGGAGGGCCGGTCACGCTCTACCGGCACATCGACTGCGCGCACCCGCAGGGCCCGTCGATCCCCCTCTGATCCGACTCCGGCGAAGCCGCTGACGCGTCCGCCGCGACACCTCCCGCCCGCCCTCCGGGGGCGCGTCGCGGTGTCCGTTCCCCTCCTCCCGTATCCACCCGATCCACCCGCTGGGAGCCCGTGTGAGCACTCCGATGAGCACTCCGACGAACCTCGACCGAGCCCGGCCGCACATGGCCGCTCTCGCCGACGCGCTGGCCCGCGACGGCGCCATCCGGACGCCCGCGTGGTCGCAGGCGTTCCGCAGGGTGCCCCGCCATCTCTTCGTACCGCGCTGGTACGTCCAGGAGCGGAACGAACGGGGCATCAGCGTGTGGCGGGAGAGCCACGACGCGGCCACCGACGACGGTCTCGCCGCCGCCTACCGCGACGAGACGCTGGTGACCGCGCTCGACCCGGACACCGCCGAGCGGGTCGACGCCACCGCGTGGACCGGCGTCCCGACCTCGTCGAGCACCCTGCCCCGGCTCATGGCCGGAATGCTCGAAGACCTCGGCGTCGGGGACGGCCACCGGGTCCTGGAGATCGGCACCGGCACCGGCTACAACGCGGCCCTGCTCTGCCACCGGCTCGGGGACCGCCTGGTGACCTCCGTCGACATCGATCCGGCGGTCGTCGACACGGCGCGGGACCGGCTGGCGGTCGCGGGCTTCGCGCCACGGCTCGTCCCGGGCGACGGCGTCCGGGGCAACCTCACCGGCGACCGGTTCGACCGGATCATCGCGACCTGCTCCGTCCCGGCCGTACCCGCCGCCTGGATCGGGCAGAGCAGGCCCGGCACCCTCCTGGTCACCGACATCGCCCTCGGCGTCGAGGGCGGGCTCGTCCGCCTGGAGGTCGACGAACAGGGGCGCGCGCTGGGCCACTTCACGACGACCGGCGGCCGCTTCATGCCCGCCCGCACCGACGCCCGTACGTACGCGGCGCCGCGCCGGCCGAGGCCCGCCGCGGAGACGGGCGCCCGGCGGTCGCGGGTCACCGCCGCGGACCTGCGCGCGCACTACGCCTTCCGGCTGGTCCTCGCGTTCCACCTGCCGGGGGCGGAGATCGTCCACCATCTGGACGGCGCCGGGGTCATGGCGCTCCAGGTGCAGGGCCCGGACGGTTCGTGGGCGCGTACACCGCTCGCGGGCGACGACACCGGCACCGTGACGCAGGGGGGCGACCCCGGCCTCTGGTCCCGGGTCGAGGACGCGTGGCGCTGGTGGAACGGGGCGGGCCGCCCGGCCCACGACAGGTTCGGCTACGCACGCGAGGCGGACGGCACCGCGCGCGTCTGGCACATCCCGGACGGGACCCGATGGAACGTCACGTGACGGGCTCCCCCGCTTCCGTACCGGCCGCAGCGTGTCTCGCACGGTCCATCTCCCGCCACTCCCGGCGCAGTCCGGCCAGGTTGGTGGTGAGGAAATACAGGATCCCGCAGGTCAGCAGGGTCGGCACGAGTCCGGCGGCGGCGACCGCCGCACCGGCGAGCAGACCACCGAGCGGCGTTCCGGCCCAGGCGAGCGAGTCGCCGAGGGCGTTGACCCGGCCCAGCATGCGGCGCGGGACCCGTTCGAAGAGGACGGCGCCCAGGACGGGGTTGATGAACCCGGCGCCGAACCCGCTCACGGCGAAGACGCCCAGCACCGCCCCCAGCGGGACATCGGCGGCGAGGATCAGGAACCTCGGCGCCCCGGCCAGCAGGAACCCGACGAGCACCACCGTCCGACGGCGCAGCCGGTGCGCGAACGTCGCGGCGATCAGGCTCCCGGCCACCGCCGCGGCCCCCATCACACTGCTCATGAGGCCCATCGCGGCCGGTCCGTTGCCGGACTCCCTGGCCCAGACGGGGAGGAGCACCGAACCGATCGCCGCGTCGAGCAGGTTGGTGATGGCCACCATGACGATGACGGTGAGCAGCAGCGGCTCGCCCCTGAGGAAGGTGAAGCCCTCGCCGAACCGCTTCCAGTAGCCCGGCTCCGCCGCGCCGTCCGGTCCCGGCGCGGCCTCCTTCGCCGCGCGCCCCATGCCGCGCGGCAGCACCAGCCCGACGACCACCGATCCGCTGACGAGGCAGACCGCGTTGACGACCAGTCCGGTCAGCGGGCCCACCAGCGCGACCAGGGCGCCACCGGCCGCCGGGCCGATGGTGGAGGCCAGCCGCTCGACCACACCGGCCACGCCGGTGGCCCGCTCCAGCGGGACCGCGCCCCGGTCGGCGGCCTCCGGCACCATGACCTCCTTGGCCAGATCGCCGGGACCGCGCGCCGCGCCGATCACCGCGACCAGCGCCAGCAGCAGCGGGAAGGTCAGCAGGTGCAGGACGTGGAGCAGGGGGATCAGAGCGGCGGCGGTCGCGCTCGTCAGGTCGGTGCTCCAGGAGACGACCCGGGGGCCGGCCCGGTCCACCACCGGTCCGGTGAACGCCTTGACCAGGACGTAGGGCGCCATCTCGCAGAAGACGACCAGGCCGGTCCGGGTGGCGCTGCCCGTCGTGACGAGCACGAACCAGGGCAGGGCCACGAGGGAGATCCGGGTGCCGGTCAGGGACAGGGCCATGGCCGCCAGCACCCCGGACAGGGGCCTTAAGGACCGCGCTTCGGGTATCCGAGTGGCTGCGGCCTCCGCCGTCCCGTCCGCCGTCACGGCTCCTCCGGATCGGGCAGGAGGTGGGTGATGACCTCGACCCGCCCGGCGCCCTCGGGAGCGGTCGCCGCCGCTCCCGGGCTGTCCCGGCGGTAGCGGCCGACCACGTCCCACAACTCCTGGCGCAAGGCGGCGGCTTCCTCCGGGGTGAGCAGCAGGCCCACGTCGCTCATGTCGAACGCGTCGTGCCAGGCGGGGGCCATCGTCTGGAGTTCGCCCAGGGTCCGCTGGATCTGAAGAGTGTGCAGGGCGGCGACCGACTGGAGGTAGGCCAGGACGGCCTCGGGCTCCTCGACGGCCAGCTCCCGGTCCCGCAGCTCCGTCGTCCGGTGGACCGAGCGCCACCAGCGCTCCCGCGCGTTGCCGCGCCCGGTGTCCTCCTCGACGAATCCGGCCGCGCCGAGCTGGCGCAGGTGGTAGCTGGCCGTGCCGGAGTTCACCCCCAGCCGCTCCGCGAGCCGGGTGGCCGTCGACGGGCCGTGCTTCCGCAACAGCCCCACCAGCCGGACCCGCACCGGGTGCGCCAGGGCGCGCAGCCCCTTGGCGTCCAGGACAACCGATTCCGCTTCCACCGCGGGCCCGTCCGGGCCCTCCCGCTCATCCGTCATGCCGCACACACTAGACCGCAAAGAACTCTTCGCAAAGAGTTCTCCGCAAAGATTTGTTCGCGAAGAGATCTTTGTGGTTCGGCCGGGGCGCGGGGCACCCGGTACGGGCGGCTGCTGTACGGCCGGGCCGGGACGGCCTGCGAAACAGCCCTTAACCTGCACAACATGACTGATTCCTATGCGAGTTCGGATGACGTCTCGGTCGCGACGGCCGGGGCGCGAGCGGGTGCGGACGTGGTCCGGGAGCTGTACGGCCAACGGCTCGACCGCATCGACAAGGGCGCCGGGGACTTCGCCACCGCCGCCGACGTGGCGGCCGAGAAGGCGATCGTCGACGTCATCCGCGCCGCCCGGCCCGATGACGCGGTGCTGGGCGAGGAGGGCGGGCGGCAGGGGGCCGACGGGGCCGTGCGCCAGTGGCTGGTGGACCCCCTGTGCGGCACGCTGAACTACGCGGTCGGCTCCCTGCTGGTGGCCGTCAACGTGGCGCTGCGCGACGGGGCGGCGGCGGTGGCCGACCCGTTCACCGGCGAGGTCTTCGCCACCGACGGGAAGACCGCCAGGGTGCAACGCGACGGGGCCGACGACGCGCCGCTGACGCCCACGTCCGCCAGTCGGCTGGTCGACGTCAACCTCGACCCGCCGTTCCCGAGCGCGCCGGAGTACCGGGCCGTGGAGCTGCTGGCCCACCCCGGGTTCGTCGCACGGTTCCGGCCGCGCGTCGTGTCCACGACCCTGGCGCTGGCCTGGGTGGCCGCCGGGAAGCGCGCCGCGTACGTCACCGACGGCGGCGACCTCTCCGGGAGCGTCCACTTCGCGGCCGGGATCACCCTGTGCCGGGCCGCCGGCTGCGTCGTCACCGGCATCGACGGCGCCCCGCTGGGCCAGTCGGGTCGCGGGCTCCTGGCCGCCGCCGACGAGGAGACCCACGGGCTGCTGCTGTCGATGCTGCGCCGCTGAGGCCGGGGGTCCGGTGTTCCCTCCACAGCCGGAAGGCCTGGCACCCCCTCCCGAGTGACACCGCGTAGCGCCGGTCGCACACCCCGCTAACGTGGCGGGTATGGCAGCACAGCCGGAGATCACCCAACGCGACCTGCGCAACCGGCCGAAAGAGAACCTGGACGCCGTCCAGAACGGGCAGTCCTTCACCGTCACACGGGACGGTCACCACATCGCCGAGCTGGTCCCGCTGCGCCGCCGGAGGCGCTTCGCCCCTCGCGGCGACTTCACCGCGATGTCCCGCACGGCTCCCGACATCTCGCTGGACGCCTTCCGCTCCGACCAGGCAGCCACCGCGGAACAGATCCCGTACGACCCGTATGCACGCTGAATACGAGCAGGGGCTGCTCCACACCAACGTCGGCGAAAGCCCCTCCCACCCCGCCGCACCCCCCGTGCGGGAAGTGCGGCACGATGGGGCGCCGCCCCCGGGCGCGTAGTCGTACCCGTCGCCACCAGGAGGAACCCGTGTCCGCCGCGTCAGTTGCCGAGCCGTCTTCCGTCGAACCGTCCCCGGAGGTTCTCGCCGCCTTCCGGGCCGCCAAGGGCTTCATGCCGGAGGGCGAGGGGCTCGCGCTGTACGCGGCCGCCGTCGCGGGGGCCGCGCTGGGGCTGCCGGTGCTGGAGGTCGGTACGTACTGCGGGCGCTCCACGATCCTGCTCGCCGACGCCGCGCGGGCGGCCGGGGTGACGGCCCTCACCGTCGACCACCACCGCGGCAGCGAGGAGCAGCAGCCCGGCTGGGAGTACCACGACCCGACCGTGGTGGACCCTGAGGTCGGGCGGATGGACACGCTGCCCACCTTCCGCCGGACCCTGCACGCGGCCGGTCTGGAGGAGCACGTGGTGGCGCTGGTCGGGCGGTCGCCGCAGGTCGCGGCCGTCTGGGGCGGGAAGCTCGGCTTCGTCTTCATCGACGGCGGCCACACCGACGAGCACGCCACCGGTGACTACGAGGGCTGGGCGCCGCATGTCGCCGAGGGCGGGCTGCTGGTGATCCACGACGTGTTCCCGGACCCGGAGGACGGCGGGCAGGCCCCGTACCGGATCCACCAACGGGCCCTGGCCTCCGGCGCGTTCACCGAGGTGTCGGTGACGGAGTCGCTGCGGGTGCTGCGGCGGACCGGGCCCGGCATCTGAGACGGGGCGGCCCGCACGCCCCGATAGCATCGCGTGATGCCGTACGACGAGAGTGTTTCCCCCACCCGCCGCCGCCGTACCCCGACAGCCTTCGTGCTGGCCGCCGTGTGCGCGCTGGGCGCCGCGGGGTGCGGCGCGGGCGAGGTCGGCGGAGGCGGCGCGGCCGCCGGGCCGGATCCGAGCGGTTCGGCGTCCGCCTCGTCCCCGTCCGCGTCCGGACCGGCCGAGCCCTCCGGGCGGACCTCGCCGTCGAAGACACCGTCCCGCACCACCCCGCCCGCCGCCGAGCCGCCCGCGGGCACCGGCTCGGGACCGCTGCACGGCCGGACCGTCGTCATCGACCCCGGGCACAACCCCGACAACCACCTGCACACCCGCGAGATCAACCGCCAGGTGGACATCGGCACCACCCGCAAGGAGTGCGACACCACCGGGACGTCGACCAACTCCGGTTACGCGGAGGCCCGGTTCACCCTGGACGTCGCGCACCGGCTGCGCACCCTGCTCCGGGCGCAGGGCGCCAAGGTCGTGCTGACGTACGACGACGACCGGGCGTTCGGGCCGTGCGTGGACGAGCGGGCCCGGATCGGGAACGAGGCGCGGGCCGACGCGGTGGTGTCGGTGCACGCGGACGGTTCGGCGGTCGGCAACCGGGGCTTCCATGTGATCGTCCCCGGGCTGGTAAGGGGCGGGGCGGCGGACACCTCGAAGATCGTCGCGCCCTCGCGCGACCTCGGAACCAGAATCGCCGGTCTCTTCGTACGCGCCACCGGAAGCGCCCCTTCCAATTACATCGGCGGCAATACCGGACTGGACATCCGAAAGGATCTGGGCGGACTGAATTTGTCGACCGTGCCCAAAGTGTTCATCGAATGCGGCAATATGCGAGACCCGAAGGACGCCGCCCTGCTCACCAGCGCGGGCTGGCGCCAGAAGGCCGCACAAGGCATCGCGGACGGCATCAGCAGCTATCTCGACCGTTGAGCCCGTTGGGCCCTGACTTCGCAAGAGGTGGTTCTGCGGCGAAAACGGGGGGATGTGCGTCCGTCTTCCGGGCAAGGGCACAACCCGCCCCGGCAGACGATAGATTCATCCGTACGATGGGGGCCGCCCCAAGCTTCGTACCGAACCCGCCGTATCCGTACCGGTGGCAGCGACGACCGCCCCGACGAGACGACCGACTAAGGACCTTCACGTGAATATCCGCTCCCTCACACGAGGCGACGGCGTGGTGATCGGAGCAGCGGCCGTGCTGTTCATCGCCTCTTTCCTCAGCCTCAGCGGCTGCTCCCTGAGCGACTGCGGCTACCGCAGCAACGCCTGGGACAGCCTCGGCCTCCTGATGAGCGTCTACCTCGCCGGGGTCATCGCGGCGGCGCTGATCATCGTGAGCCGCGCCACTCCGGGCCGCAAGGTCGCGGGCTTCGACCTCGGCCAGTTCGGCGCCGCGCTCAGCATCTTCTCGGCGTGGACGGCGCTGTGGACCCTGCTCGACGCCGGCAACGCGGGCGCCGGTCTCATCCTCGGCGTGCTCGGGGCGCTGGCCCTCGCGGGCGGCGCGGTCGCCACTCCGCTGGTCCCCGCGCTCAAGGCCCCGCTGATGAGCGCCCCCACCCCGAACTCCGCGCAGCCGCCGTACGGCGGGCAGCCGGGCCAGCCCGGTCCGGGATACGGCTACCCGGGCGGTCAGCAGCCGTCCTACGGCGGCCAGCCGGGCCAGCCGCAGCAGCCGTCGTACGGTGGCCAGCCGCAGGCCGGTCAGCCGGACCCGCAGGCCGCCCAGCAGGCGCCGGCCGGTGACTTCACCCCGTTCTGGTTCGCGGTCCCGGTGGCCCGCCCGCTGTACGGCGAGGACGGTTCGCCGACGCCGATCGCGGAGCTGGCACCGGGCACCTGGTACCTCGCGGTGGAGCAGCGCGGTCCGGGCCTGGTCGCCCAGACCCAGGACGGGCGTCGCGGCGTCCTCCAGGACACCACGGGCATCCAGCGCGGCTGAGCCGACGCCGCCCGGCGCACCACTTCAGCGGCCCCTCGCCCCTTCCGGGCGGGGGGCCGCTGCCGTACCCTCGGTACCGCGTCATCGATCTGACATACCGTCAGAGATATGGGGAGGCGGCGGAGATGAGGCTGGGACTGGCGCTCGGATACTGGGGCCGCGGCCCGAACCCGGCCCACTTGGAGCTGGCCCGGGAGGCCGAGGCGCTGGGGTACGCGTCGGTGTGGACGGCGGAGGCATGGGGTTCGGACGCCTTCACCCCGCTGACCTGGATCGCCGCGCACACCTCCCGTATCCGGCTGGGCACCGCCCTCGCGCAGATGGCGGCGCGCACCCCGACCGCGACCGCCATGCACGCCCTCACCCTGGACCACCTCTCCGGAGGCCGGATGATGCTCGGCCTCGGGCTGTC
The DNA here is from genome assembly GCF_053598535.1 of Streptomyces sp. NPDC001108. Taxonomy (NCBI): domain Bacteria; kingdom Bacillati; phylum Actinomycetota; class Actinomycetes; order Kitasatosporales; family Streptomycetaceae; genus Streptomyces; species Streptomyces sp. NPDC001108. The sequence goes on from NZ_JBSFKL010000004.1 coordinate 17,612, forward strand.
CGGGCCGCAGGTGGTGGAGGGCTGGTACGGGCGGCCGTTCCCGAAGAGTCCGCTGACCGCGACCCGGGAGTACGTCGACGTCGTCCGGCAGGTGCTGCGGCGGGAGGCCCCCGTCACGCTGGACGGCCGCTTCCACTCCCACCCGTACGCGGGTCCGGACGCCACCGGGCTGGGCAAGCCGCTGAAGCCGATCACCCATCCGCTGCGGCCGGGGCTGCCGGTGCTGCTGGGGGCCGAGGGGCCGAAGAACATCGCGCAGACGGTCCGGATCGCCGACGGGTGGCTGCCGCTGTACTGGTCGCCGACGCGCACCGACGTGTACGCGGCCTCGCTCGACGGGCTGCCCGAGGGGTTCATGATCGCGCCGATGGCCCGCGCGCTGGTCTGCGACGACGTCGCCGAGGGGCTGCTGCCGGTGAAGGCGATGCTCGGTTTCTACATCGGCGGCATGGGGCACGCGGCCCGTAATTTCCACGCCGACCTGATGGCGCGGATGGGGTTCGAGGAGGAGGCCCGCCGCATCCAGCGGCTCTTCCTCGAAGGGCGCAAGGAGGAGGCGGTGCTGGCGGTGCCGGACGCCTTCGCGGACGAGATCTCGCTGGTCGGGCCGCGGGAACGGATCGCGGAGCGGCTGGAGCTGTGGCGGCGGGGCCCGGTGACCGACCTGCTGGTGACGGCACCGGACCCCCACACCCTGCGGGTGCTCGCCGAACTCAACGCATAGGGCGGGGCAGGGTGATCAGAACTCGATGCCGTTCATCCAGAAGTCCAGCACCCCGGCGTCGCCGAGCACCTCGACACCCTCGTGGCCGACGGGCAGGCGCCGGTTGAAAACCAGCATCAGTTCGGTGAGCGGGGCACGCAGGGTCACGTCCGCCTTGCCGTGGGCGCGGCGCCAGGCGTAGCCGTCCTCGCCGAACCCGATCAGCCACTCGGCGCCGGGCGCGTCGGTGGCGTGGAGGTGGAGGGAGTGCCCGGTCCCGGCGCCCGGGGCGGTCAGGGCCGCGGCCCGCTCGCTGCCGGAGGAGACCGCGAAGTCGACGATCTGGAGCCACTCCTCGATCGTGTCGGCGGCCAGCTCCGGGTCGACCTCGAAGCCGGTGCCGGTGGTGAGGGCGGCGTCGGCGTGGTGGACGATCGTCTCGTGGGCCATCCGGCGCGCCCAGAAGCCGGTGCTGCCCTCCCAGGCCCAGGACCACACCTTCACCTCCGGGCCCGCCTCGCGCAGCGCCTCGACGGCCGCCGTCGCACCCTCGGCCAGCCAGGCGTCCAGGGTGTCGGCGTCCTCGTCCGCCGGGGCCGCGTTCGGCACCTGGTCGGGCGGGATCACCTCGGCGGAGCGGGTACGGACGATCTCGGCGACCCAGTGGTGGACCTGGCCGATGTGGTGGGCGAGTGCGCGCAGGTCCCAGTCGGGGCAGGTCGGTACGGTCGTGGAGAGGTCGGCGCCGCGGATCGCGGCCCGGAAGGCATCGGTGCGGCTGAGGATCTCGGTGCAGTAGCGGTCGTGCGTGAGTGAACTCATGGTTGCACCCTAAGCATGACGGAGGGTGGAACACCCGCGTTTATCCGCCGAGTTGGGACGTGGTCGGCACCTTGTCCTTCACGTCGGCGCCCGCACTGCTGCCGGCCGACTTGATGTTGTTGATCACGCTCTCGAAGGCGCCGATGTCGCCCTCGCCCGCCTGGCCGTTGCGGAGCTTGCCGCCGAGCCCCTTGAGCGATTCGATGCCCGCGGTCAGCGGGGCGACCGCCTTGGCGAGCAGCGGGTCGCCCTTGGCGTTCTCCGTCGCCGCCTTGAGCCGGTTGTAGGTGAAGCCGCCCGCGAGCCCGGCCTTGACCAGGGCGAAGGTCCGCCCGTCCGCGCCCTTCTTGAACTTGCCCGCCCGGTACGGCTTCACGATCCACTGGTACGTCGCCCCGGCCGCGAGGCCCGCGTTGGTCACGAACCGGGTCTTGGCGAACTTCTGCGCCTGGGCGGACGAGGTGGCGCTCGGCGAGGCGGAACCGGAACCGCTCGCGCTGCCGTCGCCGCTCTTCCCGCAGGCGGCGGCCCCGACGACCAGGGTGCCGGACAGCAGCAGCGGCAGGAGCAGACGGCGGACCGGCGCCGGAGCGGTCTCGGCGGAACTGGGCACGGCGGGCCTCCCTGGCCGGGGCCCGGGACGGCCCCACGACGGGTGACCACTGCGGCCACTCCCGGCCAGCCTCACCCGCCCCGGGGGCCGCTACCACCCGGGGACGGCCGTCCGGGTCGCCCCGTCGGCGCGGGCGACCCGGATCAGGCGCCCCCGCGCGCCCGGCACGGCTGCCTTTCGAGGAGCAACGCGCGCACGGTCTCGGCCTCCGCGGCGTCCAGCCGCTCGTAGATGTCGAGCGCCTCGTTCCACGAAGCGACCGCACGGCCGGTCTGGCCCAGTTCCGACAGCGCGTGGCCGAGCACGGTCAGCACCGCGCCCCGACGCCACTCCCCGCCGATTCCGTCCAGCGTGACCAGCGCCTCCTCCGCGTGGGCCGCGGCCTGTGCGAAGTGCCGCGCGGCGAGGTCGACCTCGGCCAGCCGGAACAGGCCCATGCCCTCCCACAGCCTCTGGCGGCTGTCCCGGAAGACGTCCAGCGCCTCGTGGAGGCATGCGCGCGCGGCGTCCAGCTCACCGCTCCGGGTGAGGGCCAGGGCGAGCGCGTAGCGGCCGTTGGCTCCGCGCAGGGCGCTGCCCATGGCGTCGTGGATGTCGATGCCCCGCCGTGTCAGCGCGATGGCGCTCGCGGTCCGGCCGGTCGCGAGGTGCACGCGCGAGAGGTTGACCAGGGCGGCGGCCTCGCCGGGGCGGTCGTCCAGCGCGCGGAAGTACTCGGCGGCCCGGGAGAGATGGGCCTCCGCGTCCCCGTGCCGGTTCTGGTGGAGCGCGATGGCGCCTCTGCTGTTGAGCGCGTCGCCCGTGGCCCAGGAGTCGCCGGTCGCGCCGCCGAGCCGCACCGCCTCACCCGCTTCGTGGTCCGCCTCCCCGAATCGGCCCACGAGGAGGTGCAGATGGGCGAGCGCCGCCCGCACCCGCCCTTCGGTCCGCTCGTCACCGGCGGCCACGGCGGCGTCCAGCAGGGCCGTGGCCACCGACTCGTAGCGCGTGAACTCACTGCCGGACTCGGCGAGGTCCCGCACCGCGAGCAGCAGATCGGCCGCCTTGCGCGACTCGCCCGTCCGGGCGGCCTGCCGGGCCGCGGACAGCAGTCCCCTCGCCTCACCGAACAGCCAGTCCCGCGCCTCGGAGCGGTCGGCGAAGACCAGCCCGTCGCCCTCGGTCGGCGCCAGGTGCTCGATCAGGCGGTCGCCGGGCCGCTCCAGCGCGTACACACCCGCCGCGGTGGCCAGGTAGAAGTCGAGCAGCCGGGACAGGGCCGCCGCCCGCTCGCCGGGCGCCTCCTCGTCCCTCTCGGCACAGCCACGTGCGTAGAGGCGGAGCAGGTCGTGGTACCGGTACCGGCCCGGTGCCGCCGACTCCACCATCGACGTGTCGACGAGGGCCTCCAGGAGTTCCTCGGTGCCGTCCTCGGAACGGCCGAGCACGGACGCGGCGGCCGACAGGGAGATGTCCGGTCCGTCGGCCAGTCCCAGCAGGCGGAACGCGCGTGCCTGCGCGGGCTCCAGCTGCCCGTAGGCCACCTCGAAAACGGCCTTCACCGCCAGGTCCCCGGCCTGCAGCTCGTCCAGTCGCCGCCGCTCGTCCGCCAGCTTCGCGGCCAGTACCGAAACGGTCCAGGTCCGCCGCACCGCCATCCGCGCCGCCGCGATCCGGATCGCCAGGGGCAGGAATCCGCACGCGGCCACGACGTCGAGTGCCGCCGTGCGCTCGCGGGCGACACGTTCGCTGCCGACGATCCTGGTGAACAGGTGCAGTGCCTCCGCCGGACCCAGCACGTCCACGTCCACCAGATGGGCACCCGCCAGGTCGCCCAGGTTCCCCCTGGACGTGATCAGCGCGGCACATCCCTCCGCGCCCGGCAGCAGCGGCCTCACCTGTGCGGCGTCACGCGCGTTGTCCAGGAGCACCAGCACCCGCCGGCCGTTCAGGACCGAGCGGTACAGCGCCGCCCTGTCCTCCAGGGAGTCGGGGATCGCCGCGTCCGGCGTACCCAGGGCGCGCAGGAAGGAACCCAGGACCGTCCCGGGCTCCGCCCCTCTCGCCTGCGGGCCCTGGAGATCGACGTAGAGCTGGCCGTCGGGGAACTCCCGGCGTGCCCGGTGAGCGACGTGGACCGCCAGCGTCGTCTTGCCGACGCCCGCGATCCCCGACAGCGCCGCGACCGCCATGACCCGGCCGTTGGCCGATGCCAGCACCTCCCCCAGCTCCTCCACGCACGCCGCGTGGCCCGTGAAGTCGGGCACCGTGGCCGGAAGTTGGGCGGGACGGACGGGGGCCACCGCCGCGGCGGGCTCCGGGGCGGCAGGCTCCGCCAAGGTCGGGTCCGCCTGCAGGATCCGGTGCTGCAGCTCCGTCAGCTCTGGGCGGGGGTCCACGCCCAGTTCGTCCGCCAGCAGCCGCCGGGTGTCGGCGTACACCGCGAGCGCCTCCGCCTGGCGGCCGCTGCGGTACAACGCCAGCATCAGCAGCTCCCGCAACCGCTCCCGCAGCGGATGCGCGGCCGTCAGCGACGTGAGTTCCGAGACGACTTCCGCGTGGTGGCCCTGTTCGAGCTCCGCGTCCACGCGGGTCTCGGTCAGCTGAAGGCGCCATTCCTCCAGGCGCGCGCGCTGGTTCTCCGCGAACGGGCCCGGCACCCCCGACAGCGACTCGCCGTCCCACAGGGCCAGTGCCTCACGGAGCAGATCACTCGCATGCCCCGGCTCCCCGTCGATCCTGGCCCGCTCCGCCCGAGCCGAGAGGTCCCGCGCCAGCGCCATGTCCAGGGCCTCGTCAGGCAGCCCCCGAATCGCGTAGCCTCCCGAATCGGCCACCAGAACATGCGGCCCGAGGACCTTGCGCAGCCGGGAGGCATAGGTCCGTACGGCGGCCAGCCCCTGCGACGGGGGCTCCTCGCCCCACAGCCCTTCGATCAGTTCGGCCGCTGTCGCCGTGCGGCCACCGCGCAGCAGCAGGGCGGCCAACAAGCCACGCTGTTGTGGTGATCCGGCCGACAGCGCCTCGGTTCCCCGCCACACGCGCACCGGGCCAAGTACGCTGAAACGCAGTGCCGCCATACCCTCGGGCGACGTGGCGGAACGCTGCTCCAGCACCTGTCGCGCGACGTCCATGGCTGCCCCCTCCGGTCAGCGTAGCAACTCGTTTAGCAGACGTATATGCATCGTTTATCGACACCTGCGACCATCGACGCATCGCACTCTGTGACTTGCCCAGTCCGGGGCTGCGCCGAGGCAGGGCCCCCGGGAGTGGCATCCCGGGCCCTGCCCGCCCGGCGTGACAGCCGATCGATTCGGGCTGCGAATTCCGCCAACTCTAGCTCGGTCACGTGACTTTGAGCTACCGTCGTCCCGTTGCTCCGGACGGCGGACGGGTCGGCCCCTGCCAAGGGCCGCCTATGGCCTGCCTGTTGGTCCGCGCAGCAGATCCGGACTGGGCACCGTCATAGGGAGAACGAGCATTGTCATGCAATCAATCAGTGCACCCATGTTGTGGGCCGGAGTCGTGGTCACTCTGGCCTATTTCGTACTGGTCGGATACCTCATCAGGTCACTGAGGTCCAACAGGCGACTGCCTTCGGCGATCGCGGCCGTGACAGGGCTCGTGGGTGCGCTCCCCGTAGTGCTCTACGCCCTGTACGCCGTGCTCAGCACCCCGGCGTAGGCGTGTTCGCGCGAAGGTAGGCGTCGACGCGGGGAAGCGGTGGAACGCGCGCCGCTTCCCCGTACGTCGCCGGGACCGGTGCGGGACGGCCGTCCGGGTCGCCGGAGCCGGCTCAGCGGCAGCAGTCCGGCTCCAGGCCGTGCGGGAGGTGTTCGCCGCCGAAGACCGCCGTGGTCGCCTCGTGGCCACCGAGCGCGGCCACCGCGAGGAGCAGGGAGCCGGCCGTCCAGGTGGTGAGCTCCTGGGGCCAGAAGGCCCGGTCGCCCTCGAAGACGTATCCCGTCCAGTACAGGCCGCCCTCGGCGCGCAGGTGCTGGATGGACTGGAGGATCTCCAGTGCCCGGTCGGACTCGCCCACCGCCCAGAGCGCCAGGGCGAGTTCGCAGCTCTCGCCGCCGGTCACCCAGGGGTTGGGCACGACGCAGCGCACCCCGAGGCCGGGGACGACGAAGCGGTCCCAGCCGGCGTCGATGCGCTTCCTGGCGGCCTCGCCGGTGACCGCGCCGCCGAGGACCGGGTAGTACCAGTCCATCGAGTAGTGGCTCTTGTCGAGGAAGCGTTCCGGGTGCTCGCGGATCGCGTGGGCCAGCGCCCCGGCGGCCAGCTCCCAGTCGGGCTGGGGCTCCTCGCGGCGCTCGGCCAGGGCGAGGGCGCAGCGCAGCGCGTGGTGGACGGAGGAGCTTCCGGTGAGCAGCGCGTCGTGGACGGGGGTGCCGTCGGGTTCGCGCTTCCAGCCGATCTCGCCGCCGGGCCGCTGGAGGCCGAGGACGAACTCGACGGCGGCGTAGACGGTCGGCCACATCCGGTCGACGAAGGCGTCGTCGCCGGTGGCGAGGTAGTGGTGCCAGACGCCGACGGCCACGTACGCGCAGAAGTTGGTCTCCAGCGAGCGGTCGGTGGGCCGGGCGGGGTCGCCGTCGTGGTAGGCGGCGTACCAGGAGCCGTCCGGGTTCTGGTGCCGGGCCAGCCAGTCGTAGGCGCGGGCGGCGGCCTCGTGCTCGCCGGCCGCGTCCAGGGCCATGGCGGCCTCGGTGTGGTCCCAGGGGTCGAGGTGGTGGCCGCGGAACCAGGGCAGGGCGCCGTCCTCGCACTGTTCGGCGAGGAGCGCGGCGACGGTCTCGGCGGCCTGCTCGGCGGTGAGGACGCCGGGCAGGACGAGGTGCTCGGTCTGCTCGGGTACGGTCACGCCTCGGCCCTGGTGAGGTCCTGGGCGGCGGCCGCGGGGAGGTGGGGCTTGGTCGCGTAGGCGACGAAGCTCTTGCCGACGACGGGGTTGAGCAGCTGCTCGGCGACCCGGGTGGCCATCGGCTTCTTCATGATGTCCCAGACCAGCAGCTTGTGGTACGCCCGCACCGGCAGCGCCTTCTCGTTGTCGACGCCGAAGGCGCACTTCAGCCACCAGTACGGCGAGTGCAGGGCGTGGGCGTGGTGGGTGCCGTACGGCTTGAGTCCGGCGCCGCGCATCTTGCCGAGGAGTTCGTCGGCCTTGTAGATGCGGATGTGGCCGCCCTCGACCTCGTGGTAGGCGTCGGAGAGCGTCCAGCAGACCTTCTCGGGGCCGTAGCGCGGGACCGTGATGGCGATCCGGCCGCCGGGCCGGAGGACCCGGACCATCTCGGCGAGGACGCCCTTGTCGTCGGGGATGTGCTCCATCACCTCGGAGATGATGACGACGTCGAAGGAGGCGTCGGGGAACGGCAGGTTGAGCGCGTCGCCCTCCATCGCGGTGGCGGTGGCACCCTCGGGGGCCTCGCCGGCCTCCTTCATCGCGGCGAACCACTTGGCGACCTCGCGGATCTCCTCGCCGTTGCGGTCCAGGGCCACGACCTGGGCGCCGCGCCGGTAGCACTCGAAGGCGTGGCGTCCGGCGCCGCAGCCCAGGTCGAGCACGCGGTCACCTGCGGCGAGCGGGAAGCGGGTGAAGTCCACGGTCAGCACGGGTGCCTGCTTTCGCGGTCGAGGGGGTGGGTCGGGGTGGGCGGGGCGGGTATGGGGGCCTGGTCAGCGACGGCCGCCGGAGCGGGCCGCGATCGCCTCTCGGTACAGCTCGGCGGTGCCGATGGCGGCCCGCTTCCAGGTGAAGCGGGCGAGCACCCGGTCGCGGCCCGCGGCGCCGAGCCGGGCGCGCAGCTCCGGGTCGCCGAGGAGCCGGCCGAGCGCGTCGGCCAGGGCGCCGGGGTCGGCGGGCGGGACGGCCAGGCAGGTCTCGCCGTCGGGTCCGGCGACCTCGGGGATGGCGCCCCCGGTGGTGGCGACGAGCGGGGTACCGGTGGCCATGGCCTCGGCGGCGGGCAGCGAGAAGCCCTCGTACAGGGAGGGGACGCAGGCGATCTGGGCGCCGCGCACCAGGTCGACGAGTTCGGCGTCGGTGATGCCCTTCACGAACTCGACGGCGTCCTGGAGGCCGTGCCGTTCGATGGCCTGGGCGACCGGCCCGTCCTCGGCCCGCTTGCCGACGACGACGAGGTGTGCGTGCGGGTTCCCGGCGCGGAGCTTGGCGAGCGCCTCGACGAGGTGGACCAGGCCCTTGAGCGGCACGTCGGCGCTGGAGGTGGTGACGATCCGTCCGGGCACCTCGGCGACCGAGGGATCGGGCGACCAGAGGTCGGTGTCCGCGCCGATGTGCACGACGTGGACGCGGTCCGGGCGCACCCCGAGGTGGTCGACGATCTCCTGCCGGGAGGAGCCGGAGACGGTGAGCACCGAGGGCAGCCGGCGGGCGACCCGCTTCTGCATGCGGGTGAAGGCGTACCAGCGGCGCACCGAGGCGCGGCGGCGGCGGTTCTCGGCGGCGGCGAGCTCCAGTTCGCGGTCGACGGTGATGGGGTGGTGGATCGTGGTGACGAGCGGGGCGCCGAGATCCGCCAACAGCCCGTAGCCGAGCGTCTGGTTGTCGTGGATGACGTCGAACTCGCCGCGTCGGGCCGCGAGATGGCGGCGGGCACGGAGGCTGAAGGTGAGGGGCTCGGGGAAGCCGCCGGTCCACATGGTGGCGACCTCGGTCAGGTCGATCCAGTCGCGGTACTCGCCCCGGCCGGGGGTGCGGAAGGGATCGGGCTGGCGGTAGAGGTCCAGGCTGGGCAGTTCGGTGAGCGGGACGCCCTCGTCGAGCACCGGATAGGGCTGGGCGCCGATCACTTCGACGTGGTGGCCGAGCCGGGCGAGTTCGCGGGAGAGGTGGCGTACGTAGACGCCCTGGCCTCCGCAGAAAGGATTGCCCTTGTAGGTGAGGAGTGCGATGCGCAACGGGCGGTCGCCGGACGCGCCGTCACCCGCGCGGGGGCCCGACTCTATGGCCTCAGCGGTCACACTCGGCCCCCTTCGTCACTGCGTTTCCGCCGGAGCGTAACCGCTCGCGCTAATCTAGAACAAGTTTCAGACTGGATCGTTCAATATCGTTCAATGAGCTACGAATCTACCGGCAGGTAGCGTCGGTGCAACGGCCGGATCAGGTGATTCGCGCCACGACCTGGCACGCTGGCATGCTGTGCGCCCCCGGGGGCCGACAACGTCCCCCGCCGGTCGCGGACAGAAGCCATGAAGGGGGGACGGGGAGACATGACAGCGGAAGCCAGGCCTGCGTCGCCGCCCCTGACCGAACGCCAGGAGGCCCGCCGCCGCCGCATCCTGCACGCCAGCGCCCGGCTCGCCGGCCGGGGCGGTTTCGAGGCGGTGCAGATGCGCGAGGTCGCGGAGGACGCCGGGGTCGCCCTGGGCACGCTGTACCGCTACTTCCCGTCCAAGATCCACCTGCTGGTCGCGACCATGCAGGACCAGCTCCAGCACCTGCACTCCACCCTGCACCGGCACCCGCCGGCCGGGCGCGCCCCGGCGCAGCGGGTCGCGGACACCCTGATGCGGGCGTTCCGCGCGCTCCAGCGCGAGCCGCACCTGGCGGACGCGATGGTACGGGCGCTGACCTTCGCGGACCGCAGCGTGAGCCCCGAGGTGGACACCGTCTCGCGGATCACCACGGCGATCATCCTGGACGCGATGGGGCTGGAGGACCCGACGCCGGAGCAGCTGTCGGCGGTCCGGGTCATCGAGCACACCTGGCACTCGGCGCTGATCACCTGGCTGTCGGGGCGGGCGTCGATCGCCCAGGTGAAGATAGACATCGAAACGGTGTGCCGGCTGATCGACCTGATCCGGCCAGAAGAAGCCCCGTAACACCCCGCCCGGTGGCCCGGGATGCGATCCGGAGGGATGGCTGCCAACCTGGTGGAGGTGCACGCCGTGCCCCGGTCCGTCACTCGGCCGGGCGCAGGGGGCCCGGTGGAACGGACCCCGGAGCGGCACCCCGCAGGCGGGCCGCGCGGATGACCCCGCAGCGCCCCCACGTTCACGTACAGAACGTGCCAGGTGACGCGTCGAACGTCACTCATCCCACCCGACCCCCTTCCAGAAGGGTCCACCGTCATGCAGATCCGTCGCTCCCACGCCTTCGTCGCCGCAGCCGCCGCGGTCCCGCTGATCATGGTCGGGATGGCTCCACTGGCGTCCGCCGACTCCTCGCCGAAGCCCGCCCACTCGGCCCAGACCTTCGGGACCGGCTGTTCGTCCATGCCCACCTCGGGCAAGGGCAGCGCCGCCGAGGCGGCCAAGAAGAAGACGGGCGATGCCATCGCCGACAACAAGGACCTCTCCAAGCTCCACGACGCCCTGAAGAAGGCCGGTCTGGACAAGAAGCTGAACGACGCCACGCACGTCACGGTGTTCGCTCCGACCAACGCCGCCTTCGACAAGCTGTCCAAGACCGAGCTGGACTCCCTCATGAAGAACCCCGACCAGCTCAAGAAGGCGCTCGAGTACCACGTGGTCGACAAGAACATCACCCGCACCGACCTGGCCAAGGGCTCCTTCACCACCCTCGAGGGCTCCAAGCTCATGACCTCGGGCTCCGGCGAGAACTACAAGGTCAACGGCACCGCCACCATCACCTGTGGCGACATCGAGACCATGAACGGTCACCTCAACCTCGTCGACAGCGTTCTGATGCCCTCCTCCTGACGGGCCCTCGGACGCTCCGGAGCCCCGGGGCTCCGTCGGGGCGTGGACCGCCGGCACGGTCCACGTCCGGGCGGGGACCCGGGGCTCCGTCCGCCCGTTCCACGGCCTGCCCGAGGGCGGCTTCTAGCACAGGCGGCGACCGTACCGCTGCTGTTTCGCCACATTCCCCTCACTTTTTGGCTCGAACACGCGTTTAAGTGGCCTTTACCATGGCTGTGACCAGCACTTATCGAGAGGGAGACATGACTGACCAGTCAGGCATCGCAGGCGGCACCGCAGGGCCCCAGGCCCCGGGCGGACCCGGATTCGGCGTACAGCCCCCGGCCGGATACGGATACCCCGGCGGCGCCCCGCTGCCCAGCGGCAAGGCGACCGCCTCGATGGTGCTCGGCATCCTCGGCCTGCTGCTCATCCCGATCATCCTGCCGATCATCGCGCTGGTCCTCGGCATCTCCGCCAAGCGGATGGCCGACCGGGGCGAGGGCGGCGGCCGCGGCCAGGCGGTCGCGGGCATCGTGATGGGCTGGATCGGCGTCGGATTCGCCGCCCTCGGCATCATCGCGGCCACGATCCAGGCCTTCGCCGCGATGTAACGGGCCACCGCCCGCATTCCGCGCACCGCCGCGCCGGGGAACCGTACGATCCGGTTCCCCGGCGCGGCTTTCGCGTTCCCGGGCGCGGAGTCCGGCGTACCGGGGCGGGCTTCCGGGTAGCCGTACGCGGGCCGGCGCGTACCGGCATGCGGCTTTCGCGTTCCGGCTCCATGTGCGGCGCCCACATGGGCATCGCGCCAGGTGGGGCGCCCGGCACCATATCGACGGCGGCGCGGTGTTCATACGGTTCGGCGACATCCCATGAACACGCCGAGGAGCCGGTCACCATGCGTCGCAGAGCCACGGGCATCCCCCGTCACCGCGGATCCCTCTCCACCGCCCTGTCACTGGCCTGTGCCGGTCTGCTGCTGGCCGGGTGCACCGCCGCCGGGAAGGCCGGTGAGAGCGGCTCGGGCGGGGACGCCGAGGACTCCGCCGTCAAGGTGGGGCTCGTCTACTCCCGGACCGGGCTGCTCGCGGACTACGGGAAGCAGTACCGGGACGGCTTCATGGCCGGCCTGGACCACGCCACCCACGGCACCCGCAAGGTGGCCGGGCACCGCATCGAGGTCGCCGAGCAGGACGACGCGGGCGACCCGGGCAAGGCGGTCGCCGCGGCCAAGACCCTGATCGGCAAGGGCTACAAGGTCCTCGCGGGCACCACCGACTCCGGGGTGGCGCTCCAGATGGCGCCGCTCGCCGCCCAGAACAAGGTCCTCTACATCAGCGGACCGGCCGCCACCGACGCGGTGACCGGCATCAACGACTACACCTTCCGCTCCGGCCGCCAGTCCTACCAGGACATCCTCACCGCCGGATCGATGCTCGGCGACGCCAAGGGCAAGAAGGTCACGGTGCTGGCCCAGGACTCCACGTTCGGCCAGGCCAACGTCGCCGCCGTCAAGGCGGTCCTCGGAGCCGGGGGCGCGAAGGTCGGCTCCGTGATGGCCCCGCCCAGCGCCACCGACCTGACCCCGTTCGCCCGGCAGGTGAAGGCGGGCCGGCCGGACCTGGTCTTCGTCGCCTGGGCGGGCTCGACCGCACCGGCCCTGTGGACCGCGCTGGACCAGCAGGGCGTGCTGGAGGCGGGCAAGGTCGTCACCGGGCTCGCCGGGACCGCCTCGTACCCGGTCTTCGGGGAGGCCGGCACCAAGGTGTCGTTCCTCGCGCACTACTTCCCCGGGGCGGGCGGCGGCAACGCCGTGGAGAAGACCATGCTCGACGCGGTCACGAAGGCGGGCGGCACCCCCGACCTGTTCACCCCCGACGGCTTCACCGCCGCGCAGATGGTGGTGCGGGCGATCGAGGAGGGCGGCACCTCCGACACCGCCGCCATGGTCAAGGCCCTGGAGGGCTGGAGCTTCGACGGGGTGAAGGGCAAGGAGCAGGTCCGGGCCGAGGACCACGCCCTGGTGCAGCCGATGTTCGTCGCAAAGCTCAAGGGGAAGGGCGCCACCGCCACCCCGGAGCTGGTGAACACCGTGCCCATGGCCGAGGTCGCGCCGCCCGCGAAGCCCGCGGCGGGCTGACCGATGGCCGCACCGGACACCACCGCGCCGCGCGCGGGGACGGCCCCGGACACCGCCCCGGTGCTCCGGCTGGCCGGAATCGGCTGGAGCGTCGGCGGGGCGACGATCGTCGAGGACGTCTCCCTGAGCGTCCGCGAGGGCGAGTTCCTGGCCTTCATCGGCCCCAACGGGGCGGGCAAGACCTCCCTGTTCAACCTGATCAGCGGGGTCACCACGGCCACCTCCGGCACCATCGAGCTGGACGGCGCCGACCTGACCGACCGGCCCGCCCACGCGCGGGCCCGGCGCGGCCTCGGCCGCACCTTCCAGACGTCCAGCCTCTGGCCGGGCATGAGCGTCGCCGAGCACGTCCGGCTGGCCGCACAGGCCGCCGGGGGCGGCTCGCACCGGCTGTGGCGGCGGGCCCCCCGCTTCACCGCCGAGGTGGACGGCGTACTGGAACGCACCGGCCTCGCCCACCGGGCCGGGGCCACCGCGGCCGAACTGTCGCACGGCGAGAAGCGCAAGCTGGAGCTGGCCGTGCTGCTGGTGGGCGAACCCCGGCTGATGCTGCTCGACGAGCCGATGGCCGGGGTCAGCGCCGAGGAGGTCCCCGCCCTCACCGAACTCATCCGCACCCTGCACCGGGACGAGGGACGCACCGTCCTGATGGTCGAGCACCACATGGACGTCCTGCTGGGCCTGGCCGACCGGCTCGCCGTGATGCACCACGGCCGGCTGCTCGCCCTGGACACCCCCGAGGCGGTCACCGCCGACCCCACCGTCCAGCAGGCCTACCTCGGGGAGGGGCTGTGACGGCCGGACCCCTGCTCTCCGTACGGGACCTGCGGGTCCTGATCGGCGGGCGGCACATCCTGCACGGCGTCGACCTGGACGTGGCCCGGCACGGGGTGACCGCCCTGCTCGGCCGCAACGGCGCCGGGAAGACCACCACCGTGCGCGGCGTCCTCGGTCTCGTCCCGCGCACCGGCAGCGTCCGGCTGGACGGCGAGGAGACCGTGGCGATGCCCACCCACACCGTGGTGCGGCTCGGCATCGGCTACGCCCCCGAGGACCGGGGGATCTTCGCCGGACTGACCGTCGCGGAGAACCTGCGGCTGGCCGAACGGCGCGGCGCGGAGGGGCCCGCGTACGGGCTCGTCCACGAGCTGTTCCCCGAACTGGAGCGGCGCGCATCTCAGTTGGCGGGAACCCTCTCCGGCGGGCAGCAGCAGATGGTGGCGATCGGCCGGACCCTGCTCAACGGCAACCGGCTGATCATCGCCGACGAGCCCACCAAGGGGCTGGCCCCCAAGGTGGTCACCGAGGTCGCCCAGGTGCTGGAGCGGGCCGCCGAGGCGGTGCCGGTGCTGCTCGTGGAGCAGAACCTCGCCGTGGTGCGGCGGCTGGCCCGGCACTGCGCGGTGCTCGCCGACGGCCGCACCGCCCACCAGGGCCCGGCCGACGAACTGCTCGGCGACGCGGAGAAGGCCCGGCGGCTGCTGGGCGTCGGCCACGGACCGGCCGCCAAGGTCTCCGCGCCCGGACCGGCCACCGATCCACCGTCGCGGGAGGCGGATTCCTGATGTCCACCGTCGTACTGCTCACCATGACCGGACTCGGTCTGGGAGCCCTCTACTTCCTGATCGCCTCCGGCCTCTCGCTGATCTTCGGCCTGATGGACGTGCTCAACTTCGCGCACGGCGCGCTGCTGTCGATCGGCGCGTACGGCACCTGGTGGGCGGCCTCCGGCCATCTGCCCGGCGCCGGCCCCGGCGGGGCGGGGTTCGTCCTCGCGGTCCTGTTCGGTACGGCGGTGGGCACCGCGGCCGCCGTGCTGCTGGAACTCGCCGTCGTCCGCCCGCTCTACACCCGGCCGCGCGAGCAGGTGCTCGCCACGGTCGGGGTGGGGCTCGCCGTTCCCGCGCTGCTGTCCGGGATCTGGGGCTCGGACGCCCGTACCTTCCCCGGGCCGAAGGCGCTGTCCGGCACCTTCGAACTCTTCGGCGCGCAGGTCCCCGTCAACCGACTGGTGCTGGTCGGGGCGGCCGTCGTGGTGCTGGTGGCGCTGAAGCTCTTCCTCGGCCGCACCCGGCACGGGCTGGTCGTCCGGGCCGGGGTCGAGGACCGGGCGATGGTCACCGCGCTCGGCATCGACGTACGGAAGGCGTTCACCCTCGTCTTCGCGATCGGCGGCTGCGTCGCCGCGCTCGGCGGGGCACTCGGCGGGCTGTACTTCGGCTCCGTCGACCCCCGGCAGGGCACCTCGCTGCTGATCTTCGCGTTCGTCGTGGTGGTCACCGGCGGCATGGGCTCGGTGAGCGGCGCCGCCGTGGCGTCCGTCGTCATCGGCCTGGTCCAGCAGTTCGCCAACTACTACACCGCAGCGGGCCTCGGCGACCTGGCCGTCGTGGTCCTGCTCGCCGCGCTGCTGCTCGTCCGGCCGCGCGGACTGACCGGGAGGCTCGCGTGAGCACCGTCACCGAGACACGTCACCCCGCCCGCGAGGAGGCCGCCGCCGGGCGCGCCCCCGGGAGCACCGCCCGGCTGCTGCGCCGCTGGTGGCCGGCGGCCGCCCTGCTGGTGCTGGCCGTCGCCCCGTTCAGCGCGCTGCCGCTGCCGGGGCTGCTGGACGGGCCGCTCGGCAGCCCGGGAAGCCTGCAACTCCTCGCCACCTGCCTGCTGTTCGGGGCACTGGCGACCGGCTACGACCTACTGCTGGGCCGGACCGGGCTGCTCTCCTTCGGGCACGCGCTGTACTTCGCGGCGGGCAGCTACGCCACGAACATGTTCCTGCTGGAGGCGGGGCTGCCGTTCGCGGTGTCCGCGCTGCTCGGCGTCGCGTGCGGGATCGGACTCGCGCTGGTGCTGGGCTCGGTGAGCCTGCGGGTCACCGGCATCGGCTTCTCCATGGTGACGCTGGCGTTCGCCCAGGCCGGGTCGATCCTGGTCTCCCGCAACCCCGGCGGGCTCACCGGCGGCGAGGAGGGCCGGGCGGCCCCGGCCGAGCTGCTGCCGTCCGGGCTCGTCGGCATCGGGAACACCGCCAACCTGTACTGGCTGGCCCTCGGATACCTCGTACTCACCCTCGCCGTCGTCCACTGGGCGGTCAACTCCCCCACCGGGCGGGTCTGGGAGGGCATCAAGGAGAACGAGCGCCGGGTGGAGGTGCTGGGGCTGAAGCCGTACGGGTTCAAGCTCACCGCCTTCGTGCTGGCGGGCGCCCTGGCCGCGCTCGGCGGTCTGGTGCACCTGCTGCTCACCGGCGGCTCGACCCCGCAGACCACCACCTCCGACTTCACCCTCTCGCTGCTGGTGATGGTGGTGCTGGGCGGCTCCGGCACCCGGTGGGGGCCGATGGCCGGCGGCATCCTCTACACCTGGGCCGACCACCGGCTCGGCGACCTGGCGGGCTCGGGCGCGGTCGCCGATCTCCCGGCGGTGCTGCGGGTGCCGCTCTCGCAGCCGCTGTTCCTGCTCGGTGTGGTGTTCGTGGCCGTGGTACACCTGCTGCCCGGCGGTCTGGCCCGGCTGCCGTCCCGGCTGGCCGCGCTGCGCCGCCGCACCACCGACACCCCCGCGGACGGCGGGGCCCGGAAGGAGAACGCACGCCCATGACCCCGTACGAAGAGATACGAGTGCCCGTGACCGGGGGCGATCTCGCGGTGCTGCGGTGGCCGGCCCGGGAGCCCGGCGCCCCGGTCGTCGTCGCCCTGCACGGCATCACGGCCAACGCCCTGTCCTGGGGGCCGGTGGCCCGGCTGCTGGACGGCCGGGTCACCCTGGTCGCCCCGGACCTGCGGGGCCGGGCCGGAAGTGCGGCGCTGCCGGGCCCGTACGGGATCCCCGTGCACGCCGACGACGTGGCGGCGGTGGCCGACGCGGTGGCGGGGCCGGGCCGGGTGGTGCTGGCGGGCCATTCGATGGGGGCCTTCGTGGCGGCGCTGGCCGCCGTCCGGCACCCGGACCGGTTCGGGCCGCTGCTGCTGGTGGACGGCGGGGTCGGCTTCCCCGCCCCCACCCACCTCTCCCCCGACGAGCTGCTGACCGCGGTGATCGGCCCGGCCATGGACCGGCTGTCGATGACCTTCCCGAACCGGGCCGCGTACCGCGCGTTCTGGCGGGCGCACCCGGCGTTCGCGGGTGGCTGGTCGGCGGAGGTAGACGCGTACATCCAGCGCGACCTGACCGGCCGGGAGCCGGAGCTGCGCTCCTCCTGCCGGATCGAGGCGGTACGGGACGACGGGATCGGCCTGTTCGCCGAGGAGGTGCTGGCGGCGGTGCGGCGGCTGCCCGTGGACGCGACGCTGCTGTGGGCGCGGCGCGGTCTGATGGACGAGGACCAGGGCCTGTACGACGAGGACCGGCTGGCGGTGGCGGACCTGGGCGGTACGCGGGTGACGCCGGTGCCGGTCCCGGACGTCAACCACTACACCCTGCTCACCGGGGAGGCGGGTGCCGCGGAGATCGCCGAACGGCTGGTGAAGGCGGCCGGCTGACCGCTCAGGCCCTCCCCTGTTCCGCCCCGCCCGTCAACAGGTGCAGGCGGAGGGCGAGTTGGAGTTCCAGGGCTCGGTCCGGCGCGTTCCAGTCGTGGCCGAGCAGCACCTGGACCCGGTCGAGCCGCTGCACCACCGTGTTGACGTGGACGTGGAGTTCGTCCTTGGCCCGGACGAGGCTGCCCCCGCAGCCGAAGTAGGCGGCGAGGGTGCGGACCAGGTGGGTGCCGCGCTGCGCGTCGTACTCCAGGAGCGGGCCGAGGGTCGCGGTGACGAAGCCCTCGACGTCCTGGGCGTTGCCCAGCACCACGCCGAGGAAGCCGAGTTCCTCGACGCAGGCGCCCTCGCCGGTGCGGCCGAGGGCCCGCATCGCGCGCAGGCAGCGGGCGGCCTCCCGGTGGGCGTCGGCCAGTCCCCGGGCGCCGCGCGCCGGGCCGGTGGCGGCGACGGTGACGGGGGCCTGGACGAGCTGGCCGAGCTGGGCCGCCGCCGCGCGGGCCGCGTCCCCGGCCGGCGGGGTGCGCTCCCCGGCCTCGATCAGCAGCACCACGGTCCCGGCGTGCTCGGCGCTCACCCCGTGGACGTCGCCGCCGAAGAGGTAGCGCACCGCGGCGGGCGCGAGCCGTCCCCGGGGGCCGCCCTCGGCCACCAGCAGCAGGTGCGGGCGGTCCAGGTCGACGCCGAGGCGGCGGCCGCGTTCGGTGAGCCCGGCCGGGTCGCGGTCGGCGTCGGTCAGCAGGTCGGTGATCAGCTCGCCGCGCACCCGGTTCTCGGTCTCTGCGACCGTGCGCCGCAGCAGCAGGAGGAGCCCGGTGACCACGGAGGCCCGCTCGAACAGCCGCCGGTCGGAGTCGTCGAGCGGCCCGCGCCGGTGCAGGACCAGCCCGGCCAGCAGCTCCTGACCGGCGAGCACGGCGCAGATCCACCGCCCGTCGCGCTGCACGGCGCGGGCGCCGGTGCGGGACGCCTCGGCGGTCTCGGCCAGCCAGCCCGCGTCCATGCTGTCGGCGGCGAAGTCGCCGCCGTCGGCCCGGACGGCGGCCAGCGGCCGTCCGACCGGGTCGTGGATGGTCAGCGGGGAGTCCAGCAGCCCGGCGACGGCCGTCGCGACATCGGCGACGTCCCCGCCGCGCAGCACCAGGTCGGTGAGCCGGTCGTGGGACTCCTCGGCCCGCCGCATGGCCGCCGAGTGGGCGTGCACCGCCGCGTTGGCCTCGGCCAGTTCGGCGTTGGCCCCGGCCAGTTCGTCCAGGGCGGAGCGGGTGTCGGCCAGGGCGCGGGCGGTGTCGATGGCGATCGCGGCGTGCGCGGCGAGCGAGCAGAGCAGCGCGACCTCGTCGGGGCTGAAGACGCGGGGCGCCCGGTCGGCGGCGAAGAGGACGCCGATGACCTTGCCGGTGCCGCCCCGGCTGGAGCCGAGCAGCAGCGGTACGCCGAGGATGGCGACGAGCCCCTCGTCGAGCACCCCGGCGTTGATGTTGCGGGTGTGGTGGAAGCGGTCGTCGGTGCGGTAGTCGTGGGTGGCGTACGGGCGGGCGGTCTGCGCGACCAGTCCGCCCAGCCCGTGGCCGAGTTCCAGGCGCAGCCGCTGGAAGACCATCGAGACGGAGCCGTCGGTGACCCGCATGTAGGTGTCGCCCGCCTCCTCGTCGGGGAGCGTGAGGTAGGCGGTGTCGGTGCCCAGGAGCATCCGGGCCCGGCGGACGATCGCCTTCAGCACCTCGTCCAGGTCGCGGGAGGCGGCCAGGTCGCCCGCGGTGTCGAAGAGCGCGGTGAGCTGGAGTTCGCGGCGGCGGTGCTGGCGCAGGGCGCCCCTGATCCGCAGCGCGGTGGCGGTCGCCCGCTCCACCTCCGCCAGATCGCCCGCCGCCACCCCGGCGGCGCGGGCCCGCGAGGAGACGGCGCCCAGCTCCTCGGCGGGGGCGTCGTCGGCCAGCAGGTCGAGCAGGTGGCGCAGATGGGGCGCGGCGGAGGCGGGCGGTTCAGACATGAGGGCCGGTCTTCTCGGGGGCGGGGGCCGGGGGCATGCGGCCCCTGGTCGGCGGGGGTCTAGTGGGCGGTCCAGCCGCCGTCCATGGAGAGCGAGGTGCCGGTGATGTGCCCGGTGCGCGGTCCGCAGAGCCAGAGCACGGCCTCGGCGACGTCCTCGGGCTCGATCAGCCGCTTGATCGCGCTGCGCTCCAGCATGACCCGGCCGACCACGTCCTCCTCGGAGATGCCGTGGGTGCGGGCCTGGTCCGCGATCTGGTTCTCGACCAGCGGGGTGCGTACGTAGCCGGGGCAGACGCAGTTGCTCGTCACCCCGTGCTCCGCCGCTTCGAGCGCGACCACCTTGCTGAGTCCCTCCAGTGCGTGCTTGGCCGTCACATAGGCCGATTTGTAGGGGCTGGCCCGCAGGCCGTGGACGGACGAGATGTTGACCACGCGCCCCCAGCCGCGTTCGTACATGCCCGGCAGGGTCCGGCGCAAGATGCGGAAGGGGGTTTCCACCATGACGCGCTGGATCAGGGCGAACCGGTCCGGCGGGAAGGTGTGCACCGGGGCGACGTGCTGGAGCCCGGCGTTGTTGACCACGATGTCCGCGTCGGCGGGCAGCGTCTCCACCACCTCGGGGTCGGAGAGGTCGGCCACCCACGCCGTCCCGCCGATCTCCGCCGCGAGGCTCCGCGCGGCCTCCTCGGCCCG
Organism: Streptomyces sp. NPDC001108; assembly: GCF_053598535.1. NCBI lineage: Bacteria > Bacillati > Actinomycetota > Actinomycetes > Kitasatosporales > Streptomycetaceae > Streptomyces > Streptomyces sp. NPDC001108. Next base: position 37,708 of record NZ_JBSFKL010000004.1, read on the forward strand.
GTCCACCACATGGACCCGGGCGCCCGCCGCCGCCAGGGCCTGGGCGCAGGCCCGCCCGATCCCGCTCGCTCCCCCGGTGACCAGGGCGGTGCGCCCGGTGAGGGGGCGGTCGGCGGGGGCGGGCGTGCCGGGTGGCGGGGCGGTGGGCGGGGCGGCCTGGGCGGCCGGGCGCTGGGGAGTCTCCATGGCCGTCACGGTAGGGAGACCGGGGCCCGCGTCACACGGCGCCGACGCACACACCGGGGTACCCCGGCATGGTGGCGGGCCACACGGGACCGCGCCGCCCGCTCAGTGCGCCGCGTCGAGCACCGCCCGCTGCTCCGCCGTCAGCTCCAGGTCGACCGCCGCGAGGCTCTCGTCGAGCTGGGCCACCGAGGAGGCGCCGACCAGCGGGACGAACGGCACGTCCCCGCCGATCAGCCAGGCCAGCACCACCTGGTTGACGGTCGCCCCGGTCTCCGCGGCGACCTTCCGCAGCGCGGCCTGCCGGGCGGGGGTGCCGGGGTGGTCGTACTCCGGGCCCAGCGGCTTGTCGTCGCGGACGTAGGCCCCGGCCAGCAGCGGCGAGTACGCCACCGGAACGAGCGCGGGCTCGGCCCGCAGATAGCTGAGCAGGTCCCCGGCGGCCACGCCCTCCTGCCCGTCCGGGGAACGCCAGCTGGGCTGGTCGGTACGGCGGCGCAGGTAGGTGTGGTGGTACTGGAGGACCTCGTACCCGGGCAGCCCGGCGTCGGCCGCGATCCGGCGGGCGCGCTCCACCTGCCAGGCCCAGTGGTTGCTCACCCCGAGCAGTCCGACGGTGCCCTCGGCGACCAGTCCGGCGAAGGCCCCGACGGTCTCCTCCAGCGGTGTGGCGCGGTCCTGGACGTGCGCGTAGAGCAGGTCGATCTTCTCGACGCCGAGACGTTCGCGGCTGCGTTCCGCGGATTCCCGGACCACTGCGGCGGAGAGGTCGACGACGCCCTTGGTGAAGTCGGTGGCGGGGACGGTGGGACGGGCGCCGAGCTTGGTGGCGATGACGATCCCGTCGCCGACGCCCCGGCTGCGGCGCCAGCGGCCGAGCAGCGCCTCGCTCTCGCCGCCCCGGGTTCCGTCGACCCAGAACGCGTAGTTGTCGGAGGTGTCGATGAACGTCCCGCCCGCCTCGGCGTAGCGGTCGAGGATGGCGAAGGAGGTCGCCTCGTCGGTGAGGGTGCCCATCAGCATGGCGCCGAGGCTGAGCACACTCACCTCCCGGCGGGTGGCGGCATCGGTGCCGATGGTGCGGTAGCGCATGGTGGTCCCCTCGTCAACGGCCCGTTCCGGTCAGGGCGTTGGCAGGGAGTCTGCATGTTGGAGTGCGCTCCAGCGCAAGGGCGGACCGGTCCGGGGCGGTGCGGGGCGGGATCGCGCAACGGGGGCGGCGCACACTGCCCGGCCCGGGGTGTGTCCGCCGGGCCCATGGGCCGCCGGTGGGGCGGCCCGTAACGTCCGCACGCATCCCCACCCCCGTACCGTCCGCCGGGCCGTGCCTTCCCCGGGCCGCGCCCGCTCCCCCACCCAGGAGGTCTCCGTGCGCCCACCGATCCTGCGACGCCTGCTCGGGCGCGTCGCTTCCACCGCGGCGCTGGCGCTCGTCGCCGCGTTGCTGAGCGTGGCCGGGACCGCGCGCCCGGCCGCGGCCGCCGGCGGTCTCCAGCAGGTCACCGGCTTCGGCTCGAACCCCGGCAACCTCCAGATGTACGCGTACGTCCCCGAGGGGCTGCCCGCGAACGCGCCGCTGGTGGTGGCGCTGCACGGCTGCACCCAGACGGCGAACGACTACTACACCGGCTCCGGCTGGCCGAAGTACGCCGACCAGTGGGGCTTCGCGGTGGTGTTCCCGCAGACCACGGCGGCCAACAACGCCCTGTCCTGCTTCGGCTGGTTCGATCCGGCGGAGAGCGGGCGGGGCCGGGGCGAGGCCGCCTCGGTCGCGCAGATGGTGGAGTACGCGAAGCAGCGGTACGGCTCGGACGGCGGCCGGGTGTACGTCACCGGCCTGTCGGCGGGCGGTGGCATGGCGGCCGATCTGCTGGCCTCCTATCCGGACGTGTTCGCGGGCGGCTCGATCGCCTCGGGGCTGCCCGCCCAGTGCGCGACCAGCCAGGTCGGGGCATCCTCCTGCCAGTCGGGGTCGGTGAGGCTGACGCCCGCGCAGTGGGGCGACAAGGTGCGCGGCTCCTACCCGGGGTACGCGGGCCCCTGGCCCCGGGTGGCGATCTGGCAGGGCACCGCGGACTACACGGTGAACCAGGCCAACGCGACGGCCCTGCGCGACCAGTGGACGGACGTCTGGGGCATCGGCCAGACCCCCTCGGCCACCGACACCCTGCCCGGCAGCACGACCCGCACCACGTACGACGACGCCTCGGGCCGCCCGGCGGTGGTGACGTACTCGCTCGCCGGGATGGGCCACGGGCTGCCGGTGAGCCCCGGCTCGGGCGCCGACCAGTGCGGGGCGACCGGGGCGTACTTCCTGAACACGATCTGCTCGACGTACCACACGGGCGTCTTCTGGGGCCTGGACCAGGGCACCCCGGGCGGCGGCGGGGACGGGCTGCCCGCCCCGTCCGGGCTGCGGGTCGCCGGGGTCACGGCAAACAGCGTCTCGCTGACCTGGGACGCGGTGGAGGGCGCGGCCTCGTACGCGGTCAGCCGGGACGGTGCGCGGATCGCCTCGCCCGCCTCGGCCTCGTACACCGACACCGGTCTCGCCGCGGGCAGCAGCCACCGCTACACGGTGACGGCGCTGGACGCGGCGGGCACGCCCGGCACCGCCTCGGCCGCGGTGACGGCGACCACCACCGGCTCCGCGCCCGCCCGCTGCTTCACCGCCACCAACTACGCGCACGTGGTCGCCGGACGGGCGCGCACCACGGGCGGACTGGTGTACGCGGAGGGCTCGGGCGACGCGATGGGCCTGTACAACGTGTTCGTCACCCACACCCTGCGGGAGTCCCCGGCGGGGTACTTCACCCTCGCGGACAGCGGCTGCGCTGCCTGAGTCACGGACGGCCGGGCGCCGATCCCTCCTCGGGAGGGACCGGCGCCCGGCCGTCGCGTCACGCCTTGCGCAGGTCGGGGGCGGGGACGCCGATGAGCAGCCGGCGCACGGCGTCCCAGGCGGTGCGCATCGCGCGGTGCAGGGCGGGCGGGTCGCTGCCGACGATCCGGACCCAGGCCCCGCAGTCCTCGGGCAGGGTGCTCACCCCGAAGGCCGGACCGGCCGGGCCCAGCACCTCGTACAGCGTGTCGGCGATCCGTTCGGCGGGGGCGAGCGGGCTGACCGCGTACAACGTGGCCATCAGGTCGTGTCCGGCGAAGACGGCCGGGCCGGTGACCCCGCCGGGCCCGTGCGGGTCGAGCCGGACGCTGTCCACGGCCAGAAGCGTGCCGTCCGGGCGGAGGATCTCCAGGTCGCTGAAGAGCATCCGGTAGGCGTGCCGTTCGCCCCGGGCCAGCCGGCCGGCCGTGATCGTCTCGCCGAGCAGCAGGGTGGCGGTCGGATCGACCGTCGCCCGGGTCTGCTGGTAGAAGCGGGCGTCCCGGTAGGGGATCACCGGATCCGGCAGGTACTCGACGTAACTCCCCTCCCGAGCCCGCAGATTGACGACCTGGGTGGCGTGGTCGAACTCCATCCGGTGCACCTTGGTGGCGGCCTGGGTGGTCAGGTGCAGGGCGGTGCCGGGGCCGCAGTCGATGTCGATCCGGTTGCGGTCGGCCTGCACGATGCCGCCGCCGGTCGACATCAGATACGTCACCGGAAGGTCCGGCCGTTCCGGGTCGACGTAGAGCGGGCGCATGATCTGGAGCGGCGACTTCTGGTACCGGTCGACGAGTTCGGTGCGTCCGTCGACCCGGGCGTAGCGGAGTTCGAGCAGGCCGACCTTGCCGGGGCGCCCGGCGGCCAGGGTGTCCGGGGTGCCGGTGAGGTCGAGCATCCGGGCCGGTACCCGGCGGGGTTCGTAGTGCGCGGGATCCAGCCGCGCGGGCGCCCGGTTCACGCGGAGGCCGTCTCCGGGTCGGACTCCGCGACGCCCCGGGCGGCCTCGTGGGCCAGTACGAAGTCGGCGATGGCGCCGAGTCCGTCCCCGGTGAGCGAGTTGGTCAGCACCACCGGGCGCCCCTCCCGGACCCGGTGCGCGTCGGCCTCCATGGTGTCGAGGTCGCAGCGTACGTAGGTGGCGATGTCCACCTTGTTGATGACGAGCAGGTCGGACTCGGTGATGCCGGGGCCGCGCTTGCGGGGCATCTTGTCGCCCTCGGCGGTGTCGAGCACGAAGAGGAACAGGTCGACCAGGGCCGGACTGAAGGTGAGGGTGAGGTTGTCGCCGCCGCTCTCGAAGAGCAGGGTGTCCACCTCGGGGAAGCGCTCCATGAGTTCGTCGGCGGCGGCTTGGTTCATCGTCGGGTCGTCACGGACGGCGGTGTGCGGGCAGGCGCCGGTCTCCACGCCGACGATCCGGTCCTCGTCGAGGATCCCGGCGAGGGTGCGGCGCACATGGGCGGCGTCCTCGGTGGTGAAGATGTCGTTGGTGATGACGGCGGGGGTCCGGCCGCGTTCGATCAGTACGGGGACGAGCGCCTCGATCAGCGCGGTCTTGCCGGAGCCGACCGGTCCGGCGACGCCGACGCGGAGCACGCCGTCCTTCGGCCGGCGCATGAGGGCGTCGAGGTCGTGGTGGTGGTGTCCGCGGGCCTGCATGGGGTCGTGCATGGGGTGTTCCTGTCTGCGTGTGGGCGGGGGGGTCAGCTGGCGAAGAGCCGGGCCTCGGCGCGTTCGTGGCGGCCGGCCATGATGTCGGCGACCGGTACGCAGCCGCCGAGGTCGGCCGCCTCCCTGCTCAGGGCGGCCTCGACGGTCTCCTCGATCACCGGGGCGGCGCCGTGGAGCACGACCTGCGCCCGGCGGTGGTCGGTCAGCCGCAGCCGCAGGGCGGCCCCCACGAAGCTGGCCGCGAAGGCGAACAGCTCGCAGGTGACCGCCTGGCGGACCGGCAGTCCGTTGCCCGCGTGGACGACGGCGGCGACGACCGGCTGGCAGCCGGGTACGGCGCCGTCCCGGTGGAGGGCCCGGTACCGCTCGATCGGCTCGGTGCCGTACACCTCGGCGGCCAGGTCCAGCAGTTGCCGCCCGGTGCGGACGGCGGCCTGCCGGGCCTCCCGCCCCAGCTTGGTGGCGTGCAGCCGCCGCTCCACCGCCACCAGTTCCGCCCAGTCGCCGGCGGTGACCGCGCGGTGGGCCAGGGCGAGGGCGGTGGCGTCGGACGGTCCGACGCCGTGGCGCAGCAGGTCGTGCAGGAGGGCCGGCAGTCCGCCCGGGGTGACCGCGCGGGCCTGCTGGAAGCCCTCCAGACCGTGCGAGAGGGTGTAGTAACCGCTGGGGAAGGCCGAGTCGGTGAGCTGGAGCCCGGTCAGCAGGGCCGGGATCGGTATCGGGTCGTTCACACCGGTGCACCGTTTCCGTTCGGACGATTCGTTCTCGGACGATTCACTCTCGGGTGATTCGTTCTCAGACGATGTAGAAGAGGTGGTTGAGCGGGAGCCGTTCGGCGGGCTCGATGGTGGCGGGCTCGCCGTCCACGGTGACCTTGTACGTCTCCGGGTCCACCTCGATGCGCGGCAGCGCGTCGTTGCGCACCATGTGCTCCTTGCCGATGGTCCGGCAGCCGCGCACGGGCTCGATGCGGCGGCCGAGCCCCAGCTCCTCGGGGACCCCGGCGGCGATGGACGCCTGCGACATGAACGTCACGTTGGTGCGCTGCGCGGCGCGGCCGTGGGTGCCGAACATCGGCCGGTAGTAGACCGGCTGCGGGGTGGGCAGGGAGGCGTTGGGGTCGCCCATCAGCGCCCAGTTGACCATGCCGCCCTTGATGACGAGCCTCGGCTTGGCGGCGAAGGAGTGGATCGGCCAGAGCACGATGTCGGCGAGCTTGCCGGGCTCCAGGGAGCCGATCACGTCCGCCGCGCCGACCGCCCGCGCCGGGTTGATCGTCAGCTTGGCGAGGTAGCGCAGGACGCGGGCGTTGTCGTTGCGGGAGCTGTCCTCGTCGAGCGGGCCGCGCATGTCCTTGCAGTGGTGCGCGGTCTGGAAGGCGCGCAGGAAGGACTCGCCGACCCGGCCCATGGCCTGGGAGTCGGAGGAGAAGATGCTGATGACGCCGAGGTCGTGCAGGACGGTCTCGGCGGCGATGGTCTCGGCGCGGACCCGGCTGTCGGCGAAGGAGACGTCCTCGGGGATGTCGCGGGAGAGGTGGTGGCAGACCATCACCATGTCCAGCAGTTCGTCCACGGCGTTGACCGTGTACGGCAGGGTCGGGTTGGTGGAGGCGGGCAGCACGTTGGCCTCGCCGGAGACCCGGATGATGTCGGGGGCGTGGCCGCCGCCCGCGCCCTCGGTGTGGAAGGTGTGGATGGTGCGGCCGTCGATCGCCGAGAGGGTGTCCTCGTAGAAGCCGCCCTCGTTGAGGGTGTCGGTGTGGATGGCCATCTGTACGTCGTACTCGTCGGCGACCCGGAGCGCGGTGTCGATGGAGGCGGGGGTGGCTCCCCAGTCCTCGTGGACCTTCAGCCCGGCGACGCCCGCCTCGACCTGTTCGCGCAGCGCCTCGGGGAGGCTGCCGTTGCCCTTCCCGAGGAGCCCCACGTTGACCGGCAGGTCCTCGACCGCTTCCAGCATGCGGTGGATGTTCCAGGGGCCGGGGGTGCAGGTGGTGCCGTTGGTGCCGTCGGTGGGGCCGGTGCCGCCGCCGAAGAAGGTGGTGATGCCGTTGGAGAGGCCCTCCTGGGCCTGCTGGGGCGCGATGAAGTGGATGTGCGTGTCGACGCCTCCGGCGGTGGCGATGAGGTGTTCGCCGGATATCACCTCGGTGCCGGGGCCGATGACGAGCTTGGGGTCGACGCCGCTCTGGAGGTGCGGGTTGCCGGCCTTGCCGACGCCGACGATGAGCCCGCCGCGGACGCCGATGTCGCCCTTGACGACGCCGAGGACCGGGTCGAGGACCACGACGTTGGTGATGACGAGGTCGAGCGCGCCCTCGCGGTTGAGCGCGGCGGGGTCCTGGGCCATGCCGTCGCGGATGGCCTTGCCGCCGCCGTAGACCGCCTCCTCGCCGTAGGAGCCGGCGTTGTGGTCGTACTCGACCTCGACGACCAGGTTGGTGTCGGCGAGGTGGAACCGGTCGCCCACGGTGGGGCCGAACAGGTCCGTGTACTGCTTGCGCGGGATGATCGCCATCAGATCCGGTCCTCTGCTTCGTTCTCGGTGGCCGGCTCGGGGTGTACGAAGCCGAGTTCGGCGGCGCGGCGGAGCGCGTTGCGGCGGGTGTCGGGGGCGGTCAGCCCGCCGTCGACGAGCCCGGCGAATCCGACGAGCCGTCCGGTCCCGGCGAAGGCGCAGAGCTCCACCTCGCGGGTGTCGCCGGGCTCGAAGCGCACGGCGGTCCCGGACGGGATGTCGAGCCGCATGCCGTAGGCGGCCTCGCGGTCGAAGCGCAGGGCGCGGTTGGTCTCGAAGAAGTGGTAGTGCGAACCGACCTGTACGGCCCGGTCACCGGTGTTGGAGACGGTGATCCGGGCCTTGGCCCGGCCGGCGTTGATCTCCACGGGGTCGTCCCCGTAGAGGTAGTGGGCTCCGCCCGACATGTGTATCTCCTCGTGGTGGTGGGGCGTCTCAGAGCCTGTCGGGTGACCTTCGACCGATGGGCGGACGCGGTCTGGTGCGTGTGATTCCAAGGCGCCGGGATGTCCTTGTAGCGGAGCTACTCGGGCATTCCGGCAACGCCGGAAGCGCGCGTGCCAGGACGTGGCAGCCCGGTCAGAGGTCGCCCGACAGGCTCTCAGGCGCTGATCGGGTCGTGGCAGGTGACGAGCTTCGTCCCGTCGACGAAGGCCGTCTCGACCTGGAGGACGGTGAGCATCTCCCTTACGCCGGGCATCACGTCGTCCCGGGAGACGACCTGGCGGCCCAGCTCCATGCACTCGGCGACGGTGTGGCCGTCGCGGGCGGCCTCCAGCACGGCCTCGGTGATCAGCGCGGCGGCCTCGCTGTAGTTGAGCTTGGTCCCGCGGTCCCTGCGGCGCCGAGCCAGGTCGGCGACCACGTAGACGTGGAGCTTGTCGATTTCCCGGGGTGCGAGGTTCATGACGTCACGTCGCTTTCTCGAAGGAGATGCCGGGCCGGCCCAGTACCGGTCCCGCGGCCAGGAAGAGCCAGGTCGTCACGGTGAACGGCCAGGTGAAGGGGGTGGTGCCGAACGACTGGGCGAACACTTCCCAGGCGGCGGCGAAGGGAACCGTGGCGACGGCGGCGAGTGCCGCGTACCCCGCGGTCCAGACGGTGGGGGTCAGGAAGACGGCTCCCAGGGCGACGGCGCAGAGCACCGCGTTGTAGCCGTACAACCCGTCGGTGATCGAGGCGGCGGGCAGTCCGGCCGCGCAGGCCGTCACCAGCGCCACGGCGCTGCCGGCCACCGCGGCGAGCGCCGCGGTCCGGGAGGCGAGGAGGAGCCCGGCGAGCACGATCAGGCCCGCGTACCAGGTGTCGAGGAAGAAGATCTGGCCGATGTTGGCGCAGAGCGCCCGCCCGGCATCGGCAGCGCTCAGCCCCGTGAATCCGGCCACGCGCGCCGTCGCGCCGATGGTGACCGGCCCCTTGGACAGCGCGACCGTCAGGGCGCTGACGACCAGACAGTACGGGGCCGTCAGCACGGGCAGCCCGAGAGGGGTGAACAGCCTTCCCGCCGCCCCGCTCAGCACGGCGCAGACCGCCGCCGCGAGCACGACCAGCACGGCCGTCCGCCACGAGGCACCGAGCCGGAGCATCAGGGCAAGGCCGGTCAGGCAGCCGCAGTAGCCCTGGAGGCCCTGCGCCACCCCCGTCCGGTCGGCCCCGAGCAGCGCCCCGGCCCCGGTGGACGCGACGGTCCCGAGCAGCCCGAACACTCCGAGCCGCCACCCGCCGGTGAACAGGGCGAGCGCGAAGAGCAGCCCGGACCACGGAATGCCGACGAGCACCACCTGAGCGATGCCCCGCAACTGCGCCGCCCCGACCCCCGGAACCGTTCCGTCACGGGTGAATACCCGGCCCCGTATCCGCACCGCCTGTTCTGCTGCGGGCACGTCTTCTCTCCTTTGAGACACGACTGAGACACGACGAAATAAGGGCGCGCCGAATTCATCCACATCACCTCGTCCGGAGAATGTGGACCTTGATCAACAATCTGTTGAGACGGTACGCCCGACCGTGACGCAAAGGCATCGCCGCAAGGTGATTGCGGAGTGCGATCGACCGGCAACTCACGGCCATAACCCCAGACCGAAGCCCCGCCACTCCACCCGGGCAACAATCCGGAACCACCTGATCCGCGGATTTCTTGATCAGAGGTTGAACATTCCGCGTCCACTTTTTGACCGAAAGATAAGCCCCGCAAAGGCACTTCACCCCTTTCACTCCGCCGCGACCCCCGACGCCGCCCACAACACCCGCATCCAGACCGCATGTATCATGCACGTATAAAATTCGACAAGAAAATTAGGTTAAATTCCGGCACAAGGGAATCGACCCGGCACCCGCCCTGGATCCCCGGCGTACCATCCGCCCCCGCCACGGGCCGGAGGCAGCCATGAGTGAATGGGGGCATGCTCCTCGACTTCACCCACGTCCACGGCGGCGAACGGCTGAGCGGCGTGCACGGCGGCGAGCCGTCCAGGGCCACCGCCGTACTGCTGCACGGTGCGGGCACCGGCAGCAAGGAGCGACTGCTGCCGCTGGCACGGGAGTTCGCGGCCCACGGCTGCCGGGCGGTCGCCTTCGACTTCTCCGGGCACGGCGCGAGCACCGGGAAGCTCCCCGAACTCAGCCTGCGGCACCGGTTCGAGCAGGCGGTCTCCGTGATCGACGCGAACGCGGGGCCGGACGGGCCACTGGTCCTGGTGGGGTTCAGCATGAGCGGGCAGACGGTGGCCGATCTCGTCCGGCACTACGGGGACCGGGTGGCGGCGCTGGGGCTGTGCGCGCCCGCCGTGTACGCCGCCGAGGCGTGGGACGAGCCCTTCGGCGACGGGAACGGCCGGTTCAGCGAGATCATCCGGCGGCCGGGCAGTTGGCGGGAGGCGCCCGCGTTCGAGCCGCTACGGGCGTACGAGGGCCGGGCGGTGCTCGCCGTACCGGGCACGGACGAGGTGATCCCGGCGGCGGTGACGGAGGCCGTCCAGGAGGCGCTCACCGTACGCGCCCAGTACACCCGGTTCGATCTGCCGGACGCGTCGCATCAGTTGGGCCTGTGGTTCCGTGACCACGCCGACGACTGCCGCGAGTTCGTGACGGCGGTGCTGACCGGCCTGGGCGACCGGGGCTGGACGGCGACCCGCGCCTGGGTGGCCGCGCAGCTCGGCCCCGGCCGCTCGGTCACCGGCTCCCGCCCCCTGTCCGGCGGCTGGAGCGCCCAGATGCGCCGCCTCACCCTCGACGACGGCACGGACCTGGTGCACCGCACCTTCGTGAAGCCCTTCTTCCGCCGTCACGGGCCCGGACTGCTGGACCGCGAGGCGTCCGTCCTGACCCTGCTCGCCGGGGAGGACTCCATCCCCGCGCCCCGCCTCGTCGCCGTGGACGCCACCGCCGAACACTGCGACCACCCGGCCCTGCTGATGTCCGCGCTGCCGGGCCGGGTCCGCGTCGACGGGGACGACCTCGACCGGCGCCTGGACCTGCTCGCCGCCCAACTCGTCCGCGTCCACGCCGTCGTCCCGGCCGTACGCCCGCGCACCTACCAGGCGTGGACGCCCCCGGAGCACCTCCGCACCCCGGACGGCCCCCTGTGGGAGCGGGCCCTGGCCCTGCTCCACGGCGACCCGCCGCCGTACGAGGGCCGCTTCCTGCACCGGGACTTCCACCCCGGCAACGTCCTCTTCTCGGGGACCGGGCCCGACCTGCGGATCACCGGCGTCGTCGACTGGGTCGAGACGTCGTGGGGCCCCGCCGACCTGGACGTGGCGCACTGCTCGACCGCGCTCGCCCTGCTGCACGGACCGGCGTACGGGCTGGACTTCCGCGACCGGTACGAGGCCCGGGGCGGCCACGGCCTCGCCGACGGCCCCGACCACCTGTACTGGCGGCTGCTGGACGCCCTGCACTACTGCCCCGACGCGGCGAAACTGGCCGGCCCCTGGCGCGAACTGGGCCGCACCGACCTGACGCCCGGGGTACTGGCGCACCGCCTGGAGGCGTACGTGGAGGGCCTGTTGAGCCGCTACGCCTGACCGGGCGACGGCTGCCTCACGCCTTGGCGTGCCTGGCGCGGACCACGGCGCGGGCCTCGGCGAGGAGTTGGAGGGCGTGCTCCCGGTCCTGCTCCAACGCGTGGTCCACGCCGTCGACGGTGACCGTGAGCAGCGCCGTTCCCTCGTCGGCGTACGCCTGGAGCCTGCCGCCGGTCAGGGCGGCGTCGGGCGGGTCGGCCCGGTAGACGACACAGGTCTTCCCGGGGCCCCGGAAGGTCTTGGTGACCCCCGCGGCGGTCGTGTCGCGGCAGTGCTCGCCGGCGTAGTCGTCCGAGCCGACGCGGCGCTCCCAGTCGAGGATCTCCAGCGAGACCTTCGCGGCCGTGCGGTGCGGCCCGTCCGTCCCGTACCCCGCCTCGACGGCCGAGACGAACACCACGCACGACCCCTTGCCGTCCTCGAAGCCCCCGACGGCCTGGTCGAAGTCGTTGTCACCGAGCGCCGTGGCCACCGTCTCCGCCTTGAGGTAGTGCCCGCACCGCTTCTCCACCCCCTGGGCCAGCGCCTTGCCCACCGCGGGCTTCGCGTCCCCGCCGCCTCCGCCGCCGCACCCGGCCACCAGCGCCGACACCACGGCCACCACCCCGACCAGAGCCAACCCCTTGCGCGCCCGAGCCATCCCGTCTCCCCTGTCGTTCCGACGCCCCCCGACTCCCCATCATGGCGCCCGGCGCCGACCAGGGTGTACCGGGGAGGGGCCACGGCTCACCGGCCACGACCCGTGAGCGGTGTCACCCCTCGCTTCCGGGCGCCCCGAACCGCGCGACGTAGTGCCAGACCTTCTTGACCGCCTGGGGGTCGTGGCGACCGTCCCGCGCCGCGTTCCCGAGGACGAGCGGATCGAGTACCCCGTCGACGGCGAGCCGTACGCCCAGGTCGACGTACTCCTGCCCCCGGTAGCCGGGGTGGCGGAGAAGCTCCTCGACCGTGAGCCGGAAGCCGGGGTGCCACTCCACCGGGCAGCCCAGGCGCGAGGCCGCCTCCTCGACGGCCCCACCCCGGTAGCAGGGGTCCAGAACCAATGCCTCCGCATGCCGGTCCGGCCGTACGGGCCCGTGCACCTGCGCCTCGATGTAGTCGTCCAGGTCGTCCTGCCGGTCGGCGAGGGCGAGGTCGATGAGCCCCATGCGGGCCGCGTCCCCGAAGTCCGAGGGTTCGAGGAAGCTGTCCGGGTAGCAGAACGTGGTCCGCGTCAGCGTCCCGGCCGCCAGCCGGAAGTGCGCGGAGCCGAACCTCGGTGCGGCGCCGACGCGTTTGCGGCGGAAGTCCAGCGCCCCGTACACGGGCCGCTCGTGGGCCGGCTCCTCGTCGTAGGCCCCGCCGAAGATCCGGCTCTCCCAACGCCACCGGTCACCCCCGGGATGCGCGGTCAGCCCGCCGTTGCTGGTCCCCGTGACGAACTGCGAGTGGTAGACCCCGTCCTCGGCCATGACGTCCAGGACCGACCTGCCCCGCACCAGCCGGTCCGGATGGAAGTTGAGCGTCACCCGCAACGCCGGGTCCAGCGGCGGCCCCGCCGCCAGCTTCGCGACATGACCGAGGGCTTGCGCCTGAGGCGTCCGGGAGAGGGGAACTGAGGAACTCATCCGCGCAGTCTCCCCCGATCCGATCAACCACCGCACGCGAATTGGGGCGCTCGACGTCCGGCACTCCGACAGTGGCGGTCGGCATTCCAACACGTCCGTTTTGGCTCTTGCATGACGTTCCGTGGCGGTGCCGGCGCATGAGAACTCAGCCGAACGGGGATTACCGCTGGGTGAAAACAAGGGGGTACGGCAACGTTTGGTACCGCGGGCGGCTGCCCCACTGGTTACGGGGGCTGCTCGTCCTCGCGGCCGGGTGGGGGGTCCTGCTCTGCGGTCAGCAGGTCGCCGAAGGCTTCGGAGCGACCATGGAGTACCGCGACGCACCGGTCTGCCAGGGCGGGGACCGGAGCGGGGACGCGGACGAGGGAGAACCGTGCGTGCGGCGTGAGGCGGGCACGGTGCTCGACCGGCGGACGGGTGAGCACTGCACGTCCAACAGCACGAGCGGCGGCACGACGGGAGGCATCGCCACCGGAGGCATCACGGCCGGGGGCGGTATGAACACCGCCGGTGGCGCCGGCGGAGTAACGGCCGGCGGAGTGACCACCGCAGGCGGGGGAAGCGGTGGCACGACCTGTACGACGTACTACCAACTGAAGGTTCAACGACCCGGGGACACCACCTGGTTGGGTGTGGCGTCGGCGACGTACGACGACGCCAGGAAGGGTGACCACGCCGAAGTCCGTCTCTGGCAGGAGGACGTCGTGGAGCTGAGGGTTCGCGGCCACATCGACTCCTACCCGCCCTCCGCGCAGCAAGCGGTTCTCCCATGGCTCGCACTGGGCTGCCTGATCCTGGCGGGCGGCGCATGGGCCTTGCTGAGCGGGCGGCTCTCCGGCCTCTTCGCCTTCCCCAACTTCGGCATGCTGTTCGTGGCCATCGGGGTCGGCTGGCTCGGCTACATGGCGCTGTTCGGCGGCCACCCCGTGGCCTGGGGCTTCGCCATCGTGTGGACGGGCTTCGCGGTCTTCTGGACCGTGAGTGCCTGGCGGGACTGGTAGTACGCGAACCGCTCCCGATCAGTAACCCAAGGGCCCTCGCATTGTTCACATCAAGGTGTGGCGAAACATCGACGCTTACACGCCAGATATAGAGGAATAAATAGACACCTTTGTCCGGCTTTTTTCAGCGCGAAACGCACACCTGATGGGCACTTTCAGGCCATACACCCCCGCCCCGGATAGCGATGATCGACATCATGCATCCACATTCCTCACACTTTCCACACGCTCTAGGGTGCATATCGACCAGGCCGGAAAGGGGTTTCACTCCATGCATGCTCCCAGAGGGAGAACCAGACAAATAAACATGATGGGTGTGACGGCTTCGCTTGCCTTCGCGCTGGCGCTCGCCCTCGCCCTGCCGCAGCACGCGGAGGCATCCGACGGCTCACGGGGCGGGAGGGCGCCAGGGGCCGGCCGGTCCCCCGCGACCGCGCCCGACGCCCCGACCGGGCTGGACACCGGTCCCAGCTCCGGCGGTTGCCGGACCTCGGCCCCTTTCGTCTCCCTCGGCAACACGGACGTGACGATCCACGCCGGGGTCGGCGCCCCCGACGGGGGCACACTGAACGCCCGGTTCGACCTGTGGGCGACGGGGCATCACCCCGACAACGACTCCGACGGCGCTCTGATCGTCAGCGCCGTCGTCCCGGCGACTTCCGGGACGGTGGCCTCGCTCAGAGTGCCGAAGGAGACGTTGCGGCAGTACCTCACCACCGCCGACGGGGACTTCTCCTGGCGGGTCCGGGCGGAGAACAGCACGTCCCAGTCCGCCTGGACACCGGACGCCGGCGGACCCGGCTGCCGGTTCGCCTTCGACCCCGGCCGCCCGAGCTCACCGCCGACCGTCAAGTCGACCGACTTCCCAGACGGTTCGGGCGGCTGGCCGACGGAGACCGGTCAGGCCCGAAAGCCCGGCACGTTCGTCATCGGCGACGGCGGTGCCGACGACGTGGTGTCGTACCAGTACTGGACCGACTGGGACCCCACCGTCCGCTCCGTCGTGCCCACCGCCGATCTCGACGGTGATGGAAGGAAGGACGGCGAGATCACTCTCACGCCGCCTTCGGCGGGCCCGCACACGCTGAACGTACGCAGCCTCGATACCGCCGACAACCGGTCGGACCTCACTCATTACCTCTTCTACGCCAACAACCCCTCCGCCCCGAACGGGCCCGGTGACCTCGACGGCGACGGAATCGCCGACCTCTACGGCGTACGCACCGACGGCAAGCTGGTGTTCTACCCGGGCGAGGGGAACGGCAGCGTCGGAGCCGGCACCGTTGGCGGGAGCGGCGACTTCAGCGGGGCCTCCCTCACTCATCGCGGCGACTGGACGGGAGACGGCTACGAGGACCTGATCGCCGCGCTTCCCGGCAACGGGGGGAAGTCGCTGTACCTGTTCCCCAACAACGGGTCGGGATTCGCCTGCTCAGAACTCGGCGAACAGGCCGACGAGCAGTCGCCGTCCTGCCAGTACGGTGCGGAACAGCTCCAGGTCTTCGACGAGAGCAACAACCACTGGGCGACGGCGGACCAGATCCTCGCGATCGGGGACGTGGACGGGCCACCGGACTTCGACGGCGTCGGCACGGCAGACGCTCCCGGCTTCCCCGACCTCCTGGTCAAGGAGGGCGACCGGCTCTGGCTCTACTTCGGCTCCCCGTCCCTCTACCTCGACGCGGACCGGGACCCGGTCCTGATCGGTGAGGGCCCCTGGTCCGACTACGACCTGGTCGCTCCGGGAGACCGCACCGGGAACGGACACGTGGACCTCATCGCCCGTGACAGGAAGACCGGTCAGCTGCGCCTTTTCGAGGGCACCGGAGGCTCCGGCGAGGGGCTCGGTGACGAGACGGCCTCCATCGTGCTCGGTACCGGCTGGGCGCCTGCCGACCGGCCGCTGATCGCGGCCGCCCCGGGTGGTGCGGGAGACTCCGGGGCCGGTCTCTGGGCGACCGGGAGTGACGACCTGCTCCGCTTCCACCCGAACATCTCGGGCAGCGGGGTCTCCGTGGGCACCACCGGCTGGCTGGGCCTGCAGGCGCTGAGCTGATCCCAGCAGCACGGAACCACCAGTTCGGCCCGTACCGGAGGCGTTCCGGTGCGGGCCGACTCCGCGCCCGTACCGTTCCTCGGCGGCGCGTGCATGCGTCCTTCCCGCGCAAGCGGCAGCCTGGACAGCCGTTAGGCTCCCCGGTCATGGGGACGCATACGGGTCGGGGAACCGAGCTGGTCGGCATTCCGCCGGGGACGGTGACGCTGTCGGACCGGCGTACGCGGCGCAGTTGGGCGGTCGAGCTGGCTCCGTACCGGCTCGCGTCCGTGCCCGTCACCCAGGGGCTGTACGCGCGGATCACCGGTGGCCGGCCGGGCGCCGCGTGCGGGGACCGGCTGCCCGTCGAGTCCGTGTCGTGGTGGGACGCGGTGCGGTTCTGCAACGCGCTGTCGCTGAGCGAGGGGCTGACGCCCGCGTACCGCCTCCCCGACGACGCCTCCGACGAGCGCGTCGAGTGGGACGGGAGCGCCGACGGCTACCGGCTGCCCACCGAGGCCGAGTGGGAGCACGCCTGCCGCGCCGGTACGACCGGTCCGCGCCACGGCGAGCTGGACGCGATCGCCTGGTACCGGGAGAACGCGGACGACCGCGTCCACGAGGTGGGCGGCAAGCAGCCCAACGCGTGGGGGCTGCACGACATGCTGGGCAACGTCTGGGACTGGTGCTGGGACGTCTACGACGCCGAGGTGTACGGGAGCTACCGGGTGCTGCGCGGCGGCGGCTGGTTCGACGAGCACTGGAGCTGCCGCGCCTCGGCCCGTCGTCGCAGCCACCCGACGTTCCGGGTCGACGACGTGGGCTTCCGGCTCGCCCGCTCGGGCGCACACTGAGCCGGCCCGCGGGAAGACCTCGCGGGTGCCGGTGATCGCGCCGGACGGCCCGGGCTCCCGCCGCGGGCGAACCCCGGCCGAACGCGGCGGCCGGGGGCGGCCCGTACCGGACGTACTCCGCCACGGGCCTCCCCCACGTGATACGCACCGCCTACTCCTCCGGCGGGAACACCACCTCGTCCGAGCCGGTCAGGGTGATCGTGATCGCCTCGACCGGGCAGCCCTCGGCGGCCGTGAGGACCTTCTCGTCGGCGTCGGTCTCCGCGTCCACCGGGTGGGACTGGCGGGCGGTGTCCAGGGCGAAGCGGCCCGGGGCGTGGTTCAGGCACATGCCGGAGCCGATGCAGACGCCCCGGTCGACCTCCACGGACCAGCGGTCCCCCATCACGCCTCCCCGTATCCGGCCGGCAGGTGGATCATCTTGTGCTCGAAGAACTCGCCGTACCCCTCGGGGCCGAACTCCCGGCCCAGGCCGGAGTTCTTGTACCCGCCGAACGGGCCGAGCATGTCGAGGCTGAAGGTGTTCACGCTGTACGTGCCGGTCCTGACGCGGCGGGCGATGTCGATGCCGTGCTCGGTGTCGGCGGTCCAGACGCTGCCGCTCAGGCCGTACTCGGAGTCGTTGGCGATCCTGACCGCCTCGTCCTCGTCGCCGTACGGCAGCAGGCAGATGACCGGGCCGAAGATCTCCTCGCGTGCGATGCGCATGGAGTTGTCGACATCGCCGAAGAGGGTCGGCTCGACGTACCAGCCGCGCTCCTGGGAGGCCGGGCGGCCGCCGCCTGTGAGGATCTTGGCGCCCTCGTCCTGCCCGGTCCGGATGTAGTCGAGGGAGCGCTGCTGCTGGCGGCGGGCGACCAGCGGGCCCAGTTCGGTGGCGGGGTCGAGCGGGTCGCCGACCTTCAGCGCGCCCGCCGCCGCCGCGAACGCCTCGGCCGTCTCGTCGTAGCGGGAGCGCGGTACGAGGATGCGGGTCTGGGCCACGCACGCCTGGCCGTTGATCATCCAGGCGAACGGGACGATGCCCGCGACGGCCGCGTCCAGGTCGGCGTCGGGCAGGATCACGGCGGCGGACTTGCCACCCAGCTCCAGGGTGACCCTGGTGAGGTTGCGGGAGGCGACCTCCATCACCCGGCGCCCGGCGGCCACCGACCCGGTGAACGACACCTTGTCCACGCCCGGGTGCCCGACCAGGTACTCGCTGACCTCCCGGTCGGCGGGCAGGATCGACAGCACCCCTTCCGGCAGCCCCGCCTCGGCGACGATCTCCGCCAGCAGATAGGCGTCCAGCGGGGTCTCCGGGGAGACCTTGAGCACGGCGGAGCAGCCGGCCAGCAGCGCGGGCGCGAGCTTGGCGGCGGCGGTGAACTGCGGGACGTTCCACGGCACCACGGCCGCGACCACCCCGACCGGCTCCCGGCGCACCAGCAGCGGCCCGAGCGCCCCGGCCCGCCGCTCCTCGTAGCGGAAGTCCCGGGCGACGGTGAGCGCCGAGTCCCACACCATCATCGCGGCGAGCGCCTGCACCATGACGCTCGACGTGTACGGGGTGCCGTTCTGCGCGCTGATGACCCGGGCGAACTCCTCGTACCGGGCGGCGAACGCGTCCTTGATCCGGCTCACCACCGCGATCCGCTCGTCCAGGCTCGTCCGGGACCACGGCCCCTCGTCGAAGGCCCGGCGCGCGGCGGCGACGGCCCGGTCCACGTCCGCCTCGGAGGCGTGCGGCACCCGGCCGATGACCTGCTCGGTGTGGGGCGAGACGACCTCGATCACGTCCCGGCCCAGCGGATCGACCAACTCACCGCCGATGAACAGCTTCCCGTGTTCGACTAGCTCGGTCATGGCCTGCCGCCTCCCGCGCACCGATACGTGAACTGATTACTCGTCAGAACTGATACCAGTTCCAGTTCCAGGAGTCCACGGGCGCACGCCCGGACAGCGGTTGGTCGACCAGGGCTACTACTGGAACAAGTTCTCGTTACAGTAGGGGCATTGGGCCCGACAGGCGGTGGGGCGGGCGGTTCGCCGCGGCCCGCCGGGAGAGATGGGGGACCGCGTGACGCAGGTGACCGACCACGGCGGGGGCGTGCACAGCATCAAGGTGCCGATCCCCGACAACCCGCTGGGCCATACGCTCGTGCACGTCCTGGAGACCGGCCGGGGTCCGGTGCTGATCGACACCGGCTGGGACGACCCGGAGGCGTGGGACACCCTCGTCGCCGGGCTGGAGGCGGTCGGGACGGCGGTGTCCGACATCCATGGCGTGGTCATCACCCATCACCACCCGGACCACCACGGGCTCTCCGGGCGGGTGCGGGAGGCGTCCGGGGCGTGGATCGCCATGCACGCGGCGGACACCGCGATCGTGCGCCGCACCCGCGCCTCCCGGCCCGGGACGTGGATGACGTATCTCGTGACGAAGCTGAGCGCGGTCGGCGCGCCCGAGGAGCATCTCGCGCCGTTGCGGGAGGCGGCGGCCGCCGGGGAGCGGATGCGTACGCTGCCGGGGCTGCGGGCCGCCGTGCCGGACCGGGAGATCGTGCCGGGCGAGCTGCTGGACCTGGCGGGGCGCCGGTTGCGGGCGATCTGGACACCGGGGCACACGCCGGGCCATGTCTGTCTGCATCTGGAGGAGGAGCACCCGGGGAACCTGCCGGGCCGGGGGCGGCTCTTCTCCGGGGACCATCTGCTGCCGGGGATCAGCCCGCACATCGGGCTGTACGAGGACCCGGACGACGCCACGGTCACCGACCCGCTCGGCGACTACCTCGACTCGCTGGAGCGGATCGGCAGGCTCGGGGCGGCCGAGGTGCTCCCCGCCCACCAGTACGCCTTCACCGACGCGGCGGGGCGGGTGCGGGAGCTGCTGGACCACCACGAGGACCGGCTGTCCGGGCTGCTCGGGCTGCTGGCCGAGCCGCTGACGCCGTGGCAGCTGGCCGAGCGGATGGAGTGGAACCGGCCCTGGGAGCGGATCCCGCACGGCTCGCGGAACATCGCGGTCTCGGAGGCCGAGGCGCATCTGCGGCGGCTGGTGAAGCTCGGACGGGCGGAGGCGGTGGCGGGGAGCGAGCCGGTGGCGTACATCGCGGTGTGAGCGATGTGGGCGACGTGGGCGGTACGACCGGCGTGGGCGGACCTCCGGGACGCTCCCCGAACGGCCGAGGCTACTGCCCCACGCGGCCGTCGATGCACTCGCGCAGCAGGTCCGCCTGGCCGCAGTGGCGGGCGTACTCCTCGATGCGGTGCACCAGAAGCTCCCGTACCGAGATCCGGTCCCTGCCGAGCCGCTCGCCAAGGTCCGGGTGGGCGGCAAGGGCGGCGTCGGTCGCGGCCTGCTCGCGCTCCAGGTCCGCGTAGGCGGCGTCGATCACGGCCTGGTCGGCCACGGCCCCGTCGAAGTCCGCGTCGCGCTTCCCGTACAGCTTCGGGAGGGGTTCGCCGTCGCTGATCCAGTTGCGCCAGTCCCGTTCGTCCTCGGCAAGGTGGCGCAGGAGGCCGAGCAAGGAGAGCGTCGAGGGCGGGACGGAGCGGCGGGCCAGCTGCTCCGGGTCCAGGCCCTCGCACTTCATCCTCATGGTCAGCCGGTAGTCGTCCAGGAACTGGGTGAGCGTCGCGAGCTCACCCTCCGGGCTCGCGCCCTCCTCGCTCCGGGGATCGTCGTCCGGGTCCACCCACATGTCGGGATGGACGGTTGCCTGGGTCCAGCGCGCGGGTTGATCGTTCATGGGCGCCATCGTCCTGCGCCGGCGCCTGCGCATGCCACTCGTTTACGGTCCTCGAACACGGCATCGAAGCGGCTTGGGGGCGCCCGGTAGAGTGGGCGGGTCGTCATCATGCCCGTTCAGGGGGAAGCCGGTGCGAATCCGGCACTGACCACGCAGCCGTGAGCCGTCCTCGCCGACGGTGAGTCGGAATGCCCTGTCCCGGTCGTGACCGGCTCGGACCACCGGATCCCCCGGTGGTCGGCACCGTCGAGGTATACGGGGCCGGAGCCTGGTGCCTGAGCGTGCCTGCCCGGATTCACCCCGCAGGAGAGGCACCCGCCCGTCATGACCGTACGCCGCAGCGCAGCGACGCTCGCCGCCACCGCCGCCGTGCTCTGCGCGGCCGCCGCGCCGGCCGCGGTCGCCGCGCCGTCCCCGACGCCCTCGCCGTCCGCCGCCCTGCCCGCCGGGCTGTACGGCACGAAGGACCCCACGTACGACGGGGTGTGGCGGCAGTCGCTGTCCTTCCTGGCGCAGAAGCTCGAAGGGGTCACCCCGGCCGCGAAGTCGGTGGAGTGGCTGATCGGCCAGCAGTGCGCCGACGGCTCGTACGCCGCCTACCGGCCCGACGCCTCCGTGCCGTGCGACGACAAGACGGTGCGGGACACCAACGCCACCGCCGCCGCCACCCAGGCGCTGGTCGAGGTCGGCGGCCACGGGGACATCGTGGACAACGGGGTGCGCTGGCTGAAGTCGGTACAGAACAAGGACGGCGGCTGGGGCTACACGGCGGGCGCGCCCAGCGACGCCAACTCCACCTCGCTGGTGATCGGCGCCCTCGCCCGGCAGGGGCAGCGGCTGTCCGAGATCACCACCCCGGACGGCAGGACGCCCTACGACCCGCTCCTCGCGCTGGCGATCCCGTGCGGCGGCAAGGACGCGGCCGGCGACGAGGCCGGCGGCGCCTTCGCGTACCAGCCGGACAAGAAGGGCAAGCTCGTCGCGAACGCGGACGCCACCGCGGCCGCCGTGCTCGGCTCCATGGGCAAGGCCCTGGCGGTCGGGAACAACGCCCCGGGCAAGGCGCCCGTCTGCCGCCCCGGTGACGTGCGCACGCCCGAGCAGGCAGCGCAGAACGGCGCCCACTACCTCGTCGGCGCCCTCGCGAAGACCGGCCACCTGGACCAGCCGCCGATGCCCGGTTCCGACGACAGTGCCCCGCTGCCCGACGTCGGCAACACCGCGGACGCGGTCGTCGCGCTCTCCGCCTCCGGCCACCGGGACAAGGCCGCCGGGGCGGTCGCCTGGCTGAAGAAGAACTCCGCGGACTGGGCCGCGCAGGGCGGCCCGGCCGCCTACGCCCAGCTCATCCT
This sequence comes from Streptomyces sp. NPDC001108, assembly GCF_053598535.1. Taxonomy (NCBI): domain Bacteria; kingdom Bacillati; phylum Actinomycetota; class Actinomycetes; order Kitasatosporales; family Streptomycetaceae; genus Streptomyces; species Streptomyces sp. NPDC001108. The sequence continues at coordinate 59,571 of NZ_JBSFKL010000004.1, forward strand.
GGCCGCCCACGCGACCGGCGACGACGCCCGCGACTTCGGCGGCGTCGACCTGGTCGCCCGGCTGAACGCGGCCGGTCCCGCCCCCGCCTCCATCGTCACCCCCGACCCGTCCGCCGACACCGGTTACGTCTCCACGGAGAAGGACCAGGTGCACAGCGGCGACGACGTGATCGGCGGCGTGTGGTGGTACATCGGCATCGGACTGGTCGTCGCGGCGGGCGCGTTCTTCCTGATCAGCGGCCGGCGGAAGAACCAGCAGTCGTGAGGCGCGCGGGAAGCGCCGCGGTGCTGCTGGTCCTCGGCGCGCTGCTGGCCGTGGTCGGCGCGGCCCCGGCCCAGGCGGCCGGTTACCGGTACTGGTCGTTCTGGGAGGGGTCCGGCTCCGGCTGGGCGTACGCCACCCAGGGCCCGTCGCTGGTCCGGCCCGACGACGGTGAGGTGCAGGGCTTCCGGTTCGCGGTGAGCGAGGACTCCCAGAACGCGGCGAAGCCGCGCCGCGCCCCCGTCTTCGCGGAGATCTGCGGGGACACCCCGGCCACCTCCGGCACCAAGCGCGTCGCGGTGGTCATCGACCCGGGCACGGCCGCCGACGCCCCGGGCGGTGCGAACCCGCCCGCACCGCGCGCCGCCTGCGCGCGGGTCGCCCCCGACGCCAGCGCCGCCGAGGCCCTCGCCAAGGTCGCCCGGCCGCTGCGCTACGACAGCAACGGGATGCTCTGCGGCATCGCGGGCTACCCGGCCACCGGCTGCGGCGAGCAGGTCTCCGGCGACGGACACCCCGCCCCGGCCACCTCCGGTGACGCCGCCTCCGGTGACACCACCGCCGCCCCGGCCTCCCCCCGGGCGCAGGCCGACGGCCCGGACGGCTCCGGCGGCCCGTCCGCCGGGGTGTACGTCGGTGTCGGCGCCGTGCTCCTCCTCGGCGTCGCCGGAGTCGTCCAGGCCCGCCGCCGCCGCGGATGACCGCCGCCCCCACCGGCGGCGGCACGCTCCTGACCCGTCGCGGCCCGCTGCGCGCCCCCGAGGCGACCCGGAGCAACGCGCTGCCCGCCGGGGCGTGGTGGCTGTGGGCGCTGGGCCTGGCCACCGCCGCGTCCCGGACCACCAACCCCCTGCTGCTCGGGCTGCTGGTGGGGGTGGCCGGTTACGTCGTGGCGGTGCGCCGCACGGACGCGCCGTGGGCCCGTTCGTACGGGACGTTCGTGCGGATCGGGCTGTTCGTCATCGGGGTGCGGCTGGTGTTCTCGGCCTTCCTCGGGTCGCCGATCCCCGGTACGCATGTGCTGTTCACCCTCCCCGAAGTGCCGCTGCCCGACTGGGCGCAGGGCATCCGGCTGGGCGGCCGGGTCAGCGTGGAACAGCTGGTGTTCGCCCTGTACGACGGGGCGAAGCTGGCCGCGCTGCTGATCTGCGTCGGGGCGGCGAACTCGCTGGCCAACCCGGCCCGGCTGCTGAAGTCGCTGCCGGGCGCGCTGTACGAGGCGGGGGTGGCGGTGGTCGTCGCGATGACCTTCGCGCCGAACATGGTCGCCGATGTGCTGCGACTGCGGACCGCCCGGCGGCTGCGGGGCCGTCCGACCGGGGGGATCAAGGCGGTCCTCCAGATCGGGCTGCCGGTGCTGGAGGGTGCGCTGGAGCGGTCGGTGGCGCTGGCGGCGTCGATGGACGCGCGCGGGTACGGGCGCACCGCCCAGGTGCCGCGCGCCGTCCGGCACACCACGAACGTGCTGACCCTCGGCGGGCTGCTGGGCGTCTGCGCCGGTACATACGGGCTGCTGGCCGCGCAGGGCGCGGTGTACGGGCTGCCGTTGGTGGTCGTCGGGCTGGTCGCGGCGATGGCCGGGCTGCGGCTCGGCGGGGCCCGTTCGGTCCGTACCCGCTACCGGCCCGACCGGTGGGGGGCGCGGGCCTGGCTGGTGGCGGGTTCGGGGGTCGTGGTGGCGGTGTCGATGATCTGGGCGGGCGCCGTCGACGGGGAGGCGCTGCACCCGGGTGTGGTGCCGCTGGTCGCGCCGGTGCTGCCGTTGTGGCCCGCCGCGGCGGTGCTGATCGGGCTGGCGCCCGCGGTGGTGGCCCCGGCCCCGCCGGTGGTGGCCGGTCCGCGTTCCAAGGAGGTGCGATGATCCGGTTCGAGCAGGTCTCGGTACGTTACGAAGAGGCGGAGCATCCCACGCTGTCGGGGGTCGATCTGACCGTCCCGGAGGGTGAGCTGGTGCTGCTGGTCGGCCCGTCCGGTGTCGGCAAGTCGACCTTGCTGGGTACGGTGAGCGGGCTGGTGCCGCACTTCACCGGCGGCACGCTGGGCGGCCGGGTCACGGTCGACGGGCGCGACACCCGCACCCACCGGCCGCGCGAGCTGGCCGATCTGGTGGGCACGGTGGGCCAGGACCCGCTCTCCCACTTCGTCACCGACACGGTCGAGGACGAGCTGGCGTACGGCATGGAGTCGCTGGGCCTGGCCCCCGACGTGATGCGGCGGCGGGTCGAGGAGACCCTGGACCTGCTGGGTCTGGCCGAGCTGCGCGACCGGCCGATCGCCACGCTCTCCGGCGGTCAGCAGCAGCGGGTCGCGATCGGTTCGGTGCTCACCCCGCACCCCAAGGTGCTGGTCCTCGACGAGCCGACGTCCGCGCTGGACCCGGCGGCGGCCGAGGAGGTGCTGTCGGTGCTGCAACGGCTGGTGCACGACCTGGGGACGACGGTCCTGATGGCGGAGCACCGGCTGGAACGGGTGGTGCAGTACGCGGACCAGGTCGTGCTGCTGCCCTCGCGGGGCACCGCTCCGGTGATGGGCGCGCCCGCGGACGTGATGGCGCTCTCGCCGGTGCATCCGCCGGTGGTGGCGCTGGGCCGGCTGGCGGGGTGGGAGCCGTTGCCGCTCTCGGTGCGCGACGCGCGGCGCCGGGCGGGCGGGCTGCGGGAGCGGCTCGCCGACGTGGCGCCGCCCGCTCCGGGGCCGGTGGCCGCGGCGGCGCCGTCGCCGCTCACTGCCGCGCCGGTGCGGCGGGGTGCGCTGGCCCGGCTGCTGGGGCGCGGCGCGCGGCCCGGGGACGGGACCGGGGCCGGGGAGCCGGTCGGAGAGGTCGCGGCCCGGGTGGAACGGCTCGGGGTGCGGCGCGGCCGGGTGGAGGCGCTGCGCCAGGTGTCGCTGACCGTGGCGCCGGGCGAGACCGTGGCGCTGATGGGGCGGAACGGGGCGGGCAAGTCCACCCTGCTGTCCGCGCTCGTCGGCATGGTCGAGCCCACCTCCGGCACCGTCCTGGTCGGCGGCCGGGCCCCGCACCGTACCGAGCCGCGCCAGATGGTGCGCCGGGTCGGGCTGGTCCCGCAGGAGCCGCGCGATCTGCTGTACGCGGACACCGTGGGCGCGGAGTGCGCCGCGGCGGACCGGGACGCGGGCGCCGCGCCGGGAAGCTGCCGGGCCCTGGTCTCCGAGCTGCTGCCGGACGTGCCGGACGGGACCCACCCCCGTGATCTCTCCGAGGGGCAGCGGCTGGCGCTGGCCCTGGCGGTCGTGCTGACCGCGCGCCCCCCGTTGCTGCTGCTGGACGAGCCGACCCGGGGCCTGGACTACGCGGCGAAGGCCCGGCTGGTCGGGGTGGTCCGCGGGCTGGCGGCCGAGGGGCACGCGATCGTGCTGGCCACCCACGACGTGGAACTGGCGGCGGAACTGGCGCACCGGGTGGTGATCCTGTCGGACGGGGAGGTCGTCGCGGACGGGGAGACCCGGAAGGTCGTGGTCTCGTCCCCGGCGTTCGCCCCGCAGACCTCGAAGATCCTCGCCCCGCAGGAGTGGCTGACCGTGTCGCAGGTGCGTACCGCGCTGGGAGAGCCGTCGTGACGGGGCGGCGGGCGGAGCCGGTGGTGCGCCGGGCGCGGCCGGTGCGGCTGGGGCCGCGGGCCGTCGCCGCGCTCGTCCTGGTCAGCGCGATCGGGGTGGTCGCGTTCGGCTGGCCGCTGCTGGCCGGGCCCGGGATCGGACCGGCGCACGCGCAGGACGCGCCGTGGCTGTTCGCCGCGCTGCTGCCGCTGCTGATCGGCGTGGTGGTGGCGATGATCGCCGACTCGGGTCTGGACGCCAAGGCGGTGGCGATGCTGGGGGTGCTGGCCGCCGTCGGCGCGGCGCTGCGGCCGCTGGGGGCGGGCACGGCGGGGCTGGAGCCGATGTTCTTCCTGATGGTGCTGAGCGGGCGGGTCCTCGGGCCGGGCTTCGGTTTCGTGCTGGGCTCGGTGACGATGTTCGCCTCCGCGCTGCTCACCGGCGGGGTGGGGCCGTGGATGCCGTTCCAGATGCTGTCGATGGGCTGGTTCTCGATGGGCGCGGGGCTGCTGCCCGGCGCGGACCGGCTGCGCGGGCGGGCCGAGGCGCTGCTGCTGGCGGGGTACGGGTTCGTGGCGTCGTTCGCGTACGGCACGGTGATGAACCTGTTCGGCTGGGTGACGGTGCCGCCGACGGGGTCGGGGGTCTCCTTCCACGCGGGCGATCCGCTGGCGGAGAACCTGGTCCGGTTCCTGGCGTACTGCCTGGCGACGTCGCTCGGCTGGGACCTGGGGCGGGCGGTGCTGACGGCGGTGCTGACGCTGGCCGTCGGTCCGGCGCTGCTGAAGGCGCTGCGGCGGGCGACCAGGCGGGCCAACTTCGAGGCGCGGGTCACATTCGACGCTCCCGGCGCGTGAGGGCTCCCACAGGACCTTCGTCCTCTCCTACCGGGGTTAGTGGCGCCGGCGGGGCCGGGCGGCCCGGTCGCGTACCGGCCGCGACCTGCGACGACGGCCCGGGGGCGGGGCGGGCGGGCGGCGGGCCGGGCGGCCCTTGGTGCGAGGCGGGCTCGTACCGGGGGTCGTTGCGGCGGCCCAGCGGCCTCGCTATCACTGGATGAGTCGCCGAGCACCGCAGGGTCCGCCCCGATCGGACCCCGGTCGACGAAGCCCGGTCCACCCGCACGATCCGGACCGGTCCGCGACTTCCCCCGTACCCGAACGTTAGGTTCCTCTGTGTCGTTCGCCCGTAACCTCCTCGCCAAGCCCCGCAACTCCCGTCGCACGTCCGCCGTCGCCGGCGCCGCCGTTCTCCTCGGCGCCACCGGTGTGGCCCTCGGGGTCACCCCGGCCATGGCCGCGCCGACCACCGTCACGACGGGAGCGCAGGCCACGGCGCAGGCGATGATCGGTGACGCCGCGCAGTACCAGTGCTTCAGCAACATCGTCCAGAACGAGAGTGGCTGGAACCACACCGCGACCAACGCCTCCTCCGGCGCCTACGGCCTGGTGCAGGCCCTGCCCGGCTCGAAGATGGCCTCGGCCGGCGCCGACTGGCAGACCAACCCCACGACCCAGATCAAGTGGGGCCTGGACTACATGAACTCCCGCTACGGCAGCCCGTGCGCCGCCTGGTCGTTCTGGCAGACCAACCACTGGTACTGAGCCGTCCCCCGGCTCTCCCTCCGCCCGCACCCCGTACCGCGTCCGGTACGGGGTGCGGGCTTTTCCCGTCCGGTCGGGGAGCAGGTGAACGGGCGGACGGGGTTCGGGATGCCCTTCGCCCCGGCTCCGGCGCACGCCACCGGTCGGGACCTCGGCGTGTCCGGTCGAGGGGGAGCGGGCCTGTCCGAGGCTGTCGGGCCGACCCTGCCGTCCGGCGGGCCCCGCGCGGCCGCCGCGCCCCTGGCGCGCCCCGGGCGTGCGCCCCCCGTCGGCCGCATGGGCCCGGCCGCTCCCCACCCGTCCGGCCCATAAGGCCGACTCGTAGCACCAGTGCGACCGCGTTGGTCCATTCGAGCGCTTTTGGCTCAGCCATCCGTTCCCCGGGGGCCGCGGCGCGTTGTCCCTCTCGTGGAACCACGAGATTTCTGGGAACGGAACAGCGTCCTGGCGGAAGCTTTCTGCGCCAGTGACGAGCGCATGCGCCGGGCTCAGGCACTGCTGGACGAGATGCGGGCGGAGCGGAGCAGAACGCTGGCCGCCTTCGCCGTCGCGGTCGGTGACGACGGATCGATCGCGGATCTGATGGGGCTGAACGAGCGCGAAGTGCGATTAGCGCGACGGACGGTCGGCCGCAGCACGGCGCGGTCCATCGCCGAGAAGCTGCTGGGCCGGTCCTCACCGGCGGCGGGCCCCACCCCGAGCGGGCCCGCCGCCGCGCCGGAGGGCGGGGCTCCGGACGAGGCGGCGCCCAGTCCGGCCGGTCCCGCCGCGGCCGTTCCCCCGGCGCCCGTGGTTCCACCGATGCCGGCCGCTCCCCCGGCGGCGGCCGGTACCCCGGCGCTGAACCCGGCGCCCGCCCATGCCCGCGCGCCCGTACCCGTGACGCCCCAGATGCCGCAGCCGCACCAGTCCGCCCCGGTGCCCCAGGCATCACCGGTGCCGCAGCCGGCGCAGGGTGAGCCGGTGAACGCGGCCGCCTGGTCGTCGAGCATGGACTCCGTGCTGCTGTGGAGCTGGGAGTCCGGCCTCGACCTGCACACCGTCGCGGCCGAACTCGGCCTGGACGTGAGGACGTTGCTGATGCGGGTGCAGGAGCTCGCCAACGACGGCCTGCTCACGCTCGCGACGCCGGTCGCCGAGACCGGCCGGTCCGGGCGGCACCGCCGTCACCACCACGAGGAGGGGTACGCGGCCCTGTTCAGCCCCACCGCCACCTTCCCCACCCATGTGCCGTACTGACGGCTCCGGGGACGGCGGCCGCTCAGCGGCGCGCGGCCAGGGCGTCGAACCAGCGCACGATCTGCGGCCCCGACGTGAGATACGTACCGGTGTGGTCGGTGGCCCCCTGGTCGATCACCGGGGCGCGGGTGCCCCGGGCGGCCAGGTCGGCGGCGCAGTTCCGGGCGTTGGCGATCACCACGTCGGTGTCCCCGGCGGAGGTGTAGAGCCGGACCGGTGCACCGGGCCGCCAGGCGCAGTTGCCGTCCTGGGCGCGGGCGGCGGCCAGCAGGCCCCCGGTGGGGTGCTGGAGGCGGCGGTAGAAGTCGTCGGTGAGCAGCTCCTTCACCGTCGCGGGCAGCGCGGGGATGATCTCTTCCTCGGTGTGGTCGCCGTCGAAGAGCCCCTCCACGATGTCCGCGTACGGCTGGCGGAACGCCTCGGCGGGGTCCCGGTAGATCGGGTGCAGCCGGTTCTGCGCGGTGAGGTAGTACGAGAGGTAGAAGACACCGCTGATGTCGTTGATCCCGCCGTCGAAGAGGGCAGGGGTCTCCGCGTGCTCGATGTCGTAGGGGCCCGATACGGGGGCGAGCGCCCGGAGCCGGAAGTGCCGGTCCGCGCCGCCGTCGAGGGCCCGGCCGAGGGCCATCGCGACCTGGCCGCCCTGGGAGAAGCCGCTGGCGTAGACGTCACCGGTGAGCGGCCGCCCCAGCCGCCCGGCGGCGGTGCGGGCGGCCCGCAGCATGTCGACCGAGGCGGTGACGGCGGACCGGGTGTCCATGTACGGGTGGCGGCCGGGGCCCTTGCCCAGGCCCAGATAGTCGGGGGCGGCGACGGCCCGGCCGGCGGACGCGTGGAGGTAGGGGGCGATGCGCCCGAAGTCCTCGCCGACCGAGGGGGCGTAGTCGCGGTGGGCCATGGTGCCGTGGGTGTCGGAGACCAGGTCGAGCCGGTGCGGCCCGCCCTTGGGGAGGACCAGGAGGCCGGTCGCCGTGGTGGGGACGCCCTGCGGGGTGACGGTGCGGTAGGTGAGGCGGTAGCCGCGCAGTCCGTGGCGGACGGTGCCGGTGTCCATGCCGGTCGGGGCGAGGAAGCGGACGACGTCCGCGCGGTCGAGGTCGGAGACCGGGGTGACGCCCAGGAGGGTGCCTCTGGCCCCCGCTGCGTGTGCGGAGGAGACCGCGGCGGTTCCGGTGGCTCCGGCGGGCTGCTGGGCGAGGGCCGGCGCGGTGCCCAGGGCCGCGAGGAGCAGGGCCGCGGCGGCCGCGACGGTCCGGCGGGTGCCGCGCCGGTTTTCGTGCCGTTCGCGCGAAGTGGCCTGTGTGCGGCGGGTGTTGTCGTTGTCCATGGCCATGACGGTATGAGGCGGCGGACCGCGCCGACATCGGCGTGGACCCCCGCCCCGGGGTGCACCTGGCACCACCCCCGGGCGGGGGCCGCCCCGACCGCGTCAGAGCCGCTGAATGATCGTGCCGGTCGCCAGCGCACCGCCCGCGCACATGGTGATCAGGGCGAATTCCTTGTCCCTGCGCTCCAGTTCGTGCAGGGCGGTGGTGATGAGCCGGGCCCCGGTGGCGCCCACCGGGTGGCCCAGCGCGATGGCACCACCGTTGACGTTGACCTTTTCGAGGTCCTGCTCGAAGACCTGCGCCCAGCTCAACACCACCGACGCGAACGCCTCGTTGATCTCGACGAGGTCGATGTCCTTGAGCGACATGCCCGCCTTGCCGAGCACCGCGCGGGTCGCGTCGATCGGCCCGTCGAGATGGAAGTGCGGGTCCGAGCCGACCAGGGCCTGGGCGACGATCCGGGCGCGCGGCTTGAGCTTGAGCGCCCGCGCCATCCGCTTGGACGCCCACATGATCGCGCAGGCGCCGTCGGAGATCTGCGAGGAGTTGCCCGCGGTGTGGACGGCGGTCGGCATGACCGGCTTGAGCCGGCCGAGCCCCTCCATGGTGGTGTCGCGCAGCCCCTCGTCCCGGTCGACCAGGCGCCACATGCCGTGTCCGGCCGCCTGCTCCTCCTCGGTGGTCGGCACCTGGACGGCGTACGTCTCCCGTTTGAAGCGCTCCTCGGCCCAGGCGACGGCGGCCCGCTCCTGCGAGATGAGCCCGAAGGAGTCGACGTTCTCCCTGGTCAGCCCGCGTTTACGGGCGATGCGCTCGGCCGCCTCGAACTGGTTGGGCAGGTCCACGTTCCACTCGTCGGGCCAGGGCTTTCCCGGTCCGTGCTTGGAGCCGCTGCCCAGCGGCACCCGCGACATGGCCTCGACGCCGCAGCTGATGCCGACGTCGATCACCCCGGCCGCGACCATGTTGGCCACCATGTGGGACGCCTGCTGCGAGGAGCCGCACTGGCAGTCCACGGTGGTGGCGGCGGTCTCGTACGGCAGGCCCACGGCCAACCAGGCGTTGCGGGCCGGATTCATGGACTGTTCCCCGGCGTGGGTGACCGTGCCGCCGACGATCTGCTCGACGCAGTCGGCGTGGATACCGGTACGGCCGAGGAGTTCTCGGTAGGTCTCGCCCAGCAGATAGCCGGGATGCAGATTGGCGAGCGCGCCCCCGCGCTTTCCGATGGGGGTGCGTACGGCTTCGACGATGACGGGTTCCGCGGCCATGAGCTCGTCCTCTCCTCGCACTTCCGCAGGGGCGTCCCGGCGCCCGCGGATGGAACGCGTTCTAGTTATGCAAGCAGTCTTATGAGGCTTACCCGCGGTACGCAAGAGTGCTGCACGGACCTCGCGCCCGCTCCGCACCGGCCCCACCGACTCTTCACGCAACAGATCGGACCGCCGGTCTTGCCAGTTGTAGAACTCGTTACTACCTTTCCGTCAACTTCTGATGGGTCGTCAGGCACCGCCCGGACGGCCCTCGGACCGACCAGGAGCTGCCGATGTCCTGCCCCCATCTGCCCGAAGGGTTCGACTTCACCGACCCCGATCTGCTCCAATCCCGCATTCCGCACCCGGAGTTCGCACAGATGCGGCAGACCGCTCCGGTCTGGTGGTGCACCCAGCCGACCGGCATCTCCGGTTTCGACGACGCGGGCTACTGGGTCGTCACCCGGCACGCGGACGTCAAGTACGTCTCCACGCACCCGGAGCTGTTCTCCTCGCACATCAACACGGCGGTCATCCGCTTCAACGAATCGATCAGCCGGGACCAGATCGACGTCCAGAAACTGATCATGCTGAACATGGACCCGCCCGAGCACACCCGGGTCCGCCAGATCGTCCAGCGCGGCTTCACGCCCCGGGCCGTGCGCTCGCTGGAACAGGCGCTGCGCTCACGGGCCCGTTCCATCGTCGACACCGCGCGCGCCGCCGCCGCCGACGACGGGTCCTTCGACTTCGTCACCAACATCGCGGTCGAACTGCCGCTCCAGGCCATCGCGGAGCTGATCGGCGTACCGCAGGAGGACCGGTCCAAGATCTTCGACTGGTCCAACAAGATGGCCGCGTACGACGATCCCGAGTACGCGATCACGGAGGAGGTCGGCACCGAGGCGGCCATGGAAATAGTGTCGTACGCGATGAACCTCGCGGCCGCCCGCAAGGAGTGCCCGGCCAAGGACATCGTCTCCCAGCTGGTCGCGGCGGAGGGCGAGGGCAACCTCTCCTCCGACGAGTTCGGCTTCTTCGTGATCCTGCTCGCCGTCGCGGGCAACGAGACCACCCGCAACGCCATCAGCCACGGCATGCACGCCTTCCTCACCCACCCCGACCAGTGGGAGCTGTACAAGCGGGAGCGCCCGGAGACGACCGCCGAGGAGATCGTCCGCTGGGCGACCCCGGTGGTCTCCTTCCAGCGGACCGCCACCCAGGACACCGAGCTGGGCGGCCAACTGATCAAGAAGGGCGACCGGGTCGGGCTGTTCTACTCCTCGGCCAACAACGACCCCGAGGTCTTCGAGCGCCCGGAGACCTTCGACATCACCCGCGACCCCAACCCGCACCTCGGGTTCGGCGGCGGCGGTCCGCACTTCTGCCTCGGCAAGTCCCTCGCCGTGATGGAGATCAATCTGATCTTCAACGCGATCGCGGACGTGCTGCCGGACCTGCGGCAGACCGGCGACCCGCGGCGGCTGCGGTCGGCGTGGCTCAACGGGATCAAGGAGCTCCGGGTCACCACGGGTTCCACGGACTCCTCGGGGAGCTGACGGTCCCCCGGCGCACGGACCAACCCCCGTGCGCCGGGCGCACGCCGGCGCGAGGATCATGGCGGGCATGTCCGCCCTGCTCGCCGCCTTCGCCCCGATCTGGATGCTCACCGCGATCGGGTACGGGGTCGGGCGCGGCGGGCTGCTCGGGGCCGGCGCGGAGGCGGCGCTGGGCCGGTTCGTCTTCCATGTGGCCATGCCCGCCGCCCTGTTCACCATGGTGTCGAAGGCGCGTCCGGGGTCCTTCGCCAACCCGTCGATGGTGGCCTTCGCGGCGGGCACCGCGCTGGTCTGCGGGCTCGGATTCCTGCTGTCCGGGCGGCTGTTCGGGCGGGGCAGGGCGGACCGGGCGATCGGCGGCATGGTGTCGGGGTACGTGAACTCGGCCAATCTCGGCATACCGGTGGCCGTCCAGGTGCTCGGGGACGCCTCGTTCGTCGCCCAGATCATCCTGTTCCAGGTGCTGCTGGTCTCGCCGGTGGTCCTGACGCTGCTGGACTCCGGGGCGGGGGCCGGGGCGGGCTCCGGACGGGAGGGGACGGAGGCGGGGGCGGCTTCCGGACGGGGTGTCGTGGTGCGGCGGATGCTGACGATGCCGGTCCGCAACCCGATCATCCTCGCGTCGCTGCTGGGCCTGGCCGCCGCTCTCCTCGGGGTGCGGCTGCCGCACCCACTGGCCCACTCCCTCGAACTGCTCGGCTCCGCCGCCGTGCCGACGGCCCTGGTCGCGCTGGGGCTCTCGCTCCGCGCCCGGCCGGCCGACGCGGAAGCCGCGGCCACGGGCGGGCCCCGCCCGGCGCGGGCCGAGACCGTGGTGGCGGTGGCACTCAAGACCGTGCTCCAGCCGCTGGTCGCCTTCGTCGTCGGCGGCCCGCTGCTGGGGCTGCCGGGGCCCCAACTGCTCGCCGTGGTGCTCTGCTCGGCGCTGCCGACCGCCCAGAACGCCTTCGTCTTCGCCCAGCAGTACGGGCTGGACACCCGGGTGGCCCGGGATGCCGTGGTGGCCTCGACAGTGGTCTCCATGGTCACGCTCTCGCTGGCCACCTGGGTGCTGGGGGGCGTCTGATCCGTTCGAGTGGCGGGCCGGGGCCGGTGGGCGGATGCTGGTCGGGCGGCGATCCACGCCGGAGGGGTGCCGGGACGATGTGCGCGTCCCGGCACCCCTCCGGCCATTCCCCGGCCCGTCAGCCCTTGCGGGCGCCTCGTGCCGGTACGTCGTCCGGCGGCCTCGGCACCGGCACGGCGGCCGCCGGAGGCGTCCGGCCCTCCCACGGCTTCGCCGCCCCGGGCACGACAGCCGCCGCCGGGTCAGGTCTCCGGCCCCCGGTCAGCAGCCGGGCGAGGGCGAAGCCGAGCCCCACCACGACCGCTCCGCCCACCGCGTCCAGCACCCAGTGGTTGGCGGTGGCGACGATCGCGCAGACCGTGAGGAGCGGGTGCAGCAGCCCCAGCGCCTTCATCCACCCCCTCGGCGCCAGCAGCACCACGACCACCCCGCACCAGAGCGACCAGCCGAAGTGCAGCGACGGCATCGCCGCGTACTGGTTGGTCACGGCGGTCAGACTGCCGTAGTCGGGCCGCGCGAGGTCCTGGACGCCGTGGACGGTGTCGATGAAGCCGAGGCCGGGCATCAGGCGCGGCGGGGCCAGCGGGTAGAGCCAGAAGCCGACGAGGGCGACGAGGGTGGCGAAGCCGATGGTGGCGCGGGCCCAGCGGTACTCCGCGGGGCGGCGGACGTACAGCACCCCGAGGATCGCCAGCGGCACGATGAAGTGGAACGTCGAGTAGTAGAAGTCGAAGAAGCCCCGCAGCGGGGCGATGCCCGCCACCGTGCGGTTGGCCCAGTGCTCGATGTCGATGTGCAGCCACCGCTCCACGGCGTGGATCTGCCGCCCGTGCCGCTCGGCGGTGTCGCGTCCGGCCGTCGCCGCGAGCCTGACCTGGGCGTACGCCGAGTAGACGACCCTGATCAGCAGGAGTTCCAGCAGCAGGTTGGGCCGGCTGAGCACCCGCCGCATCCCTCGGCGGCCCGGCGCGGGGGCGGCGTACACGGTGGGGACGGGGTCGCGCCAGTACGGCGAGGCGCGCGGCAGGAACGGCACGGCGCAGGCCGCGGCGAGCGCGGCGAGCAGCGGCACGTTGTCGCGCACGGGGACGAGCACCGCGAGGTTCGGCAGCAGCATCGTCCCCGGCAGGGTGAGCACCAGCACCACGACCACCGGCCAGAGCCGCCGGTCACCGGCCCGCTTCCCGACCCGGCCGGCCGCCGCGAGCAGCACCCACAGGAGCTGGTGCGGCCAGGTCGTCGGCGAGACGGCCACGGCCACGCAGCCGGTCACCGCGACGGCGAGGAGCAGCTGCCCGTCGCGCGCGTACCGCACGGCCCGGCGCAGCCCGAGGACGCAGACGGCCCCGGCCGGCACGAGGAGGAGCGCGACCTCCGCCGGTCCGGTGAGTCCGAAGCGGAGCAGCGCGCCGTGCAGGGACTGGTTGGCGAGGTCCGCCGCGTCACCGCCCAGCCCGGCGCCCGCGACATGGTGCACCCAGTACGCCCACGAGTCGCCGGGTCGTACGGCCCAGGCCAGCGCCGTACAGCCGGCGAACGCGAGGCCGCCGGTCACCGCGGCCCGGCGCCGGCCGGTCAGGCCGAGCAGTACGGCGAAGAGCAGCACGGTGGGCTGGAGCGCGGCCGCCACCCCGATCAGGACGCCACGGGCGTGGTCCCCCCGGACCGCGAAGCAGCCCAGCAGCACCAGAAGAACCGGCAGGACGCCGGTCTGCCCCAGGTGCAGCGCGGTGCGGACCGGCAGCGAGACCATCAGCAGGCTGATCGCGACGGGGGCGGCGAGCAGCGCGGTGCGGCGGGAGACCGGCCCCGGCAGCGCACGGGCGGCGACGACGCCCAGCGCGGCGACGAGCAGCAGGGAACCGAAGGTCCAGACGAGCCCCAGGTGCTGTTCCGCGACTTGGGCCGGTGTCCTCAGCACCAGACCGGCGAACGGGGTGCCGGTGAACCGGTCGCCGTCGTACAGCGAGCCCGTCATCCGCAGCACGCCGCCGGGGCCGGTCCAGGTCTCCGGTCCGGTGAGGCGTTGCCCCGGCGACCGCCCCAGCGCCGTCGCCGTCTGCCGGACCGCCAGTACGGCGACCACCAGCCAGAGCGCGGCCCTGACCACCCTCGTCCGGTCGCCGCCGCTCCCCGCTGCCGCGTCCCCGCGCACCCTGTGTTCCGCATTCGCCACGCCGCGCCGAACCTTCCGCCGTTCCGCCGTTCCGGTGCCCGTCGCTCGGACCGGGCATCGGTGAAACCTTCGCATTGCACGACGAGACGGATGTAATCCACCCTCTCTTCACTTGACCGACATCACGTCTTGATCGGACATACGGCCGAAAGCAGATCGAATGCATGAGCCCTGCGGACCGCCGGGACGGTCGCGCGGCCGCCGCCGCCCGTATCCGCGCACGCACGGATGCCCGGAACCGGAACGTGGGTTCGCACGTCCTTCCCCGTGTTTCGTCGATGCCTCGTCGATCACGGTCGGTCGGGGCCGGTCACGGGGGAGGCGGGCATTCCATGCACCGCACAGGGGTGAAGCGGGGTGTCCGGGATGACGGGCGCGGTGGTCTCCGGGGCGACCGGCGCGGATGGCCGGTGCGGGCGCTGTCGCTGCTGCTGATGCTGGTGTCGCTGCAACTGGGGTCGTTGATCAGCCCGGCGTACGCCTGTGGCTGCGGGGCGATGGTCCCCAGCCGGGAAAGCCGGGTCGCGGTCGACCGGGAGACCTCGGTGGTCGGCTGGGACGGGCGCACGGAGCAGATCGTCATGCGGCTGACGGTGCGCGGGGACGCCCCGGAGGCGGCGTGGATCATGCCGGTGCCGCACCGCGCGACCGTGGAGCTCGGTGATCCCGAGGTCTTCTCCGAGCTGTCCGGCCTCACCGCGCCGACCCATGTGACCAGGCACTACTTCTGGCCCCGGGACCGCGACTGGCCGTTCGGCGGCACCACCGGGGACTCGGCCGCCGCACCGCTGCCCGGGGCACCGTCGGTCGAGGTGGTGGGGCGCGAGCGGCTCGGGCCCTTCGACGTGGCGCGGCTGGCCGCGAACGACCCGGAGGCGCTCCGGTCCTGGCTGGCGGAGAACGGCTTCGACCTGCCCGACCGGCTGGCGACGGCGCTGAAGCCGTACGTCGACCGGAAGTGGGAGTACGTCGCGGTCCGCCTCGCGCCCCGGGAGGGCACCGAACCGCTCCGCGGCACGCTCGACCCGCTCCGGCTGCGCTTCGCCAGCGAACGCCCGGTCTACCCCATGCGGCTCTCGAAGCTCGCCGCGAACCCTCAGGAGCTGGAGCTGTACGTCCTCGCCGCGCACCGGATGGAGCCGCGCGGCCGGATCGGCGGCGACGCCCCGAAGGTGACGTACGCGGGCCGGGTCGACACCCGGGCGGCGTCCTCGGACACGGACGCGCTCGCCGGGCTGACGGGCGGCGGGCCGGTGTTCCTCACCGCGATCGAGCAGTCGTTCCCGCGCCCGGAACTGATCGACGCCGACCACGAGCTGCGCGCGGTCGGCGCGGACACCCCGTACCGGACCGAGATCTTCGAGGACCGGCTGCTGACCGTGGCCGGGACGCCCGCCTGGGTGCTGACCCTGCTCGCGGTGGCGGGGGTGGTCGGCGCGGTGGTGCTGTCGGTGGCGCTGCGGGTGGCCCGGCGCGGGGCGGCGACGGCCCCCGGCTCCCGGTAAACCCGGTTGACCGGGCGTGCGGGGGCGCGGCCACAATGCGCGCATGACCTGGACCGTCGCCCCCGAGCCATTCGACTCCCCCGACGCCGCGCTGCTGCGCCGCGACTACTACGACGAGGTGGCCAGCCGCTACTGGGGGCGGCCCGCCACCGTCGAGGAGATCGAGGAGGGGCTCACCGACGACGGGGCCGACCTGCTCACCGGAGCCACCGGCCGGTTCGTCGTCGCCCGCCGCGACGGACGGGCGGCGGGGTGCGCCGGGCTGCTGGTGACGGACGCGGACACCGCCGAGCTGACCCGGGTCTTCGTACGCCCGGAGCACCGGGGCACGGGCGGCGGCGGGCTGCTGCTGGCCGCCGTGGAGGAGGCGGCGCGCGCCTTCGGCGTCCGCACCCTCCGGCTCGACACCCGCCACGACCTGGTCGAGGCGCGCGGGCTCTACGCCAAGCACGGCTACCGGGAGGTCCCGGCGTTCCACCGGCGGCAGTACGCGGAGCACTGGTTCGCCAAGGAGCTGTCCGCGCCGGGCACCTGACCACCACCGGCCGCCGCCCCCGGCCGCCGCCACCGAACTCACCGGCTCAGGTCGGCTCCTCGCCGGGCTCGGGCCGGCCCCGGGCCGCGTGGTCGCGCTGCGGGGCGGGGCTGTGCGGGCGCTCCTCCTTCGAACCGCAGGTCTCCGCGGTCAGCTCCTCCACCAGCCTGACCAGGTCGGTCGGCCGGTCCGGCCCCCACCAGTCGCCCAGCAGCTCGGCCATGGCCTCCTCCCGGGCCCGCGCAAGGTCGACCACTACTTCCGAGCCGGTCTCGGTGAGCACCAGTTGCACGCCCTCCCGCCGGGCCAGTCCCCGTTCCTCCAACTGCCGGGCCGCGTCGGTGACCGCCCGCAGCGGCACCGGGGTGGTGTCGGCGAGCAGGGCCGGTTCGACCGTGCCGTGCCGCCGGATGCGCAGCAGCATCCAGCTCGCGGCGGGCAGCAGGTCGTACCCCGCCCGCTCGGTGATCCGCTGGTAGATCTCCCGGCGCCCCGCCCGGGTCGCGAGGACCGAGAGGGCGCGCGCGCATTCGTCGTACGAGGACCGCTCCACCGGGTTCGACGCCAGGGTCTCGCTGACCTCCGGGGCCGTCACCGAGCCGCGCAGCTTGTCCTCCTTGAGGAACCAGGCGAAGACGAAGGCGACCAGCACGACGGGGGCCGCGTACAGGAACACGTCGGTGATCGACGTCGAGTACGCGTGGAGCACCGCGGGCCGCAGCGCGGGCGGCAGTTGTCCGATGGCGCGCGGATCGGAGGCCAGCCCGTTCACCCCGGCGCCGGGCGGCAGCGGGTGCCCGGCGAGCGCGGCGGTGAGCTTCTCGGTGAGCCGGTTGGTGAAGATCGTGCCGAAGACGGCGACGCCGAACGAGGCCCCGATCGACCGGAAGAAGGTCGCCCCGGACGTGGCGACACCGAGGTCCTCGTACCCGACGGCGTTCTGCACCACCAGCACCAGTACCTGCATCACCAGGCCGAGTCCGGCGCCGAAGACGAAGAAGTAGCCGCTCATCACCCAGGTGCCGGTGGTCTCGGTGAGCCGGTGCAGCAGCAGGAGGCCGATGGCGGTCAGGCCGGTGCCCGCGATCGGGAAGACCTTCCAGCGGCCGGTGCGGCTGACGATCTGGCCGGACACCGTCGAGGTGAGGAGCAGGCCCAGCACCATCGGCAGCATGTGCACACCGGACATCGTCGGCGTGATCGAGTGCACCACCTGGAGGAAGGTCGGCAGATAGGTCATCGCGCCGAACATCGCGAAGCCGACGACGAAGCTGATGACGGAGACGAGCGTGAAGGTCCTGATCCGGAAGAGTTTCAGCGGGATGACCGGTTCGACGGCCCGGCGCTCGACGTACACGAAGGCGACCAGCAGCAGCACGCTCAGCACGGACAGGGAGACGATCTGCGCCGAGCCCCAGGCCCAGGTGGTGCCGCCGAGCGAGGCGACGAGCACCATGCAGGTGGCGACGGCGGCGATCAGGAACGTGCCGAGGTAGTCGATGACGTGCTTCTCGCCGCGGACCGGGATGTGCAGCACGGCGGCGATCACCAGGAGCGCGACGACGCCGATCGGCAGGTTGA
The DNA here is from genome assembly GCF_053598535.1 of Streptomyces sp. NPDC001108. Taxonomy (NCBI): domain Bacteria; kingdom Bacillati; phylum Actinomycetota; class Actinomycetes; order Kitasatosporales; family Streptomycetaceae; genus Streptomyces; species Streptomyces sp. NPDC001108. The sequence goes on from NZ_JBSFKL010000004.1 coordinate 77,237, forward strand.
CGTAGAAGACCCACCGCCAGGTGAGGTGCTCGGTGAACAGGCCGCCCAGGAGCGGTCCGAGGACGCTCGTCGTACCGAAGACCGCGCCGAACAGCCCCTGGTACTTGCCCCGTTCGCGCGGCGGCACGATGTCGCCGACGATCGCCATCGACAGCACCATGAGCCCGCCGCCGCCGAGCCCCTGGAGGGCCCGGAAGCCGATGAGCTGCGGCATGTTCTGGGCGATCCCGCAGAGCGCCGACCCGATCAGGAAGATGACGATGGCGGCCTGGAAGAGCTTCTTGCGGCCGTACTGGTCACCGAGCTTGCCCCACAGCGGGGTCGCGGCGGTCGACGCCAGCAGGTAGGCCGTGACCACCCAGGACAGGTGCTCCAGACCGCCGAGGTCGCTGACGATGGTCGGCAGCGCGGTGGAGACGATGGTCTGGTCGAGTGCCGCCAGCAGCATGCCGAGGAGCAGTGCTCCGATGGCCACGAGCACGGACCGCCGGGAGCGCTCCGCCCCGGGCGCCGGGGCAGAGACCGGGGCAGGGATCCTCGCATGCCGGGCCATGTACACCTCCTCGGGTCCGCTACATCCCTATCCTGTCCTTTCCGTACGGTTATGGCCTGCTGAGCGGGTGTACGCACCGGGACGGGCTGCATAATCGCAGGGCTATCAAGGGGAGGGGCCACCATGACCGGACACATCTGCCCGGAGTGCGGTACGGACGACGGACCCGGCGGCGGGCCCGGCCACGGTTCCGCGCCCCGGCCGGGCTGCGCCTGCGGGCGCACGGCGGCGGAGCGGGACCGGCAGCGGTACGAGGAGGAGCGGCACCGGGCCGGGCGGGTGGCGGCCGACCGGGCGGAACGGGACGCCGCCGAGGACTTCGACCCGCTGCGGATCCGGCCGTACGTGACCCTGGGGAACGACCTGTCCGCCCCGGAGGGGCCCGGGGCCGGGGCCCCGGGGCGGGCCCGCCCGGCCGAGGCCGTGGAGGGCGACGCGGCCACGACGATGCCGCTCCGCCTCGGCCCGGCGACGGCGGGCCCGCTGCCGGACGCCGTCGCGACCGCCGCCGTCCCCGCGTTCGACGCCTCCTTCGGCACCGCATCCGACGCCCCTGGGGCAGCCTCTTTCGGCGCCCCTTCCGAAGCCCCTGGCGCGGCCGGGCGCCCCGGCTCCCCCACCGTGGTGCCCGCGCTCCTCGACGAGGACGGGCCGTCAAGGCGCCGCCGCCCGTTCACGGCCGTGGCGACGGGGGTGGCCCTGATCGCCGTGGTGGGCACGGCGGCGTTCGCGACCGGGCTGCTCGGTGGCGGCGACGGGGGCGGGGACCGGGTGCGGGCCCTGCCCAGTACGGCGGCCGACCTCCCCGGTGCGGACACCGACGCCACGGAGTCGGCACCGGCCTCCGACCCGGCCTCCCCGAGCCCCTCGGCCCCCGCCCCGCCCGCCACGTCCGCCTCGCCCTCCCCCTCCGCCTCGGCCACCACGGAGCCGTCGCCCTCCCGGTCCGTCGCCCCGCCCCCACCGACCACCACCACCCCCTCGGCACCGGCCGAGACCTCCCCGTCGGACGCGCCGCCCGCCTCGCTGGCCGGGCCCTCGCTGCGCCCCGGGGACCGGGGACCGGCGGTGGCCGACCTCCAGCGCCGGTTGGCGGAGGTCTGGCTGTTCCACGGGTCCTACGACGGCGACTACTCGAACCGGGTCGAGCGCGCGGTGCTCGTCTACCAGTCGTACAAGTCCATCGAGGGCGACCCCGCCGGGGTCTACGGCCCCCGCACCCGCAGCGCCCTGGAGGCGGAGACGACGGGCCGGGGACCTTCCTGAGGGAACCGGGAACCTTCCTGAAAAGAGAGGGGAGCATTCCCCAAGAAAAGAGGAGAAGAAGGACAGGGATTGGCTTTCCCGGACAGCTCTTTGTATCGTGATGGAACAAAGTAGCCTCCGCCCGCCACCCCTGACCGGCGGGCGAGGCTGCTTGACCCTTTTCTCCCGCTGTCCCCTCGCCCCCGCTTCCTGGAGCCCGCCCATGCCGGCCACCGTCCTCACCGCCCGCGCCCTCCTCCTGGACATGGACGGGACCCTGGTGAACTCCGACGCCGTGGTGGAGCGCTGCTGGCGGCGCTGGGCGCTCCGCGAGGGGCTGGACCCGGAGGCCGCGCTCAAGGTCGTCCACGGCAGGCAGGGGTACGCCACCATGGCGGCCCTCCTCCCGGACCGCCCGATGGAGCAGAACTACGCGGACAACCGGGTCATGCTCGCCGAGGAGACCGCCGACACCGACGGCGTCGTCCCGATCGACGGCGCCGCCGCCTTCATGGACGCGATCACCGGCCTCCCGCACGCCCTGGTCACCTCGGCCGACGAAGCCCTGGCCCGGACCCGGCTCACCGCCTCGGGGCTGCGCATTCCGGAGATCCGGATCACCGCGGAGAGCGTCGGCGCCAGCAAGCCGGACCCGGAGGGCTTCCTCAAGGGCGCGGCCGAGCTGGGCTTCGCCCCGGCGGACTGCGTCGTCTTCGAGGACTCCGAGGCGGGCATCGCGGCGGGCCGGGCCGCGGGCATGCGCGTGATGGGCGTCGGCCCACGCGCCGCGGCCCTCTCCCCCGACGCGCACGTGCCGGACCTGACGCACCTGCGGGTGGAGGCGGCCCCCGACGGCCGGATCCACCTGCACATCGAAACCGCCCGATAGGCCGCGCCACCCCCGGAGGAGGGGCGGGTACGCGGCCGAGCCCGTAGCCGACGCCCCCGGCTTTCGGCGGCAACCCCGCGCCCCGTCACACCCGGTGCAGCCGCCCCCGTGCGACCAGTTCGAGCACCACCGTCACGGCCACCGCCTGCACGGCCATCAGGGCCACCAGCACGAAGAGCTGCACGGCGCCCGCCTGCACCGGCGAGGCGCCGCCCAGCAGCATGCCCACGAAGGCCCCCGGCAGGGTCACCAGCCCCACCGTCCGGGTCTGGTCCAGCCCCGGAAGCAGCGCGTCCGCCGCGGCCGGCCGGGCGATCTCCATCCGCGCGTCCCGGTCGAGCAGCCCGAGCGCCATCCCCGCCTCCACCTCCCCGCGACGTATCGTCAGCTCGTCGAGCGCGCGCCGCCCACCCAGCACGGTCGCGGTCAGCGCCCCGCCGATGAGGATGCCGACCACCGGGATCATCGCGATGCCCTTCACCGGCAGAAGCCCGGTGAGCAGCAGCAGCCCGACCACCGGCGCGACCCCCGCCGCGATCGGCAGCGCCGCCCACCACCAGGTGCCGTTGCGGGTGACCCGCCGGCCCGCGGTCCACGCGGCCACGGCGTACATCAGTGCCACGAACCCCAGCGTCGGCGGCAGCGATCGCACCACCCAGCCGATGAGCAGCGAGACCCCGGCGAGCTGAACGGCCGCCCGTAGTCCCGCCAGCAGAATCTCGCGGGACCGCCCGAGCGAGGCCAGGGCGGCGACCCCGGCGGCCACCGCGAGCAGCACGGCGAGCACGACCCCGAGGGTGATGTCGACCGGTAGCAGCACGCCGCAACTGTATGACCGGAAACGTCCCGGGCACCCTCACGAACCGGCCTCCCATGAACCCGAGCTGCCGTCGCGTCAGCACATACGCCCGCGCAGATACGGACGTACGCCCCCAAGCCCCAGGCTTGTCGGCCAGACCCCTTGCTACTGACGTGCCCATGTCGCCACTCTGTTACCTGGCGCCCACCCCACGGAAACCTGGCGCCGCCACCATGGCCGGGCTTCACGGGTTGCCCGTCCACGTTCCCCCCACATCAAGGGAGTTCGCATGTCCGGTGTCTACGCGCGTCGTATCGCCGCCGTCGCCGCATCCGTCGCCATGGCCGCAACCGCCGGCCTGTTCACCGCGCCCACCGCCCAGGCGGCCATGCCCACGCCGGTCGCCGCCTCGACGGCCCGCACCTACCTGAGCCAGCTCACCGTCGCCGCCGAGGGCTCGTCGGACGGCTACAGCCGCGACAAGTTCCCGCACTGGATCACCCAGTCAGGCGCCTGCAACACCCGCGAGGCGGTCCTGAAGCGCGACGGCACCAACGTGGAGACGAACACCAGTTGCGCAGCCGTCAGCGGCAGTTGGTACTCGGAGTACGACGGCGCGACCTGGACCGCCGCCTCCGACCTGGACATCGACCACATGGTGCCGCTCGCCGAAGCCTGGCGGTCGGGCGCCAGCGGCTGGACGACCGCCCAGCGACAGGCGTACGCCAACGATCTGACGCGCCCCCAGCTCATCGCGGTCACGGACAACGTCAACCAGGCCAAGGGCGACAAGGACCCGGCCAAGTGGATGCCGCCGCGGGCCGCGTACAAGTGCACGTACGCGCGGGCCTGGGTCCACGTGAAGCACTACTACGACCTCACCGTCGACCCGGCGGAGAAGAGCGCCCTGCAGACCATCCTGAACGGCTGCTGAACCGGCGGAGCCTCCGCTTCCCGCGCGCCCTCTCGCACCGGCCGGTCCGAGGGGGCGCGCCCCTGCCCGGCACCTGCGCCCCGCATCTCCGCCCGGCGCTTCCGCCCGGCACCGGGCCCCTCACCGCGACCGCCCGCGGATCGCGTCCCGGCCACCCATACGCTTTCGGTCAAGTACGGTCACCCGCCGGTCGCCATGCGTCCACCTCGGACCCACCCGGTCGACGGCATTGGTTCCCCGGCGCCACGAAAGGCCCACCCGGCCCGCATTCCCCCCTTGACCACTCCCCCTCCTCCGGACCGCCGCCCCACCCTCGCGGCCGCCACCGCCATTGGTCCACCCCACCACCCCACATGGACCGCCCACCCCCACCGGACCACATGCCCGCCGGACGGACATCACGCGACCCCCGTGGTCCAGAACCAGCGGATCATGACCGGACGCCCCCTCCCCCGCCCGACCACCACCCCGCGGGCTGGCCGGAAAGTTACGCCGCCATTGGTTCAGGCCAACGAGCGGAGAAGAGGTTCGCAGATGGCAGGGGGTCCCGAACGAAGCGCGACCGAATTACGCGAGACATTTTTCGGTCAGCCACCAGAAATGTTGAACTTGCAAGCATTGGTAAGGTCTCCCTAATCTGGAGCGCCCGATCGGTTCACGTCCCCACCCGACCGAAGGAGCCTCCCCCCATGCAGACCCATCTGCGCCAGGCCCAGCCCTACGTCCTCGGCCTTTTCCGCATCGTCATCGGACTGCTCTTCGCCTGTCACGGCGCCGCCTCGCTCTTCGGCATCCTCGGCGGCGCCATGAACGGCGGCTCCATACCCGCCGGCACCTGGCCCGGCTGGTACGCGGCGGTCATCCAATTCGTCGGCGGCGCCCTGGTGGCACTCGGGCTCGGCACGCGCGTCGCCGCCCTGATCTGCTCCGGTTCCATGGCGTACGCCTACTTCACCGTCCACCAGCAGGAGGCGCTGTTCCCGCTCCAGAACGGCGGGGAGCCCTCGGCCGTCTTCTGCTGGACCTTCCTCCTGCTGGTCTTCACCGGCTCCGGCGCCCTCGCCCTGGACGGGCTGTTCGCCCGGGCCGGCGCCCACCCCGGCGAGGAGCGCACTTCCGAGCAGGCACCGCCCGTATCGGTCTGACCGCGTCCCGCCCCTCGGTCCGCACCACCGGGCACACCGCCCGGCACACCGCTCCGAGCAGACCGCTCCGAGCCTCACGCGCCCCCGGAACCAGGGCTTTCCCCGTTTCCGGGCGCGCGTGAGGTTCCCAACATCGTTCTTATTTATAGATCACCGCATGAACGGCAGGCGTACGCTGTACAGCTGACCCTGCCGCTCCTGTCCGCTCCCCCGCGACGTCGCGGCGTTGTTCCGAATCGGGGAGTAGAAGGTGCTTGAGAGTCTGGGCGCGCTGATCAGCAGTCCGTGGATCTACGGCCTCGTCGCGCTGTCGGTGCTCCTGGACGTCTTCCTCCCGCTGCTGCCCAGCGGTGTGCTGGTGATCACCGCCGCCACGGCTGCCGCAGCCGGTACGACGACCGTCGCGGGAGCCACGGCCGCACCGGCGGAAGTCCCCTCACTCCTCGTGCTCATCCTCTGCGCGGCCACCGCCTCGGTCCTCGGCGACCTCGTCGCGTACCGGCTGGCCTGGCGCGGCGGCGAACGCCTGGACCGGGCCATCGCCCGCTCGCGCCGCCTCACCTCCGCGCAGGAACGCCTCGGCGCCGCCCTCGCCCGGGGCGGCGGCGCCCTCGTCGTCATAGCGCGCTTCGCCCCGGCCGGGCGCTCCGTGGTCTCGCTGGGCGCGGGCGCCGCGCACCGCAAGGCGAAGGAGTTCCTGCCATGGTCGGCCCTGGCGGGCGTGGCCTGGGCCGGCTACAGCGTGGGCCTCGGCTACTTCGGCGGCCAGTGGCTCGGCGCGACCTGGGTCGCCACGGCCGTATCGGTCCTCGCCCTGTTCATGGCGGGCGCCCTGGCCGCCTTCTTCATGCGCCGCCCGGCGACGGAAGCGGCCTCTACGGCGCCCTGACCGCTCCCCGCACCTCCAGGCCGTCCAACAGTCTGGCGGTCGCCTCGGCGATCTCTTCCACGGCCCGGTCGAACACCTCCTGATTGTGCCCGGCCGGGGCCCGGAAGCCGGACACCTTGCGTACGAACTGCAGGGCCGCGGCCCGGATCTCCTCCTCGGTGGCCTCTTCGGGGAGGGCGGGCGGACGCAGAGTCTTGATGCTTCGGCACATGCCCCCAGTGTGAACCGCACCACTGACAACCGCCCCGCCCACCGCGTCGACTACCGCGCGGGAATCCGGGTCACCTCGGCGACCTCGCAGGTCATCTTCCCCGGAACCTCCCCCAGCCCCTGGGCGTTCTCGACCGCCTTCCGCCCCGCCTCCAGGTCGGTCACCGTCGCGAGCCCGGAGGCCCGGCGCGTACCGTCCCCGTCCAGGAACTCCACGGAGACGATGTACGACGCCCGGTCGTCGGCCCCGTTCACGATCTCCCACATCCGCGTCCGGCCACTCGGTCAGGGGGTCGACCCGACACCGGGTGATCCGCACATCCCCCTTGGCATCCGCCTCCCCGGCCGACGGCGCCTCCGAGGGCACCCCGGAAGCCCTGACCTCCCCCGGCCCCGGGCCACCCGACGAGGAACCCCTGCCACTCAGCAACGCGATCAGCACCCCCACGGCCAACAGGACAACCACCCCACCGACCACGGACAACGAAACGATCAACCCGGTACGCGACTTCCCCGGCGGCTGCTGCTGTGCATAGCCGTACGACATGGATCCCCCCTGAGCCAACCCCGACGCGAACAAGACCCCCTTGCCCGAACCCCACGCTACGACGGGTGGACCGTCGCTACGACGGGTGGACCGTGCAAGTCCGCCACCGGCTCGGCGGCCTCGGGCGGCCACAACCAGATCGATGCACGACCGCGAGACCGCAGGCGGCATCCATCATGGAATCGGCCCCCGGTCGCATGCGACTGGAGGTCCTGAGACAGGCTCTCACCCGCGGTTTCCTACTGGTGGGCGCGGACGGTTTCGAACCGCCGACATCTGCTTTGCAAGCTCGTGCGGAGCGCTCTCCCAGGGGCGTGTCGCTGGTCACCTCCGCCACGGCAAACCGCGCGCGACCGCCGTCATCCGCCGTCGTTGATGTCAGTTTTGGATGTCAGCTCCGGCGACGGCTACGAGGGGCCGGTCACTTTTCGCAGCTGCGCTCCAGGACCAGTCCGACGGACCCGTCTTCCAGCCCGTTGCTGTCTTCGAGGTGCAGATGGGCTCCATCGGGAACTCCTTCGCCTGCCAGCACGAGAAGATGCCCGGCAAGCGTCCTGAGCCCCGCGGCATTCGCCTCGATGACGACCTCGGCCCCGAGGTTCCGCACCTCGATCCGGGCATCGGCATCCCAGGAGAAGCGGAGTCCCGTGCCCTCGACGGCGGCCGTGACGTGAGTGCTCTCGATCGGCGCTGAGCCGGTTCCGGAAGTCATGGAACTCATGATGCCGCCGCACGGGCAAGGTGCCGGAGACAGGGGCTCGGTCTTCGTACACAGACACCGACGGAAGCCCGGGAAGCGGTGGTCACCAGTCGCGCCAGGCGTCCGTGAGCTCGGGTACATCTCCGCCCCGCCGACACACTCGGGCTCCAGGATCCCGGCCTCAACATCGCGGGCCACCTCTGCCATCCAGGCACGCCAGTTCTCGGGGGTCTGTTCGCCATGGCGAGAAAGTACGCCGAAGCGCTGACAACCCAGTTCGGTTGTGCGCTCTCGTTGATGTCAGACTGCCCTGACATCCTGAGCCAGTGAGAATGACATGGGCCGACTTCTGGGTGCTGATAGCCACCCTGGACGGCGAAGCAACCCAAGAGAGCTGCCAGCGCCTTGCCGAGGAGCTGAGCCGCCGCCCCGTCCCTGACATCATCGGCTTCGCCGAATGTCACGCAGAGGCCCTCTACCGCCTGGACCAGGAGAAGTTCGGAACCCTCCCCGTGGTCGACCTGACAGACCGAGACGGCAACCCGTTCCCGCAATCGTCCGACGTGTTCCTGTACACACGCTGCGCCGTCGTAGCCGCAGGCCAAACCGTCTGGGAGAGCGTCTTCTTCGACGTCGACAAGTTCGCCCCGTACACCTCCACCGAGCACGACGGTGAATGGCTGCTGTCCGTACCGGACAAGGCGTACGAACTGGCCACCGGCAAGGAGTGGGACCGCTTGACCCGGTACTGCTTTGAGAGCTACTCCAACCAGGACGGATGGCCCCACCTACAAGGCTGAACCGGACTACCGCGCGACGGGGATCTCGTGGACGATCTCGCACAGGGCGGCGGGCACGACGATATCCGCCGTTTTCAGGGGTCGTCCCTGGTCGCTGCAGTAGGTACGCCGGATGTTCGTTGTTCCCGGAATTCGGTGTCTGAGCTGCGGGTTCCCTGCCGCCTCGTAGGAGAGATTTAGCGGACGGTACAGACCTCTGAGGGTTGCGGCAGAGTTCCTTCAGCGTGTCGACAGAGTGCAGGAACGTCGAATCCCCAGGTCTCTGACGCTCTGACCTGGGGATTCGCGAGAGGTGCTCTGACCTCGTGGTGGGCGCGGACGGTTTCGAACCGCCGACATCTGCTTTGTAAGAGCAGCGCTCTACCCCTGAGCTACGCACCCGTGGATGAGGCAACAGCGTACATGGCCCACGGCCCCCGGTCACAAACGGTATCCGGCCTCGTGGGAGGGGGTCGGGGGTACGGGGGATATCCCCACCCTCCGTACGGTGGTCCGCCCCGTTCTGGTGGGGCGGAGGGCGGTCGTACGGTGAGGTGCGCGCCGTGCGAGGCGGTCGTCGCTCGACCCCGGGGGGAAAGATCATCGTGGCAGTCCGTACCCGTATCCATGCCCGTACCCGTGCTCTCGTCGCGTCCGGGGGTGGCGCGGTCATGGTGCTCGCGCTGGCCGGTTGTGCCGGTACGGATGTGAGCGAGGCGCCTGCCGAGCACAAGTCGTTCGCGTTGAGCGGGAAGACGCTGACCATCGACACCCGGTCGTCGTCGCTGGAGCTCGTACCGGCCGATGTGCGCGAGGTCGAGGTCACGCGGCGGGTCGACGGCTGGGCGGTGCTCGGGAGCGGGCCCGATCCGAAATGGGAGATGCGGGACGACACCTTGTCGCTCCGGGTGAAGTGCGAGGCCCTGATCAGCGACTGCGCGGCGGAGTACCGGGTGAAGGTGCCGCGCGGGGTGGCGGTGGTCGTCGAGGGGGACAACGGGGAGATCGCCGCCTCCGGCTTCCGTACGCCGCTCACGCTCCGCGCCGACAACGGCAGGGTCTCCGTCCGGGACTCCACCGGGCCGCTCGACCTGTCCAGCGACAACGGCGCGATCGTCACCGATCGGGTGTCGGCCGGGTCCGTGGCGGCACGGAGCAACAACGGCAGCATCCGGCTGCGCTTCACCAGCGCTCCGGACCGGGTGGAGGCCGTGAGCGACAACGGCTCGATCACCATCGACCTGCCGCCCGGTTCCACGAAGTACGCGGTGGACGCCGTCACCCGCAACGGGCACGCCTCTGTGGACGTACCGCAGGTCGCGGCGGGCGCGGGCAGCGGCCACGTGGTGAAGGTTCGCAGCGACAACGGCCAAGTCAGGGTCCGAAACGCGAACTAACCGGCACGTGTGTTCGTCTTTACCGGGTGGGAGAATGTACCGGGCAGGGGCGAGCAGCACGGGAGAGGGATGTGAGGGCGACAGACGCGCGGCCGCGGAGGAGAGCGGGCGGGGGCTCCGCAGTCGGCGATGTCCTCGCGCTGGTGCTGTTGCCGGTGCCGCTGCTGGTCGCCGCGTTGCCCGCGGCCTTCGCCGGTGGCGGTACGAGGCGCTGGTTCGGCGGGCGCGGAGAGAGTCAGCGCGCCGAGGCGCAGGCCGCGAAGGACGCGGCCGCCGAGGCCTTCTACGAGCTGGACACCGCCCAGCGCGACCTGAGGATCTCGATCGAGACGATCACCGCGGTGGACGGTTCCCCCGCCGCGCGCCGGGCCGTGGACGGCTTCGCCGCCCTGGGCCGGCGGATCGACGAGGCCAGCAACACGTACATCACCGCGGTCGACGCCCACGATCTGGACCGGGACGACCTGGAGTCCTCGGTCGCCGCCCGCGCGCGGGCCGAGCTGACCGGGGCCAAGGACGAGCTGGTCCGGGTCAAGGCCGAGCTGGACCGGTTCGCGCAGGGGCTCGGGCCGCTGCTGGGCAGTGCGGAGACGCAGCTCGCCCGGCTCGCGCCCGCCGTGGAGCGGGCCCGGCAGGCGTTGCTCGGCGCCAGCAACGCGCTCGACGCGGCGCGCGCGTCGGGGCTCCGGGCGGACGACCTCGCCGCCCGGCTGGCGGCCCTCGCCCCCGAGCTGACCAGGCTCAACGAGGGCGCCGGACGGCACGGCGTCCCGGAGACCCTCCAGCGGGCCGACCGGGTGCTGCGCGATGCCGAGGCGCTACGGGCCGAGGCGGAGAAGCTGCCCGAGCGGGCCGCCGAGATCGACCACCGCCTGGTGTCGCTGCGTACCCGTGCCGAGGCGCTGACGACCCGGGCGGGCACGGTGGATCCGGTGCTGAGCGAGTTGCGGCGGCGTTTCTCGGCCGCGTGCTGGCAGGACCTCCAGCGCGTTCCGGAGCAGGCGGCGGTCAATGTGCGGCAGGCCGAGGACAAGTTGAAGGAAGCCGCCGAGGCGCGGGACGAACAGCGGTGGGCGGACGCCACCTCCCGGCTGAGCACGGTCCGCGCCCTGCTGAACGCCACGGACGAGGCGGTGTCGGCGGCCGGTGACCGGCTGCGGCAGTTGGACGCGGTGGCCAAGGACCCGCAGCAGGAGATCGAGCGGACCCGGTTCGCGGTCCGGGACGCCCAGCGGCTGGCGATGGACGGCCGCAGTACGCCCGATCCGCGCCACGCCCGTCCGCTGGACGAAGCGGTGGCCCGGCTGGACCGCGCCGTCGCCATGCTCGACGGGCGGCATCCCGACTACTGGCACTTCCTGACCGAGACGGAAGCGGTGCGGCAGACGGCCGCGCGGGTGGTCTCCGGGATCCGCGAGGAGCGCGGGGCGGGCCGGGGCTGAGCCCGCCCTGCCACCGCCGGGCCGCGTCGCCGCGCGGAATCGCGGAGCGGGACCGCCGACCACTGGACGGGGCCATGTAACGGCCGCCCTGCGGCATCGTGGAACGGTTGGCCCACGGTGTCGCGGAGTCGTCGCCCTGTGGCGTTGTGGCGTCGCCGAGTGGTTGCCCTGCGGCTTCGCGGAGTGGTTCCCCTGTGGCCTTGCCGGGCGGGATCTCCGTTCCCGCACGGTCCGGACGCCTCCGCCGGCCTCCGCTCCGCCGCAGGGCGGACCGGCATCTGCGGACCGACACCGGCACCGGTCGCCCGCCGTACCAGCCTCTGAACCGCCGATGCCGGCCCTCCGTCACGGCGCCCGGCCACCGCTAACCTGAGGGCATGCCTCGATACGAATTCCGCTGCCGCTCCTGCGGGGACACATTCGAACTGAGCCGTCCGATGGCCCAGTCCTCCGACCCGGCCTCCTGCCCCGCCGGGCACACCGACACCGTGAAGCTGCTCTCCACCGTCGCCGTCGGCGGCTCGTCGTCGGGCAGGTCGGCGCCCGCCGCCCCGTCGGGCGGGGGCGGCGGGGGCTGCTGCGGTGGCGGCTGCTGCGGCTGACCGGCCACCACAGCCACCCCAGCGACGCCAGCAACGCCAGCCACCGAAGCAACCAGAGCGACCCCAGCCGCCCCAGCATCCCGGAACCACCGACAGGGCCCGGGCTCGCGCTACCGCTTGCGGGAGAGGGTCAGGCCGTCGGACACGGTGAGCATCACGCTGTCCATCCGCGGGTCGGCGGCCACGTGGTCGTTGAATTCCTTGATCGCCGCCGCCCCGCCGGTCGCCTCCGGGTCGGTGACCCGGCCGTGGAAGAGCACGTTGTCCGAGACGATCAGGCCGCCGGGCCGCATCCGGGGAACCAACTCCTCCCAGTACGGGATGTAGTTGCCCTTGTCCGCGTCCAGGTAGGCGAGGTCGATGTGCGGCTCGGCCGGCATCGCCCGCAGGGTGTCGAGCGCGGGGGCGATGCGGAGGTCGATCCGGTCCGCGACGCCCGCCTTCTCCCACGCCTCCCGGCCGTACGCGGTCCACTCCTCCGAGACGTCGCAGGCGATCAGCCGGCCGTCGGCGGGCAGCGCCCGCGCCATCGACAGCGCGGAGAAGCCGGTGAACGTCCCGACCTCCACGACGTGCCGGGCGCCGGTCAGCCGGACGAGGAAGCCGAGCAGCGGCCCCTGCTCCTCGGCCGACTGCATCCCGGCGTGCTCGGGGAACCGGGCGTACGTGGTCTCCACCAGCGCGCGCTGGACCTCGTCGAGGGGCGGGTTGTGCGCGAGCATGTACGCGTACAGCTCGTCCGTGATCTTCGTTTCGTTGCCCTTGGTCATGACGGTGCTCCCGGTGCGTCGAGCGGCCGGGCGTGGTCACGTCCGGCATCGGGACGATCTTTCCATCGCGGAGTGCCCGTACGACGGGACCAGGCCGCTCGCCCCACCGCGGGGTGTCCGTACGACGGAGTCAGGACGTCCTTTCCACCGGTCGGGGGATCTCAGTCCGGTCTTCCCGCGCGGGCCGCCCGGAGGAAGGAGCGGAGGATCTCCTCGCCCGCCGCGACGCCCCGTGCAGCCGTCACCTCGGTGTGCGGGGCGCTCCAGTCCGCCTCGGCCAGTTCGCCGTGGTCCGGGCGCCAGGCGCGGTCGGCGGCGAGCAGCAGGTCGGCGTCGAGGAGGCTGTCGCCGGCGGCGAGGGTGAGTGCGGCGCCGGTGCGCCGGGCGATCTCCTTCATGGCCGCGCTCTTGGTGAGCGGACCGGGTACGGCGTAGATCTTGCGGCCCTGGAGGGAGACCGTCCAGCCCCGCGTGGACGCCCAGGCGCCCAGCTCATCGGCCCAGCCCTCGGGCAGCAGCGCGCGCTCCACGACGAGGTAGGCGAAGAGGTCCTCGGCGACCCGTTCCTTGAGCAGCCAGGCCGGGTCCGCCGAGGCCAGCAGATGGGCGCGGACCTCCGCGAGGGGGGCGCACTCCTCGGCGATCCTCCGGGTCACCCGCCGCTGCCAGTCGGCGTCGGACTCGCCGTCGACGAGGATGTGCCCCCCGTTGGCGCAGATCGCGAAGCGCGGGGCGGGACCGGGCAGTCGGACGCGCCGGTACTGCTCGCGGGTCCGGGTGGTCGTGGGGACGAAGACGGTGGTGCGGGACAGCTCGTCGAGGAGGGTCGCGGCCGTCTCCGTCAGGTAGGAGAGCGGCTTGTGGTCGTACGTCTCCACGCAGAGCAGCCGGGGGGTCTCGGCGTCCGGCCCGGTGAGCCGGAGGGCCGCGGCGGAGTAGATCAGGGTGCGGTCGAGATCGCTGGCGACGAGGGTCACGGGAGCGTCGGTACCGCCCGACGCCCCGGCACCGGCCCATGCCTCAGGACCGGTAAGCGCCTCCGAGCTGGTAAACCCCTCAGGACCGGTGAGCGCCTCGGAGCTGGCAAGCGCCTCAGGACCGGCAAGCGCCTCAGGACCGGTACGCACCTCGGCGCCGGCCAATGCCTCGGAACCGGTAGGCGTCCCGGCACCGGTAGGCACCCCGGCACCGGCCGCCGCGAAGGGACCGGTGGCGGAAGTCTCGGACGAGCCGGTCACTTCGCGTCCACCGCCCGGCCGTCCGCGCCCGTCGCGCCCCGGGTGTACTTCGGGTGGATCAGGCCGACGCAGCTGTACGGGAGGCCGTCGGTCTCCTCCACCGGAACGCCCCGCTGCTCGGCCAGCAGGCGGATGTGGTCGAGGTCGGCGCCCGCGCCGCGCCGGGTGAGGATCTTCCAGGGGACTCGGCGCAGCAGCACCCGGGTGGTCTCGCCGACGCCCGGCTTGACCAGGTTCACGTCGTGGATGCCGTACTCCTCGCTGATCCGCTCCACCGCGGCCCAGCCCTCCCAGGTGGGGGCCCGGTCGGCCGCGAGCAGGTCCTTGGCCTCGGCGTCCACCGCGTCGGCCACCTCGTCGAAGTGCGCGGCGACCGTGTCGAGGAAGAGGCCGGACACGTCGCCGTCCGCCAGCTCCCGGTAGAACTTCGCACCGTGGAAGTCCTCGGGGCCGACCAGGTCGGCACGGAGCACGGTCCGCGAGATCAGCCCGGAGACGGTGGAGTTGAGGCAGGCGGACGGGATGAGGAAGTCCTCGCGGGTGCCGTAGGTGCGGACGCAGCCGCCGGGGTCGGCCAGTACCGCGATCTCCGGGTCGAATCCTTCGAACTCGGCGAGTGCCGCGGAGAGTTCGCGGGTGATCGCGCCCTTGCCGGTCCAGCCGTCCACGAAGACGACGTCGGCCGGGTCGTGGTGGGCGGCCAGCCAACGCAGGGCGTTGGCGTCGATGCCCCGGCCCCGCACGATGGAGACGGCGTAGTGGGGCAGCTCGACGCCGTGCCGGTACAGGGCCCAGCGGCGCATCAGCACACCGACGGGGGTACCGGCCCGGGCCAGCGAGACCAGGACCGGGCGGGGGCCGCGCTCGGCGAGGACCGTCTCGGTGACGGTGCCGACGGCACGCGCGATCCGGGCGGCCGACAGCTTCAGCGCCGACCGGAACAGCTCCTGGTACTCGGCGGAGGGCTGGTACTCGACGGGCAGCGATTCGGCGTAGTGCGCGCCGCCGCTCTGTATCGCCTCCTCGCGCTCCTCGGTGGGCGCCTCCAGCTCGGTCTCCGAGAGGTCCTGGAGCAGCCAGCCGACCTCGTCCGGCGCGTAGGAGGAGAAGGCGGGGCCGCGGAGGGGCTCGGGCAGCATGGAGGTTTCCTGCCGTTCGGGGGCGTGCGTGCGGGGGCCCGGGACGTACGAGGGGACGACCGCGAGCAGTACGTGTCCGGTGTGCGCGGCGAGCTGTTCCAACAGGCCGCCGGGCGCGTGGAGTTCGGGGGTGTCGGCGACGGAGTCGACAGCGAGCAGCACGGCGTCGAATCCGGCGCCCGCGACGTTGTACGCGTACCGGTCGCCGGGTCCGTCGTCCGGGTCGTCGTGGGCCGGGAAGACCAGTCGGGTCCGTATCGCGTAGCCCGGTTCGTCCACGGCGAGGACGGGGGAACGCGTGGTGGTGGAGTACCGCACCTCGGCGTCGGTGAGCCGCTCCAGGGCCGTGCCCAGGCGCAGCGGGGCGTACATCAGCTCCTCGAAGCCGAGGATCAGGACGCGCCGGGCGTCGCCGAGCTGTTCGGCGACGCGGGCGGCCATGGCGGGGAGGGCCGCTTCCAGGGCTGCCCGGTGGGCGGGGGTGAAGCCGTGCCGGCCGCCGTCGGGCACCCCGGCGGGCCACTGGAGGTCCACCCGGGTGCAGGGGCGGGGGGCGGGGACGCGGGGCTGTTCCAGGGGCGCGGGCTCGTGCGCGGCGACCAGGGCCCGGCCCTTCTCCAGGACGCCTTCCGGGAGGGTGACGGTGCCGGAGCCGTACGCCACCAGGTCGACCCGGGCGCCGATCTCCTCGGCGAACCGGGCCAGTCTGTCCCGGTCGGCCGGGGAGCGCATGTCCATCAGGGCGACGATGACGTAGTGGTCGCGCGGGTACCGCTGGTGCAGGTCGCGGACGGTGTTGAGGACGGTGTTGCCGGTGGAGAACTCGTCGTCGACCAGGACCAGGGGTGCGCCGGGGGCGCCCCGTTCTCCGTCCGCCCCGCCGCGGTCGCCCGCCAGCAGCTCCGGGTCCTCCGGGAGCAGCAGGTGCGAGGTGGCGTGCGAGTGGGACTCCTCGAAGCCGCCCGCCCGTGCCACGCCCGCCACGGGGCGGCGGGTCGAGTGGAGGTACGGCGCCTCGCCCAGCCCGTCGGCGACCGCGTGGCCCAGGGCGGTGGCGGTCTCCGCGTAGCCGAGCACGACGGCCCGGCCCGAGGCGGCCGGGCCGAGGAGTTCGCGCACCCGCCGGCCCAGCTCGAATCCGGTGCCGTAGACCACGGAGGGCTTCTGCGGTACGTGCTTGCCGAGCACGTTCGACACCAGCAGGTGGGCGCGCCGGGGGTTGCGGCGCAGCGCGAGGCCGAGCAGTTCGCGCAGTTCGCCGTCGCCCTCGGGCCTGCCGTCGCCGACGAGCTCCACGCCCAGCCGCTCCGTCACCCAACTGCCCGACCACACCACGTCCGCCGCTCCCTTCACCGCTTCGTCCTCGTTGCCCTTCTCCGCCTGGCGCTCCTCTTCCTCCGGCGACCGCTCCGCGTTCACTCCGGGACGCTCGCGGACAGCAGGTCGACGAAGCCGACGTCCGGCCCGGCGACCCCGAAGGCCTCCGCCCGCAGGAGGGTCCGCTCGGCCCAGGCGCGGTGCGGCTTCACCTCGTTCATCTTGTTCGTGTACGCGGAGCGCAGGACACCGCCGCCGCCGCGTTCGGGGCGCAGGATGTCCTCGGCGTCGCTGAACTCCTCGTGGCTGACCACGGACAGGGCGTGCACGGGGGCCACGTGGGAGGGGTGGATGCAGGTCTTGCCGAGCAGACCGTTGGCCCGGTCGAGCTCGACCTCGCGCAGCAGGCCGTCCAGGTCGTGTTCGATCAGCGTGGCGCGCAGGTCCTCGGCCCGGCCCTCCAGGAACGGGCTCTGGCGGAGCTGGGGCTTGAACATCCGTTCCTGGAGTCGGAAGTACTCCCACACCGGGCCGGTGATGGTGAATCCGGTGCCGTCCGCCCGGCCCAGCACATTGACCACGTCGGCGATGACGGCTCCGACGATCCGCACGTCGTACGCGGTCATGTCGGGCGTCCTGCGCAGCCCGTACGCCGAGCAGAAGTCGGTGACGCCGAGCCGGAGCGCGAGCACCCGGTCCCGGTAGGCGTCGACGGTGCGGGCGATGCCGTGGAGCGCGGCCTCCCGGGTCTCCAGGTGGAGCAGCTCGGGAGATTCGAGCACGGGCATGGCGAACAGGCGCCGGCCGCTGGCCTTCTCGGCCTCGGCGAGCGCCTCCATGAAGGGGACGCCACGCTCCTCGGTGAACTTCGGAAGTACAAAACCGGACAACATCCGGGCGGTGGCGCCGAGCCGGCGCACCAGGTCGCCGATCTGGCCGGGCTCGCGGACCCGGATGAAGAGCAGCGGCACCTCGGCGCCCCGGACGTCGAGGTCGGCGAACTGCCTGACCAGATTCTCCTCGGCGCCGGTGACCTCGGAGTCGTCTATGGAATCCTCCAGGCAGAGCACCATCGAGACGACGCCGCGGCCAACCTGCTTGACGATGTCGTCAGCGAGCTTCGGCCGGGTGGCGGGGCTGTACAGGGTCGCCCCCAAGGCGGCCGAGAGGAGCCGGGCCGGTGCGTCCGGACCGAATGCGCACGGCTCCCGGAAGAACAGCCGCTCCCGCACAGCGGGTGCGATATGCCCGAAATGACGCATGTAACTCCCCCGAACCGACCGATCGACCAACGAATGCGTGGCCGGTAATAGTACGTATGGGCGAGTGTCAAGAGTTCCCCCCATGCGTGAACTGCGGGTAACTCGACCATTTCCCGATGGGTCGAAGCGTGCCGGAACGGGCGGTTCCGAGAGATCGTCGGGAGAATCGGTACGACCCCCGCGTTGTCCGCGCGGGCAGCCAGCAGGCAGGATGACGGGCATGACGCACGCGATGGTGAAAGGCTCGAACGTCCCTCTGGACACCCTGGCCGTACGGGCCGTGCTGCGCTGGTCTCCGGGCACCGGAGTGCCGGACGTGGACGTCTCGGCCCTGCTGATCGGCACCGGCGGCCGCGTGCGCTCGGACGAGGACTTCGTCTTCTACAACCAGCCCCGCCATCCCTCCGGCCTGGTGCGGCACCTGCCGAAGCGGAGCGTCCCCGAGGGACTGACGGACACCGTCGAGGCGGATCTGGGCGGGCTGGACCGCTCGGTCGAGCAGGTGGTCGTCGCCGCCTCCTCGGACGGCGCCACCTTCGCCCAGGTGCACGACCTCCGCATCCTGCTGTACGACGCGACGGTGCCCGGCGGGGAGCCGCTCGCGGTCTTCGACGTACAGCCGGAGACCGGCGAGGAGACGGCCATCATCTGCGGCGAGCTCTACCGGCGCGGCGATGGCTGGAAATTCCGCGCGGTGGGGCAGGGCTACCCGACCGGGCTGGTCGGTCTGGCGACCGATTTCGGCATCTCGGTCGACGAGGCGGCACCCGAGCCCGACCCGGTCCCGGCGCAGACCGCTCCCGCGCCGGTTCCGGCACCCGCCGCACCGCCCGCGCCCGACTTCCCGCCGGCCGCGCCGACGGGGCCCGACGCGCAGGCCACGATCCAGCACCGGCAGCCCGCGTACGGCTACCCCCAGCCCGCCCCCGCCCAGCCCGCGTACGGCTACCCGCAGCCGGTCGCCGCTCCGCCCGCCTACGGCTACCCGCAGCCCGCGGCGGCCGCGGCCCCCGCCCCGGACCCGAACTTCGCCCTGCCGCCGATGGGCCCGCAGTTCGTACGGTCCTGAGAAGGCGTCCCGGGGAGACGCCCCGGGAGGCTCTCCCGAAGACCGTCGCCCCGAGGACGGTCGTGCGGCCACCGGGACGGTCGTACGACCCCGGGGCCGGGCGTGCGCGTCAGGTCTTCGACTTGTAGCCCCGGCCCCACTGCATGCCGAAGCCGTACATCCGGTCCAGCTCCGACTGGAACCCGTAGACGAACTTCACCTCGCGCCGCACGATCAGGTCGTCCTTGACGTTCTCCATCGTGAACACGGCGCAGGAGCGGGCCTCCGGGGCGTGCTCGTCGAGTTCGATCTCGATGCTGGGCCCGTTGCCCGGGTAGAGCGTCACCTTGGCGTGCGTCCGGTCGAAGGCCGGTGTCTGGTCGTAGATGTAGACGAAGAAGAGCAGCCGTTTGAACTGCTCCCGCTGGTCGATATTGACGTAGAGCGTCTCGCCCGAGGGCGCGCCGAAGCGGTCGTCCCCGCTGAGCCGAATGTACGGCGGGCTGTTCAGGTCGCCCAGGAGGTTGCCGAGCGGCTGGACGACGCCCCGGGTCCCGTCCTTCAGCTCGTACATGCAGCCGAGGTCCAGGTCGACGTTGACCATGCCCTGGGTGTGCGCCTGCACCGCTTCGGGCTTGAAGAACTCCATCGGGCGCAGCAGCCGGCCGCTCTGCCGGGACCGGCCCCTTATGTCCGAGGTGCGCATCTGCCAGGACAGGTTGACCCGCAGATTGCCGCTCAGCGCGCCCTGTTTGCCGAGCGAGACCGTGTGCTGCCGCTTGGTGAGCACGATGGAGCTCGTCAGCGCGTTGCTCGACTCGAACTGCGCCCGGCGCGGCCACAGGTTGTCCCAGAACGCCATCCCCAACCCCTATGTGTAGAAACTCTCCCGTTCCCGGGTCCGGGAACGCCCCGGATCCGGCCCGGGACGCCCTCAGCACTGCGGGGCGGCCGCGGGGCCGGGGCCGGATGTCTCCGGAGAACCCTGCCTCACGGACCGCCCCGCAGAAGAGCGTTCCTCAATCCCTACCGGGTCACACCCCGGACGGGACTTCCGCCTTGGAACCGGCGTCGTCCCCGCCCCCCTCGGCCTCCAGCCTCTTGTTGCGCCGGACCGAGGACCAGAAGGACAGACCGATCAGGATGACACCGACGGAGCCGGTGATGAGCTCGTTGATCTGGTACTGGATGGTGACGAGCAGGATCGCGGCCAGCGCGCCGATGGCGTAGTGGGCGCCGTGCTCCAGGTAGACGTAGTCGTCGAGGGTGCCCTGGCGGACCAGGTAGACCGTGAGCGACCGGACGTACATGGCGCCGATGCCGAGGCCGAGCGCCATGAGCACGATCTCGTTGGTGATGGCGAAGGCGCCGATGACACCGTCGAACGAGAAGGAGGCGTCGAGCACCTCCAGGTAGAGGAACATGAAGAACGCGGCCTTGCCGGCCAGCGCGACCGCGGAAACCTTCTTGCCGCTCCGCGCGGCCTCCTCCTCGGCCTCGTGCTCGCGCTCTTCCTCCTCCTCCAGGCGGTTCTCGAAGAAGCCGGAGAGGCCGCCGACGATGAGGTACGTGATCAGACCGGCGACACCGGCGAGCAGGACCGTCTCCGTCTTGTCCGCATGGCCGCCGCCGTGCTGGTGCGCGTTGCCCGCGACGGTCAGGGCCGCGACGAGCAGCACGATCAGCGCGATGCAGACCGACAGCATGTCGACCTTGCCGAGCTTGGCGAGCGGACGCTCGATCCAGCGCAGCCACTGGATGTCACGGTCCTCGAAAATGAAGTCGAGGAAGATCATCAGAAGGAACATGCCACCGAACGCGGCGATCGCCGGGTGGGCGTCGGTGACGAGTTCCTGATAGCGCTCGGGCTGGTTGAAGGAAAGATCGACCGCCTCGATCGGACCGATCTTGGCGGTGATGGCCACGATCACGACAGGGAAGACCAGTCGCATACCGAAGACCGCGATGAGCACACCGATCGTGAGGAAGATCTTCTGCCAGAAGGCATTCATCTTCTTCAGGATTCCGGCGTTGACCACCGCGTTGTCGAAGGACAGCGAGATCTCCAGAACGGAGAGGATCGCCACCACCCCGAAGGCCTGCCACCCCCCGTAGAACACAGCTGCGACCAGGCCGAGCGCGGTAACCGCGAACGACCAGCCAAAGGTTTTCAGAAGCACTGGCTACCCCATCGTGTAAGTAACGGGTCTCCCCCGCGCCGTACGCGGCTTTACGAAACGTTGACCCCGAAGTCTAGAGCGATACCGCGAAGGCCGGACGCGTACCCCTGACCTACCGCACGGAACTTCCACTCGCCGTTGTACCGATAGAGCTCGCCGAAGATCATCGCCGTTTCCGTCGAGGCGTCCTCGGTGAGGTCGTACCGCGCGAGTTCCTGACCGTCCGCCTGGTTGACCACACGGATGAAGGCATTGCTGACCTGACCGAAGGTCTGCCCCCGGCTGTCGGCCTCATGGATGGAGACCGGAAAAATGATCTTGTCGCAGTGCGCCGGGACCTGGTCGAGATGGACGATCACCGACTCGTCGTCGCCGTCGCCCTCCCCGGTGAGGTTGTCACCGGTGTGCTCGACGGAGCCGTCGGGGCTCGTGAGGTTGTTGTAGAACACGAACCACTCGTCGCCGAGGACCCGGCCCGAACGGCACAGCAGCGCGCTGGCGTCGAGGTCGAAGTCCGCGCCGGTGGTGGATCGCGCGTCCCAGCCGAGCCCGACCAGCACCTGGGTGAGGTTGGGTGCGGCCTTGGAGAGGGAGACGTTGCCTCCCTTGGCGAGTGTGACGCCCATGGTGTGTCCTCCCCGGATCGATGAACCGTCTGCCGGGCCCGCCGGAGCCGCACAGAGCCCCCGGGCCGCCTGTCGAGCACGTCCGGCGCCGCACGGAAGTGCGGCGCCGGACGGGTGGTGCGTACGGGGGCGACGCGGGCCGCTGCCCGGTCGTACCCATGGTCCTCCCGGCCGGTGGGGGCCGGAGGAATTCTGATCAGACGTTGACGCCGAAGTCCTGCGCGATGCCGCGCAGCCCCGAGGCGTACCCCTGACCGATGGCCCGGAATTTCCACTCCGTCCCGTGGCGGTACAGCTCACCGAAGACCATGGCGGTCTCCGTGGAGGCGTCCTCGCTCAGGTCGTAGCGGGCCAGCTCGCTGTTGTCGGCCTCGTTGACCACGCGGATGTACGCGTTGCGCACCTGGCCGAAGCTCTGCTGCCGGGACTCCGCCTCGTAGATCGAGACCGGGAAGACGATCTTGTCGACATCGGCCGGGACCGTGGCGAGGTTCACCTTGATGACCTCGTCGTCGCCCTCGCCCTCACCGGTGAGGTTGTCGCCGGTGTGCTCGACGGAGCCGTCGGGGCTCTTCAGGTTGTTGAAGAAGACGAAGTTCCCGTCGTTGCTGACCTTGCCCTGGTCGTTCGTCAGCAGGGCGCTGGCGTCCAGGTCGAAGTCACCACCGGTGGTGGTGCGGGCGTCCCAGCCGAGACCGACGACGACCGCCGTCAGGTTGGGCGCGGCCTTGGTCAGCGAGACGTTGCCGCCCTTGCTGAGGCTGACTCCCACGAGTCCTCCCATTGTTTTCCTTGGGGGCCGGCGGACCGCCGGCGCCTCCAGTTGCGTTGGCATCCGATCAACGACTGGATCCTAGTGACCGGTTCCCGCCCGAGCAGCCTTTTCGCCGGGCCGGTCGGGGACCGTCCGGCCGGATCAGAGCGCTTCGAGGGCCTTGATGTAGTCGTTGAGGTCGCGCGCGTCCGGAAGACCGTTGACGACGGTCCAGCGCACCACGCCCTCCTTGTCGATGACGAAGGTGCCGCGCACCGCGCAGCCCTTCTCCTCGTCGAAGACGCCGTAGGCCCGCGAGGTCTCGCCGTGCGGCCAGAAGTCCGAGACCAGCGGGTACTCCAGGCCCTCCTGCTCGGCGAAGACGCGCAGGGTGTGGATGGAGTCGTTGGAGACGGCGAGCAGCTGGGTGTCGTCGTTCTCGAACTTCGGCAGCTCGTCGCGGAGCGCGCAGAGCTCACCCGTGCAGACGCCCGTGAAGGCGAACGGGTAGAAGAGCAGCACAACGTTCTTCTCGCCGCGGAAGTCGGACAGCCGCACGGTCCGGCCGTGGTTGTCCTTCAGCTCGAAATCCGGGGCCTTGGTGCCGACCTCGATCGCCATGGAAAGCGTCCCTTCGCTACGTTCACCGGGCTGGACCGTCCGGGTGGTCCCCACCCTACGCAGCCCCCGTGCCGGCCCGTACGGCGCCCGCGCGGGTCTCTTGGGATTCCTCCCGGCGCCCCGGGATGGCCGAAGGCCCCCGAACGGCTCATGTGCCGTTCGGGGGCCTTCGGGACGAACAAGGTGCCGGGGGCGCGCCTCAGCGCTTGGCCCGGGCCGACTTCGGCGTCGCCAGACGGCTGCCCGTCCAGTCCTTGCCCGCGTTGATGCTCTTGGTCTGGGCGAGACCGGCCGTCTGGGCGGCCTCGTTGATGTCGCTCGGCTCGACGTAACCGTCACGGCCGGTCTTCGGCGTCATCAGCCAGACCGTGCCGCCGTCCTCGATCAGACCAATGGCATCCACCAGCGCGTCCGTAAGGTCGCCGTCCTCGTCACGGAACCAGAGCAGGACGACGTCGGCGACGTCGTCGTAGTCCTCGTCGACGAGTTCCTGGCCGATTGTGGCCTCGATGGCTTCGCGGAGTTCCTGCTCGACGTCGTCGTCGTAGCCGATCTCCTGGACCACCTGTCCGGGCTCGAACCCCAGGCGTGCTGCCAGGCTCGTCTGCTCCTCCGCGTGGTCCGCGGTCGCGCTCACGGGTTGCCTCCTGATCATGTTTCGGAAAATGCTTCAGCCACGCGCGTGCGCGGGGCGTTGGCCGTAGTCCACACGGGAGTGGCGGATCGCGCAAGTACCCGGCGTCCGAGACCGCCTAAACGGTGACGTTCCCTGCCACGTCTCCGCACTGTCGGCAGATCCCCTCCGGGGGCCGGCGCTGCTCGTCCACACCCTTTACGACCTTCCACAGCTTATGCCGTATCGGTCCGCCATTCGGAGTCGAACATCCTTTGGGAACGCTTGGACGCCTTGGGCGTATGGTTGCGCTTTGGGCCGTACCATCCCCTCGCACCGGGCACGACGTCCCGCAACACGGCGGTTACCTCTCGGTAGAGATGACGTTTGCGCCCTCGCGGTACACGATGGTCACGGCGTACCAGCACGGCCCGTAGACACCACCGAACAGCGAAGGAACAGCGTGGCTTCCGGCTCCGATCGCAACCCGATCATCATTGGCGGCCTGCCGAGCCAGGTCCCGGACTTCGACCCCGAAGAGACCCAGGAGTGGCTCGACTCGCTCGATGCCGCAGTCGACGAGCGGGGCCGCGAGCGGGCTCGCTACCTGATGCTCCGGCTCATCGAGCGCGCGCGGGAGAAGCGCGTCGCCGTTCCGGAGATGCGCAGCACGGACTACGTGAACACGATCGCCACGAAGGACGAGCCGTTCTTCCCCGGCGACGAGGAGATCGAGCGCAAGGTCCTCAACGCGACCCGCTGGAACGCGGCCGTGATGGTGTCGCGCGCCCAGCGTCCGGGCATCGGCGTCGGCGGGCACATCGCCACCTTCGCCTCCTCGGCCTCTCTGTACGACGTGGGGTTCAACCACTTCTTCCGCGGCAAGGACGACGGTCTGGGCGGCGACCAGATCTTCTTCCAGGGCCACGCCTCCCCGGGCATCTACGCCCGCGCCTACCTGCTCGACCGGCTCAGCGAGGCGCAGCTCGACGGCTTCCGCCAGGAGAAGTCGAAGGCGCCCAACGGTCTGTCCAGCTATCCGCACCCGCGGCTGATGCCGGACTTCTGGGAGTTCCCGACCGTCTCGATGGGCCTCGGCCCGCTCGGCGCGATCTACCAGGCCCGGATGAACCGGTACATGGCGGCGCGCGGCATCGCCGACACCTCGCAGTCCCATGTGTGGGCCTACCTGGGCGACGGCGAGATGGACGAGCCGGAGTCGCTCGGCCAGCTCTCCCTCGCCGCCCGTGAGGGGCTGGACAACCTCACCTTCGTCGTCAACTGCAACCTCCAGCGGCTCGACGGCCCGGTGCGCGGCAACGGCAAGATCATCCAGGAGCTGGAGTCGCAGTTCCGCGGTGCCGGGTGGAACGTCATCAAGCTGGTCTGGGACCGCTCCTGGGACCCGCTGCTCGCGCAGGACCGCACGGGCATCCTGGTCAACAAGCTGAACACCACGCCGGACGGCCAGTTCCAGACGTACGCCACCGAGTCGGGCGCGTACATCCGCGAGCACTTCTTCGGGGACGACCCGCGGCTGCGCGAGATGGTCAAGGACATGACCGACGACCAGATCCTGCACCTGGGGCGCGGCGGTCACGACCACAAGAAGGTCTACGCGGCCTACGCGGCGGCCAAGGCCCACAAGGGCCAGCCGACGGTGATCCTGGCGCAGACGGTCAAGGGCTGGACCCTGGGGCCGAACTTCGAGGGCCGCAACGCCACCCACCAGATGAAGAAGCTCACGGTCGAGGACCTGAAGCGGTTCCGCGACCGGCTGCACATCCCGATCGCGGACAAGGATCTGGAGGACGGCCTTCCGCCGTACTACCACCCGGGCCGCGACTCGGAGGAGATCCAGTACATGCACGACCGCCGCAAGGGCCTGGGCGGTTACGTCCCGACCCGTGTGGTGCGCGCGAAGCCGCTGGTCCTCCCCGGGGACAAGACGTACGCGACCGCGAAGAAGGGCACGGGTCAGCAGTCGATCGCCACGACCATGGCGTTCGTCCGCATTCTGAAGGACCTCATGCGGGACAAGGAGATCGGCAAGCGGTTCGTGCTGATCGCCCCCGACGAGTACCGCACCTTCGGGATGGACGCCTTCTTCCCGAGCGCGAAGATCTACAACCCGCTGGGGCAGCAGTACGAGTCGGTGGACCGCGATCTGCTGCTGACGTACAAGGAGTCGCCGACCGGGCAGATGCTGCACGACGGCATCTCGGAGGCCGGCTGCACGGCGTCGCTGATCGCCGCCGGTTCGGCGTACGCCACGCACGGCGAGCCGCTGATCCCGGTGTACGTCTTCTACTCGATGTTCGGCTTCCAGCGCACGGGCGACCAGTTCTGGCAGATGGCCGACCAGCTCGCGCGCGGTTTCGTGCTGGGCGCGACCGCCGGGCGTACGACGCTGACCGGCGAGGGTCTCCAGCACGCGGACGGCCACTCGCAGCTGCTCGCCTCGACCAACCCGGCCTGTGTCGCCTACGACCCGGCGTTCGGCTACGAGATCGCGCACATCGTCAAGGACGGTCTGCGCCGGATGTACGGCGAGAACAGCGAGGACGTCTTCTACTACCTCACCGTCTACAACGAGCCGATCCAGCACCCGGCCGAGCCCGAGAACGTGGACGTGGAGGGCATCCTCAAGGGCGTCTACCGCTACCGGGCGGCCGACCGGGGCGAGATCCCGGCGCAGATCATGGCGTCCGGCGTGGCGGTCCCGTGGGCCCTGGAGGCGCAGCGCATCCTCGCCGACGAGTGGAACGTCCGGGCGGACGTCTGGTCGGCGACCTCCTGGAACGAGCTGCGCCGCGAGGCCGTCGAGGTGGAGCGGTACAACCTGCTGCACCCGGAGGAGGAGCAGCGCGTCCCGTACGTGACGCGGAAGCTCTCCGGCTCCGAGGGCCCGTTCGTGGCGGTCTCGGACTGGATGCGTTCGGTGCCGGACCAGATCGCGCGCTGGGTGCCGGGGGCGTACCAGTCGCTGGGTGCGGACGGCTTCGGCTTCGCCGACACGCGCGGTGCGGCCCGCCGGTTCTTCCACATCGACGCGCAGTCGATCGTTCTCGCGGTGCTCACCGAGCTCGCGAAGGAGAACCGGATCGACCGCTCGCTGCTGAAGCAGGCGCTCGACCGGTACGAGCTGCTGGACGTCACGGCCGCCGACCCGGGCGCGGCCGGCGGCGACGCGTAGTCGTAAGGGTCCGGAAGGGCGGCGGGGCCGGGAGGCTCCGCCGCCCTTCGGCGTTCTCCGGTCAGTTCTCCCAGATCTTGAAGGCCCTGACCTGGTACGGGGAGCGGGGCACCCAGGTGCCGCCGCCCGGGTAGGTGTTGAACTCGCCGGTCTCGGCGCACTCCGCCGACTGGTAGGTGGTGACCGGGCGGCCGGTGCGGTTGGCGAGAGCCTGGACGCCGCCCTTCGGCAGCGGTACGCAGCTGTCGATGTCGGTCGAGGCGAGTTCGTGGGTCCGGCGGGTGCCGGTGAAGTCCGGCGCGGCCCAGAGGCAGAGCTGTCCGGCAGCGCAGTCGCCGAGCCGGGCGGGCGGTGCGGAGTGGGCGGCGCTCTGCGGGAGCAGGGTGGTGGCGGCCAGCGCGGCGGCTGCCAGGGCGGTGGTGAACGCGGTCTTGCGCATGTGGAACGACCCCCGTGGTCGGTTGCGGATCAGTTGTCCGCACCCTGACCTGCGGCGCGGCGCTGGGGGAAGGGGGCCGGGGGCACACCACCCGGATAGGCGACAGCCCCGCCCGGGTCGTGGGGCGGGGCTGTCGTACGCGGGGTGTTGACGGTCAGATGTGTCCGGCGCCGACGCCCGCTTCGGCGTTCTCACCGCGCTTGGTGAGCATGGCGACGACGGCGGCGAGCACCGCGACGCCACCGGCGACCATGAACGCGGTGCTCATGCCCGACACGAAGGTGTCATGGGCGACGCCCGCGATCCTGCCCGCGATCTCCGGCGGGACGTCCCCGCCGACCGGCGGGATACCGACCTCGACGGCCGAGGACGCCTGGTCGAGCTGGTCCGTGCTGAGCGGCGGAAGCTGTGCCGCCCGCCAGTTGTCGGCGAGCTGGGAGTCGACCCGGGTGGCCATGACGGCGCCGAGCACCGCCGTCCCGAGGCTGCCGCCGACCTGCATGGCGGACTGCTGGAGGCCGCCCGCGACGCCGGAGAGCTCCAGCGGGGCGTTGCCGACGATGACCTCGGTGGCGCCGACCATCACCGGGGCGAGGCCGAGGCCGAGCAGGCCGAACCAGATCGACATGGTGAGGGTGCTGGTGCCGGTGCCGAGCTGGGACATGCCGAACATGGCGGCCGCCGTGCACACCATGCCGCCGACCAGCGGGACCCTCGGGCCGAACTTGGTGATCATGGCGCCCGCGAGCGGCGAGGCGACGATCATCATGCCGGTCAGCGGCAGCAGGCGCAGACCGCTGTCGACGGGGCTCAGGCCGTGCACGTTCTGCAGGTAGAAGGTGACGAAGAAGAGCCCGCCCATGAAGGCGAAGGCCATCAGCACCATCAGGACCACACCGGCGGAGAGCGGCACGGACCGGAACATGGCGAGCGGGATCAGTGGTTCGCGGACGTTCTTCTGGGAGAACGCGAAGACCACGAACAGGGCCACGGCCGCCCCGAGGAAGCCGAGCGTCCTATAGTCGCCCCAGCCCCACTCGGACCCCTTGATGAGCGCCCAGATCAGGCAGAACATCGCCTGCGAGAGCAGCACGATGCCGCCGACGTCGAAGGAGCGCGGCGCGTTCTCGGCGCGGTGGTCCTTGAGGATCACCAGCCCCAGCACCAGCGCGATCACACCGACCGGCACATTGATGAAGAAGACGGACTGCCAGCTGACGTGCTCGACGAGAACGCCGCCCAGGATCGGGCCGCCCGCGGTGGAGGCGCCGATCACCATGCCCCAGATGCCGATCGCCATGTTCAGCTTCTCGGCCGGGAAGGTGGCGCGCAGCAGGCCGAGCGCGGCGGGCATCAGCAGGGCGCCGAAGAGGCCCTGGAGCACCCGGAAGGTGATCACGAGGGCGGCGCTGTGGGACAGGCCGATGGCCCCGGAGGCCGCGGCGAATCCCACGACGCCTATGAGGAAGGTCTGGCGGTGGCCGAAGCGGTCACCGAGCTTGCCCGCGGTGATCAGGGAGACCGCGAGGGCGAGCATGTACCCGTTGGTGATCCACTGGACGTCCGCGAGCGAGGCCTTCAGGTCCTGCTGGATGGCGGGGTTGGCGATCGCGACGATCGTGCCGTCGAGCGCGACCATCATCACGCCGATGGCCACGGAGAAGAGCGTCAGCCAGGGGTGGCCGCGCAGCCCCTTGGCAGGTCCGGGAGCGGCGGCCTCGCGCGGCTCCCGCGACGCCTTGTCGACGGTGGTCTGACTAGTCATATCAAGGACACTAGTGACAGTCGCTGACAGTTCTCAAAGCATTTCGCGAGCCGGACACTGTCGCGTAGCTCACAGGTACGCTGAGCTGGGGAAAGCAGGCGAAGAAAGGCCAGCGAAGTGACCGATGTGCGGCGGGCCGCACCCCCGACCGGGCTCCGCGAGCGCAAGAAGCGGCGCACCAGGGACGCCCTGCTGCGCACCGCGCTCGACCTCTTCACCACCCAGGGGTACGACGAGACCACCGTCGACGAGATCGTCGAGGCCGTCGCGGTCTCCCAACGGACCTTCTTCCGGTACTTCGCGAACAAGGAGGAGGCCGCCTTCGCCCTCCAGTCCATGGTGGAGTCGCGCTTCCTCGCGGAGCTGCGCCGCCGCCCCGCGGCGGAGACCCCGTTCGACGCCCTGCGCCGGTCGGTGCTCCAGGTCTGGGACGGGATCGACGAGACGTTCAAGGAGGTCTTCACCGTCGAGCTCCACATGCGGATGTACCGGATGATCGAGTCGACGCCCTCGCTGCTCGCCGCCCATCTGCGGCGGTGCAGTGCGCTGGAGGACCAGATCGCGCTGCTGATCGCCGACCGCGAAGGGCTCGACGCGGAGGAAGACCCGCGCCCCCGGGTCGCCGTCGCCGCGTTCTGCGGGGTGATGCGGGTGACCGGTCAGCTCTGGGGCCGGGGCCGGGACTCCGGCGTGGACTCGCTGCGCGCGCTGACCGAGGCGTACCTGGACCGGCTCGGACCGGCGCTGGCCGGTGACTGGCGGGCGGGGCGCGGCACGGAGAACGCCGCGCGCCCCTGACTCCTAGGACCTGTCTTCAAACTGCCGCCTGCCGTGCGGTGTCCGGCACGCACGCTCGCCGCGTTGTCGGGGTCACCCCGATACATCCAGTATCGGAGCGACCCTCCGCCTTGCGATCGCACGCACCGGACACCGCACGGCCCGGCCTCCGGCCGGACGACGGCAGTTTGAAGACAGGTCCTAACACCCGTGGCCGAAATCGCCGACGGACCGTCACGGGACCCGCACATGCGCCGCCCCGGATGCCCGGGATGTGCCGAACGTCTCGGCACCGGGCATGACCGACGTCACAACAGCCGTACGCCGAGGGCGACATGCGGCCCGCCCGGCGCACTCCACGCGCCCGAGCGTACGAATAACGGCCACACAGCGTGAATATCCGGGGATGGAATTCCCTGCGGTGAGGTGATGTGTGTCACCCTCGTCACGGCTGCCGTCGCGCGTCTCCTAATGTGGGCCGCAGTGACTTCCTTCGACTCCTCCCCGACGCTCACCGCGTGGCGCGCGCTGCTCGCCGTGGCGGTCGTGTTCGTGATGCTGGCGACCACCGGCTGGACCACCATTCGCCATCAACGCTCCGACGAGCCACGCACCGTCGCACTCGCCGCCTGGGCGCGGGGCCGGGTGGCGGGTCATCCGCTGCCGGACGCCGACGCGCCCTCGCACCGGCTGGCGCGTTTCTTCGCCTCGCTCAGCGGCGCGCAGCGCACCGCGCTCGCCGACCGGTACCCCTTGGTCGTGGGCAACCTGAACGGCGCCCCGATCACCCTGCGCTACCGCGCCAACCGGCTGGCCGTGTCCCAGGCGCGCCGCGTCGAGGAGCGGCGCACGCACGATGTGCGGCTCTCCCCCGACGGGCGCGCCCAGGCGGCCCGCCGGATGGAGCGCTTCGATTCGATGCTCGCCCCGGGCCGCCACTTCCTGGCCTTCGACCCGTCCGGCAGGGGCCGCGCCGCCGAGGTCCTCGGCGACCTCGAACGGGCCGACCGGATCTCGGTGATCGTCCCCGGCGTGGACACCGATCTGCTGACCCTGGAGCGGCCCTCGCCCAAGGTGAACGCCGCCCCGGTCGGCATGGCGAAGTCGCTGTACGCGGCGGAGCGCGCCGCCGGCCCCGGGGTCCGTACCGCCGTCATCGCCTGGGCCGACTACACCACGCCCGCCGGTATCGGCATGGACGCCGCCCTGGGCAACCTGGCGGCGCGCGGCTCGCTGCGGCTGAACGCGCTGCTGGGCGCGTTGCCCGGCGCCGCGCCGGTCTCGCTGTTCTGCCACAGCTACGGCTCGGTGCTGTGCGGGGTCGCCGCGCACGGGCTGCCCGCCCGGGTCACCGACATCGCGGTGGCCGGCAGCCCCGGCATGCGGGTGGAGAACGCCGCGCAGCTCCGCACCGGGGCCCGGGTGTGGGCGACGCGGGACCGGGGCGACTGGATCGAGGACGTCCCCAATCTGGAGCTCGGCGGCCTGGGTCACGGGGCCGACCCGGTCGATCCCGGCTTCGGGGCACGGATCTTCTCGGCGGGCGACGCGATCGGCCACAGTGGCTATTTCGTGCCGGGCACCGAGAGCCTGGACAACTTCGCCGCGATCGGTGTGGGCGCCTACGGGTCGGTGAGCTGTGCCGTCCCCGACAGCGGTTGCGCCGGGCGGACTGCCGGGGACCAGGGAGTCTGACGGAACCGGGCATTCACAGCGGGCCGCCGGAGCCGGGCCGCTTCGAGGGGGGACACACGGAGCAAGTGCCGCATACGATGAGGCACATGGGCGATGTGCTGGCCGGAATTCATGCCACCTGGGAGTTCGAGACCGACTCCGTGCTCATCCGCTTCGAACGGGGAATCCGCACGCCGAGGCTCTTCCAGAGCCTGCGGGAGCGACGCGTACCGCATGCGGCGCTGTCGTCGGTGACGCTGACCCCGGGGAAGCGGGGCACGGTGGTCCTGCGTGCCGTGCCCAGACCCGGGGCCGACCCGCTGATCGAGGCGGCCGACGGGCAGCTCAAGGACGGCTGCGATCCGTACCGGCTGGTGCTCCCCGGTGACCGGAGCACGCTCGCCGAGTACTACGCGGACGAGCTGCGCGCCCGGCTCGGCCCCGACGCGGCGGAGCCCGCCGACCGCTTCCTGGTCACCGCGCCCGAGGTGCCGCTCCACTTCAAGGCGTACGACGGCCGGGCCGGGTTCGACGGACAGCGGGTCTCCTTCCGCTGGTTCTGGACGGGCGCCTCGTCGGCGAAGTGGAAGGCCGGGGACCAGAGCTTCGCGGTCTCCGAGCTGAGCGGGGTGGAGTGGCGGCTGCCGGAGGGGCTGGACGGGTATCTGCGGCTGCTGCCGAGGGACCGGGAGCCGTTGCGGGCCGACCAGGACCCGGCCGCGGTGGTCTTCAGCCTCGGTTACGGGGCGGTGCACGAGTCGCTGCCGTTCGCCGCGGCGGTCCTGGAGTCCGTGCGCAGGAACCATTCCTCGGCACCGGTGCCCGCCCCCGTCCTGGCGGGCGCGGCCCGCCGCGACCCCGCCGACATCGCCGACCGCATCCGCCACCTCGGCGAGCTCCACCAGGCCGGGCTGGTGACGGACGACGAGTTCAGCGCGAAGAAGGCCCAACTGCTCGCCGAGCTGTAGGGCCGGACCGGGGCCTTGCCGGGCGGAGGCGGCCATGTCGTACGGGGGTATGACCGGGCGGCCGGCGGACCGGAACCGGAGTATGACGCGGCCGGGCACGTCCGCTGCCTAGGCTCGTGCGGCCATGACCTCTTCCACTCCCCCTCCCCCGCCTCCGCTGCCCGTCGCGGACGGGCTGGTGAGCGCCGCCCGCCGCAATCTGCGCGGCGTCGCCCACGGCCTCACCCACCCCTCGCACCCCCCGGTCCCACCGCTCGCGGGCTCGCCCCGGCGGTGGCGCCGGCTGGTCCCGTACGTGGTGGTGTTCGTGCTGACGGCGCTCTTCCTGCCGGTCACGATGACCATGCTGGCCAACGAGTACGGGGTGGGCGCCTGGCCGGCGGGGCTGCTGGCCGTGGGCCAGGCGGCGCCGCTGCTGATGCTGGCGCACCGCCCCCTCCAGGCCTGGTGGATCGTCTTTCCCACCGGTGTCCTCGGGGCGCTGGTCCTGCTCGCCCACCCGCACCCCGCGCAGGGCATCTGGCCGTGGCCGCCGCCCACCCTGTTCTGCTTCCTCTTCCTGCTGCTGGCGGTGGCCCTGCGCGAGACCCGGCGCACCACCGTCGCCGTGTGGGCGCTGACCGCCACGGCGAGCCTGGTCCTGCACCTGTCCGTCCCGGAGCGCAGCAACGGCAGCGCCGGGCTGCTCGCGATCTTCGGCGCGTTGGTCATGGTGATCGGAGCGGTGGTACGGGAACGGGGCGTGGCGCAGCGCAGGCTGGCCGAGCAGGAGACCATCAGCGTCGCGGAGCGGGCGCGGCGGACGCTCCTGGAGGAGCGCACCCGGATCGCCCGCGAACTGCACGACGTGGTCGCCCACCACATGTCGGTGATCACGGTCCAGGCGGACTCCGCGCCGTACCGGATCAGCGGGCTGCCGCAGGAGGTCCGCGAGGAGTTCGAGTCGATCGCGGCGAGCGCGCGGGAGTCGCTGACGGAGATGCGACGGCTGCTGGCGGTGTTGCGCAGCGACGGTTCGGCGGGCGAGCGGGCGCCGCAACCGGGGCTCGACCGGGTGCAGCAGTTGGTGGAGGCGACGGTGCGGGCGGGGCTGCCGGTCGAGCTGTCGATGGCCGCCCGGCTGCCGGACGTGCCGCAGGCGGTGGATCTGTCGGCGTACCGGATCGTGCAGGAGGCGCTGGCCAACGTGATCCGGCACGCGCCGGGTGCGCGGACCCGGGTGTCGATCCTGACCGACGGTACGCATCTGATGGTTCTGGTGGTCAACGGCCTTACGGAGAAGCCCGGTTCGCCGTTGGAGCCGGAGTCGTCCGGGACGGGGCACGGGCTGGTCGGGATGCGGGAGCGCGTACGGTTGACGGGCGGCACGCTGGACACCGGGCCGCTGCCGGACGGCGGCTTCCGGGTGGCCGCTCGGCTGCCCCTGACCCCTGTCGCCCCCGCTGCCCCGGAGGACTCTTGACCATCCGCGTGATCATCGTCGACGACCAGGCCATGGTGCGCGCGGGGTTCGCGGCGCTGCTGGCGGCGCAGAGCGACATCGACGTGGTCGGGGAGGCGCCGGACGGGCGCCGGGCCGTCGAGGTCAGCCGGTCCACCCTGCCGGACGTGGTCCTGATGGACGTCCGGATGCCGGAGATGGACGGGCTGGCGGCCGCCCGCGAGGTGCTGAACCCGCCGCCCGGGGTGACGCACCGGCCGAAGGTCCTCATGCTCACCACCTTCGACGTGGACGACTACGTGTACGAGGCGCTGCGCGCCGGGGCGTCCGGCTTCCTGCTGAAGGACGCGCCGCCCGCCGACCTGATCTCGGCGGTGCGGGTGGTCGCGGCGGGCGAGGCGCTGCTGGCGCCCTCGGTGACCCGCCGGCTGATCGCGGACTTCGCCCGGCAGGGCCCGTCCGGCGCGACCCGCAGCGGCCAGGCGTTGCGGCTGAACGGGCTGACCCCGCGCGAGACGGAGGTGCTGGAGCTGATCGCGCGGGGGCTGTCCAACCAGGAGATCGCGGCGAGGCTGATCCTGGCCGAGCAGACGGTGAAGACGCACATCGGCCGGGTCCTGGCCAAGCTGGACCTGCGCGACCGGGCGCAGGCGGTGATCTTCGCGTACGAGGCGGGGGTGGTGGTCCCGGGCGAGTCCTGAGCGCCCCGGAGCCCGTACACCCCCTACTGAGGTACTGGTCCGTGGTAGGCCCCCCGGTGCGATGTCCTCGCACCGGGGGTCTTTCTACGTTCCTCCCCGTCACGCCACAGGGCGGCCCGTCGCCGGTCGGGCCGCAGCAGGGGGAGGGAACGGGATGCGCCGTTACGCGAGGACTCTGGTCGGGCTCGCGCTGGCCACCACCATGGTCACGGGGACGGCCGGCTGGGCGTCCGGGAGCGCGCAGCGGGCGCTCACCGGGCCGCCGCCGGGCACCGCGTCGTGGCGGGCGGACCACACCCAAGGCGCGCTGCCGGATCCGGAGCGCGCCACTCCGGCGGAGGTGGCCCGGTTCTTCCGGGGGCTGACCGCCCGGCAGCGGGAGGACCTGGCCGTACGGCATCCGCTCGTCGTCGGCAATCTGGACGGCGCCCCGGTCGCGTTGCGCTACCGGGCCAACGCCCTGGCCCTGCGGGCGAACCACGACCCCCGGTACGCCCACCTCGACGGGGGCCGGGGACGACAGATCCTGGCGTTCGACCCGCGCGGGCGCGGTCAGGTCGCCGAGGTCTTCGGGGACCTGCGCTCCGCGCGCCGGGTCGCGGTGGTGGTGCCGGGTTCGGACATCGACGCCGGGACCTTCGACCGTACGAGCGACGTGTACGGCACCCCGGCGGGCATGGCGAAGGCGCTGTACGCGCGGACCGGCCCCGGGAGCGCGGTGATCGCGTGGGCCGGTTACACCACTCCCGTGGGCCTCGGTGTCGACGCCGCGACGGGGACGCTCGCCGAGGCCGGGGCGGACCGGCTGGCCCGGTTCACCGACGGGCTCGCCGCCGACGGGGTCCCCGCGCCCGCCGTGTTCTGCCACAGCTACGGCTCCGTGGTCTGCGGGCTCGCCGCCTCCCGGCTGCGCGTCCGCGACCTGGTCGTCCTCGGCTCGCCCGGGATGCGCGCGGACAGTGCCGCCGCGCTGCACACCCGGGCCCGGGTGTGGGCCGCAAAGGACGCCACGGACTGGATCGGCCGGGTGCCGAACGTGCGGGTGGCGGGGCTGGGGCACGGCCCGGACCCGGCCGACCCGGAGTTCGGGGCGCGCCGGGTCCCGGCCGAGGACGCCCGGGGGCACACCGGCTACTTCGCCCCGGGTACGGACTCGCTCCGCGCCTTCGCCGCGATCACCGAGGGGACGGCGCGGTGAGCCCGGGGGCCTATTCGCGTGCCGTGGCCGTGTTGCTCATGTCCGGGTAGCGGTCGCCCGCCACCAGGCCGGCGATCGGCTCCAGCAGGGCCAGTTCCCCGGCGCCCAGGGTGAGCCGGGTCGCGGCGACGTTCTCCAGCAGCCGGCTGCTCCTGCGCGTACCGGGGATCGGGACCACGGCCAGCTGGTGGACCTGGGCGCGCTGCTGCACCCAGGCGAGGGCGACCTGCGCGGCCGTCGCCCCGTGCGCGGCGGCGATCTTGTGGACGGGCTCCAGCAGGGCGGCGTTCTTCTTCGCGTTGTCACCGGTGAAGCGGGGCTGGTGCTTCCGGAAGTCGCCGTCCGACAGCTCCTTGGCCGCGTCGGTGAACGCCCCGGTGAGGAAGCCCCGGCCGAGCGGCGAGTACGGCACGAGCGCCACCCCCAGGTCGGCGGCGGCCGGTACGGCGCTGCGCTCGGCGTCCCGGCTGAAGAGCGACCACTCCGACTGGAGCGCCGCGATCGGGTGCACCGCGTGCGCCTCGCGCAGCTCGGCCCCGGTCACCTCGCTCAGCCCGAGGTGCTTGACCTTGCCCTGCCGGACCAGCTCGGCCATCGCGCCGACGGATTCGGCGAGCGGGACGGCCGGGTCGCGCCGGTGCATGTAGTAGAGGTCGATGACGTCGGTGCCCAGCCGCCGCAGGCTGGCCTCGACGGCCGTGCGGATGTACGCGGGGTCGTTGCGCACGCCCCGGTAGTGCGGGTCGTCGTCCCGCCGCTCGATGGCGAACTTCGTGGCGAGGGTGATCTCGTCCCGGTGCGCGCCGACGAACGCGGCGAGGAAGGTCTCGTTGGCGCCGCTGCCGTAGACGTCGGCGGTGTCGAAGAGCGTGACGCCCGCCGCCAGCGCCGTCTCCAGCGTCTCGCGGGCCGCGGCCTCGTCGGTGTCGCCGTAGAACTCGCTCATGCCCATGCAGCCGAGCCCCTGCACACCGACCCGCGGGCCGCCGTCGCCGAGCTCCACCGTGGTGATCCTGTCCTCAGTCATCAGGCACATGGCCTTTCCGGCGCCGTCCGGGCGCTCGCATAGAAGTCGATCTTGTGGTCGAGCACGGCGAGGGTGTCCTGCAGCTCCGCGATCCGCGTCCGTACGTCGCGGCGGGTCGCCTCCAGCAGCTCCTGCCGTTCCTCGAAGGTGTGCTCGCCCTCGCGCAGCAGCTCCGCGTACCGGACCATGTCGGCGACCGGCATCCCGGTCATCCGCAGCTTGCCGACGAAGGCCAGCCAGTCGAGGTCGCGGTTGGTGAACCGGCGCTGGCCGGTGTGGGACCGGTCGACGTGCGGCATCAGCCCGATCCGCTCGTACCAGCGCAGAGTGTGCGCGGTGAGGCCGGTGAGGGCCGCGACCTCGCTGATGGTGTACCGGTCCCGCCCCTCGGGACGCGGATGGGGCTGCGGGGGCGCGGTACAGACGTCCACCCTCGGGGAAGTGCTCTCCATCACCGTCATGCCCTCCACGCTAGAACCTTGGAGTGCACTCGAAGCAAGCGCGCCGGACACCCCGGCGCGGGAGGCCGCTATTCGGGGCGGATCAATTCCGACAGCGACCGCAGGTGCCGCGGATTGTCCGGTTCGAACGACTGGAGCCCGGATTCGGGCCAGTAGGCGCGTCCGTCTACCCAGGGCACCACCACGTCCCCGGTTCCGCCCCGCCACCCCGCGCGGAACGGGCCGAAGGCCCCGGTGCTCAGGGTACGAGGACGATGCGGCCGCGCAGGCCGCCTTCGGCGAGGCGGGCGTGGGCCTCGGCCGCCTCGGCGAGGGGGTGGGTCGCGGCGACGCGGGCCAGCACCTCGCCCCGGTCGGCGAGGCGGGACAGTTCGGCGAGGCGGGCGGCGTCGGCCCGTACGTCCAGGGCGCCGACCCGGACACCGCGCTCGGGCGACGGCTCCCGGCCGGGCCACAGGCCCACGTAGGCGCCGCCGTCCCGGACCGCGGCCAGCGCCTCCGCGCCCAGCCCCGCGGCGTCCAGCACACCGTCCCAGCCACCCGGCGCGGGCCGCTCGCCCCGGGGCAGGAAGTGCTCGGCGCCCCTGGACCGGAGGAACTCCTCGTCGGCGGGCGAGGCGAGCGCGGTGACGCCCAGCCCCTGGAGGTGCGCGAGTTCCACCGCGTGGGCCCCGACCGCACCGGCGGCCCCGGTGACCAGCAGCCCCTGCCCGGGGCGCAGCGCCAGGATGTCCAGCGACTGGGCGGCGGACAGCGTGTTGAGGGGCAGCGTCGCCGCGTGTACGTCGTCGAGGCGGGCGGGCGCCGGGGCGACGGCCTCCGTGTCGAGCACCACGTACTCGGCGTGCGTGCCGAGCGGGGTGTGGTGGCCGGTGGACAGGCCGATCACCCGGTCGCCGGGGACCCGCTCCACTCCCGGGCCCACGGCGTCGATCACGCCGGCGACGTCCCAGCCCAGCCCGATCCGCTCACCCGCGCCGCCGAAGACGCCGGAGCGCATGGCCGCGTCCACCGGGTTCAGCGCCGCCGCGGCCACCTTGATCCGCACCTGGCCGGGGCCCGGGGCGGGAACCGGGACCTCCGTGATCCCGACCGCCTCGGGGCCGCCGAAACGGGACACGGTCGCGGCATGCATCAGCATCGTCGTTCTCCTCAGGTGGGGGGCGCGGCCCGGGGCCGGTTCTCCGGGCCCGGCCGTACGGCGCCATGATGGAGGGGTACGGAGTCCGCCACAAAAGGCACACGCGTGTGCGGAAGAGGAGGGCCGCAGGCCATGGAGGCAGTCCCCCGGCCCGTCCCGCCCGGCCCCTGCGCCCGCTGGCCGGCCGAGAACGGCGAGGTCATCCGGCAGATCGTCGAGCGGGCGGGCGACAAGTGGGCGGTGTTCGTGATCAGCGCCCTCCAGGACGGGCCGCTGCGCTACACCGACCTCCAGCGCGCCGTCCCCGGCGTCTCCCAGCGGATGCTGACGCACACCCTGCGCCAACTGCGCCGCGACGGGCTCGTCACCCGGACCTCCTACCCCGAGGTGCCCCCTCGGGTGGAGTACGCGCTGACCGGTCTGGGGACCACGCTGCTCTCCGCCGTGACCCCCCTGATCGACTGGGCCGGCACCCACCACGACGAGATCGCCGCCCACCGCGCCCGCTTCGACGCGGCCACCCCGCCGTCCTCCTGATCCGCCCGGGGCCCGTCCTCCCCCGCCCGTTACGCTCGTACGCATGCAGAGCCTGGCGATGACCGACAACTGGCCCGTCCCCACCGCGGCGGCGGCCGTCGTACGAGCGGACGGCACGGTCGTCGGTACGCACGGCCCGACCGCGCACCGCTTCCCGCTGGCCTCGGTCACCAAGCCGATCGCGGCCTACGCGGCGCTGGTGGCGTACGAGGAGGGCGCGGTCGAGCTGGACGAGCCGGCCGGGCCCGAGGGCGCGACCGTACGGCATCTGCTCGCGCACACCAGCGGGCTCGCCTTCGACGAGCACCGGGCCATGGCCGCGCCGGGCACCCGGCGGCTCTACTCCAACGCGGGCTTCGAGGTGCTCGGCGACCACATCGCCAAGGCCACCGACATCCCGTTCCCGGAGTACGTGCGCCAGGCCGTGCTGGAACCGCTCGGGATGACGGCGACCACGCTGGACGGCTCGCCCGCCAAGGACGGCGTCTCGACCGTCGACGACCTGGTCCGCTTCGCCGCCGAGGTGCAGGCCCCGCGCCTGCTCGACCCGCGCACGGTGGCGGCCGCGCAGACCGTCGTCCACCCCGACCTCAAGGGCGTGCTGCCGGGCTACGGCCACCAGAACCCCAACGACTGGGGCCTCGGCTTCGAGATCCGCGACTCCAAGTCCCCGCACTGGACGGGCGGTTCGTCGTCCCCGGCGACCTTCGGCCACTTCGGGCAGTCGGGGACGTTCCTGTGGATCGACCCCGTCGCGGGCGCGGCGTGCGTCGCCCTGACCGACCGGGCCTTCGGCCCGTGGGCCGTCGAGGCGTGGCCCCCGTTCACCGACGCGGTCCTCGCGGAGCTGCGCGGCGGCGGCCGCTGAGCCGGGCGCCCTCCGGGCCCCGCCCCCGGGACGCCGTCGCCCCGGCGACGGCCGGGCCGTCCTCGTAGCCGGAGGCGACGGCAAGGGAGGCGGCCCCTCGGTCGTAGCGGGCGGAGCCGGTGATCATCCAGTCGTAGTTGCCGCGGAACATGTGGCGCATCCCGCGCACGTAGGTGTCGGCCGCGGTGCGGTCGGCCGGGCCGAGCCCGAGGTCGTCGTAGTGGGCGGGCAGTCGGTCGGTGAGCCGGCGGAAGCGTTCGCCGGCGTGCCGGACCATCGCCCGGATCTCGGCGACGGCCTCGTCCCGGGTACGGCCGGCGGCTTCGAGGACCAGCACCATGTTGTCGACCTCGCCCCGGTTCTCCTCCCGTTCGACGGCGAAGACGTCGTTCGGCAGGATGGCGAGCTTCGTCGCCTCCTCGAGGAGTGCGCGGGCACGTGGCGTGCCCAGGAACCACTCCGGCGCGTGCCAGTGCTCGACCCGTTCGGCGATCGCCAGGCCCAGGGGCAGCCCGGTGGTGACGTACCGCCGCCGGAGGTACTGGTCGGCGGTCGGCATCGTGCGGCGGATGCGGTGGCCGAGATAGGCGCCGAAGACCGCGGTGTGCTCCTGGCGGACGCGCCTTCGCCACGCTTCCGGCATGCCGTCGCGCAGGCGCTGCCACAGACCGCACCAGGCGGCGCCCACCGGCGTGGCGGGGCGGGACGGTTCGTCGTGTTCGAAGAGAGCCAGCAGGTCGCGGCAGACCTCGGCGGCGTTCTCGGCCCGTACTCCACCGGTGCTGCCGACGAGGTCGTTGACGAGGCTGCACAGAGCCATGTGGTCGGCGGCGAGGTGGAGGTCCTCGCCCCGGGCGCCGG
The DNA here is from genome assembly GCF_053598535.1 of Streptomyces sp. NPDC001108. Lineage (NCBI taxonomy): Bacteria > Bacillati > Actinomycetota > Actinomycetes > Kitasatosporales > Streptomycetaceae > Streptomyces > Streptomyces sp. NPDC001108. Next base: position 117,990 of record NZ_JBSFKL010000004.1, read on the forward strand.
GGTAGACACGGGCGGCGCAGGTCCCCAGCCGCATGGCCGCGAAGTAGCCCGCCTGCCCCGGTGCCAGCAGATTCTGCGCGAGAACCCACCGCACGAGGTGTTCGTCCGCCGCCGCGGCGTCCGGGCTGACGGCGCTGGGGAAGGGGATGTGGAACTCGACGTCGCTCGGCATGTGTCCTTCGTCCTTCGGCCTTCGGCCAGGTGGAACCGGGAAAGGCGGTGGGCGCGGGCCGGTCTCCGGTCACGGACCGGGGCCGACCGGGTGCCCGGCCGGCTCGATGGCCTCGTCCCCGACGGACCGGTGCGTGAACTGATCGGCGTAGGCGCACATCAGCTCCGCCAGCCGCCGGTCCGTCACCGCGCGGCGCACGCAGGAACGGGCCTGCCTCAGGTGGTGGGCGATCGCGCGCTCGGCCCAGTCGCGTCCGCCGCACCGCTCGACGAGGTCCGCCATGCGGCCGAGTTCTCCGTCGTGCGGGCCGTCGGGCCGCTGGTAGTAGAGGGCGAGCTCGTCCTGGAAGGGGTGGCCGGACTCCAGGGCGGCACACACGATGCTCGTCTTCTTGCGGGCCCTCAGGTCGTCGCGCCGGGGCGGCACGTCCTTCCCGGGTTCCCCGTAGACGTCCAGAAGGTCGTCACGCATCTGCATGACCCTGCCCAGGTGCCACCCGAAGGACCGCATCAGCTCCGCACGGGCCGGGCCGGCTCCGCCCTGGAGCGCACCGGCCTCGCAACAGGCGGCCACCCAGTCGGAGCTCTTGCCGTCGACGACCTCCAGCGCCTTCCGCAGGGAGGCCCCGCCGCGTCGCTGGTACTGGGCTTCCAGGGCCTGCGCGCGGAACGCCCCGTGCATCGCGTCGAGCAGGACCCGCCGCACTTCGGCGGTGACGGGCGGCGTCCGCCCGGACGGCTCGGTCAGCTCGGTCAGTTCGGTGAGGGCCATCGTCAGCAGGGTGTCGGCGGCCAGGATGGCGGTGGGCACTCCGAACGCCTTCCACACGGTCGGAACGCCACGCCGCGCCGCGTCCTCGTCGATGACGTCGTCGCAGATGAGACCGTAGCCGTGGATGAGAGCACACGCGGCGGCCACCGACCGCGCCCGCCGCCAGGAGCCGCCCCCGACACCGGCGCTGAGCAGGACGAGCGTGACGACCCGGAAGCTGGGGCCCCGGTAGGCCACCGTCCGCCCCGCTTCGTCGACCCACCCGAAGTAGTACGCGCACGGTGTGTGGAGCGGCGGGGGAATCCGGCCGACGACGTCCCGCAGGTGCGGCAGCAGCATCCTGCGCGCGGCCGCGGCGATCTGGTCCGGCAGGACGGGGGGCGGACTTCCCCATTCGGCGCTTCCCGGCATAAGAGTCTTCCGCTCACCGCTCGGCAGGCTGGATCGGCCCGGGCACGGCTCCCGAACGGAACCGCGCCCTTCACTCCCCCACGCTCCCCCTTCATGACGCGCCGGGCACCTCAAGCCGTCCAAACGGGCGACCGCCGTCCGGCCCGGCCCGCGGCCCCCGGTCCCCGGCCCCCGAGCCTTCCATGGTCGGCGTCGCGGTCCGCTCTCCACGCCGGGGCGCGTCAGGTCACGACCGTCCGCCGAACTGCCAGGGGTGCACCTCGATGTCGGCGTACCGGTCCGCCGTCAGGACGGTGCGTGCCGTCCCCGGGTCCGGTGCCCGGAGGAGTACCGCCGTGCCGAGCCAGGCGGCACCGTCGTCGGAGAGCAGCGGCCCGTAGGCGACCAGTTGGTCCCGGTCGGCCGGTACGGCGAGGTCGGCGGCCTGCCCCGCGCCGAGACCGAGCACCAGGTACAGGTCGCCGTCGGTCCCACCGCCGGGGAGCTCCCACATGGTGCGCCCCAGCAGGTTGCGCCACCGCCGCAGCAGTACGTCCCGGTAGACACCGGCCTGGTAACCCGGTTCGTCGAAGGCGAACGCGCGGGCGGCGGCGGGATCGGGCAGGTCGACGATGTGCACACTGCCCGTGGGCGATTCGCGGTCGTCGGTGAGGGTCGGGCCCCGGGCGATCATCTCCTTCGCGTACCGGTCCATGTAGGACCAGTGCTCTTCCAGCAGTTCGTGGCGGAGCGGCAGGGAGCCAGGGCGGTCACGGTGGTAGCAGAGGAACTCCATGCCCCTATGGTGCCCTCGGAAGGGACGCCCGGTGCGCGGGCCCCGGGCCCCCGGCCGTCCCCCGCGTCACAGCGCCACCGCTCCCACCACGGCCGCCGCCAGCACGGCCAGAAGGACCACGACGTCGATGACCAAGTCGCGCTTGCGGGACCGGCGTTCGGCGTCGGGGTCCAGGACGAAGACGGCCGGGTCGTCGGGGTCGTAGTGGACCGTGACGTCCCGGCCCCGCGATCCGGCGGGGTCCCGCAGCCCCGACTCGCGGTAGGCCGTGACGGCCCTGCCGTCGAGGGTGGTGAAGGCGAGGACCGGCACCAGGCGGGTGGAGACGTGGCCGTCGTCGGCGTCGACGCTGACGTTCTTGAGCACGGCGACGACACGGCCGGGTACGGCGGTCAGGCCGGCCAGTTCGTCCAGCCGACGGTTCCTGTCGCGGACGTTCCCGGGCAGGTGGTACATGCCGGAGAGGGCCCACGGCCCGCAGAAGCCGAGCACGGCCCACGGCCAGCCCCGCTCGATCGCGGCGGCGACGACCAGTCCAGCGTAGGCGAGGAAGAGCGCGAAGAGCGGCACACCCAGACCGCACCCGCCCCCGGAGAGGTCGCTGGTGAACCGGTGGGCGTGCGGTCTGCCGGGCGGGTAGTGGACGCCGATCTCCCGGCCCGTCCAGGCCGCGCCGATCCGCTCGCCCCGGTCGCCGTCGTTGGTGACGGTGAACTCCTGCCCGGTGGCGGGGTCCTGGAAGGTGACGACCACGGGTATCCCGTCGCTCGGGGAGCTGCCGTGCCGGGGCTCCCCCACCCACTCGATCCGCCCCCTCGTCCGCACCGTGCGCTGCTCCCGGGTCGCCCCGGCCAGCGACCGCCCGAGGCCGACCAGCGCGACCGTGCCGCACACACCGCCCCACAGCGCCAGATATCCGTGCCAGCCCATCCGTTTTCCTCTCCTGCCACTTCGAGAGTCCGAGGGACGGCCGCCGTCCGGAGCGGTGTGGTCCCGGGCGCGTCACCGTACGGGTGCGCGCCGCACCACCTCGCCCTGTCCGTTCGCCTCCAGGGACGCCACTCCGTCGGGACCGGTCACGACGACCCTGACGACGAGGGAGCCGGTGAGGCGGTCGGCGGTGATCTGCCACGTTTGCGGGGAGCGGACGCCGAGGGTGGTCGTGGCCTCCTCGACCAGGGCGGGGAAGCGGTCGCGGGGCAGCGCACCGGGGGCGAACCCCGGGGCCGGTGTCCCGGACGGCAGGAAGACCACCGTCAGCATGCGTTCCTGTACGACGAGGGTGAGTGCCCGGCGCGCCCGCCCGCCCTCGGTGAACGAGCCCACGGCACGCGCCAGTTCGCCCTTGTCGAGGAACGACCGTCCCGGCCCCAGGGTGACCGTTCCGGACGCCGACGACACGACCGTGGTCGGCGCCGTGGAGGAGGCGGAGGGCCCTGGTTCCGTGGCACCGTCCCGGCCGGAGGGGTCCGTACCGAAGAGGTCCGCGCGGAAGAGCAGGACCACGGCGAGCGCGCCGACCAGCAGCCCGAGAAGCGCGACCAGGCCGTCGGCGCGACCCTCCGGCGGCTCGGCCCACCGGGCCGCCCCGGCCCCGGGCACCGCGTCGAAGCGGGCCAAGGCCGCCCGGTCCGCCCACTCCGGTGTCGGCCGCTTGACGATCCGCACCTGCCACGGCCGGTCCGGCGGGTACTGGACGACCACAACACCGCGCGGCCGGTAGTCGGGCAGCTCGACGAGGTTGACGTCCTGCGTGAACTGCACCCGGAACGGCGCCCCGTCGTCCGGTACGACCGTGAGCCCGAACCGCACCGGCACGTCGCTCGACTCGCCCCCGACGGCCTCCAGGGTCTCGATCACCGCGAGCGCCTTCCGGGGCACGACCGCCGCCTCGCGGGCACGTCTCGGCGCGCCGGCGAGGAAGAGTAACGCCCCGTACACCAGGGGCAGGACGAGCCCCGTGACGAACAGCGGCACGCTCTCGACGACCGCGCCCACGACGAGCGCAGCGAGCGACGCCCCGGCCACTCCACCGGTGAGGAACCCCCGGGCGAGCCGGACAGGCGTGTGGTGCGTGGGCGGCGGCGTGCCCGGGGCGGTCGGCATAAGGACGATTGTGCTGGGCCGGGGCGGTGGCCGGTAGACCTCGCGCGGCGGAATCGGCCGTTCTCTCTACTCCGTGACCCTGTCCAGCCGCCAGCCCACCATTCCCGTGGCTCCCGAAGCCGCCTCGGCCTTGATCACGACCGTGGTCGCCGGTGCCGTGATTCGCTGGTGGACCGGAGCACCGTCGCAGTCGATCCTACGACGGGCACGGTCCTCGCCCGTCACAGACAGAACGATCTGCCCGGTTCCGGCGCAGGCGACCTGGAGCCCGTACGAACGCCCCCTTCTTCCCGGATTTCGCTCAGGTGATCCGATCAACAGGTGCTTCGCACCGGCCGCACCCATGGCCTCTGCCGCACGGGCGGACCTACACTCCTCGGCCATGGCCGACATAGTCCGCGCGACCGCCGCCGACGTCCCCGCGCTCGCCGCCGTGCTCGCCGACGCGTACGCCGAGGACCCCGTCTGGAGCTGGCTGATGCCGCGTGACCGGGACCGGCGGCTGCGGCTGCTGTTCACCGCGCATCTGGCCCAGCAGGTCCCGGCCGGGCGGGTGTGGACCGATCCGGAACGCACCGTCGCGGCGGTGTGGGCGGAGCCCGGGGCCTGGAAGCTCCCGGCGACGTACCTGCTGCGGAACGCGGGGCCGCTGCTGCGCGCGACGCGGGCCCAACTCCCGCGCACCATCGGGCGGTTGTTCACCATGGAGCACCGCCATCCGGCCGGGCCCGAGCACTGGTACGTGGAGTACATCGGCACCCGGGCCGAGGCGCGCGGCACCGGGCGCGGGGCGCGGGTGCTGGGCGGGCTGCTGGAGCGGGCGGACGCGGACGGGCGGCCGGTCTTCCTGGAGTCCAGCAACCGCCGCAACCTCACCTTCTATCAGCGGCACGGGTTCGCCGTGCACGAGGAGATGGCCTTCCGGTTGGGGCCGCCGATGTGGTCGATGTGGCGCGGGGACCACGGCCCGGGACCGGGCCCGGCGTGACGCTCTTCGGGCCCACCGCCCCGGACCGGTGCGCGGAGGACCGGCCCCGGACGGTGGGAGCCGACTACCGCTACGGCTAAGGCTGGATGACGACCGAGTTGATCGGGGTGAGGTTCATCCACACACCGCCGCCCGGAGGGATGGGGGCTTCGCATCCCGTGCCGTTGCTCCCCGTGCACATCCGGATGGTCCAGCCGTCGGTCTGGTTGTTGTAGATCCAGTGGTAGCCCTCCTGGGAGTAGAGCTTGTGGACACCGGCCTGGAAGTACTGGTTGGTCGGCTTGCTGTTCCGGTAGTCGAAGACGCCCTCCGGGTAGATGCACGCGGATCCGGAGTTGCACCCGTACCGGGCACTCGCCGCCTCGACGGCCGACGCCGACCCCGCGGCGGCCCCCGCCAGCAGGCCCGCCGCGAGAGCGATCGACGTGGTGCCGCCCGCGAGTGCGCGCTTGAAGTGCTTCATGGGTCTCCCCCTGTGGAGCGGTTGGCTGACGCCGAAAGACTGCGGCAGCTCTCCCACGCCACGCGCGACCCTTTGGCCCCAGCCACATCGTTGGCCGTGCACCCGCAGGGCCTCAGCCCGCGAATTCCCAGACCAGGACCTCGGTCGCCGGGCCGTCCGCGAGCAGGCTCAGCCCCGGCTCGCCGCTGATCCGTACCGAGTCGCCCGGCCCCAGCTCCTCGCCGCCGAGCCGTACCGTGCCGGACACCACCTGGACGTACACCTTCGGCGCGTCCGGCAGCCCGACCCGCTCCCCCGCCGCCGGGCGGAGCGCGTGGAGCACGGCTCCGGCGGCCGGTACGGCGTACGGGTCACCCGCGCGGACCGGGCCGGGGACGACGGTGTACGCGGGCTCGCCGCCCGGTTCGAGGGGGGCCAGCCACATCTGGACGAAGGTCAGCGGGGTGTCTCCGTCGTTGCGTTCGACGTGGCGGACGCCGGAGGCGGCGCTGAGGTGCTGGAGGTCGCCGGGGCGTACGCGGGTGGCGTGGCCGGTGGAATCGCGGTGGGTCAGCTCGCCCTCGACGACCCAGGTGACGATCTCCGTATGGCTGTGCGGATGCTCCTCGAAACCGGCGCCGGGCTCCAGCCGTTCCGTGTTGCAGGCCATGAGCGGGCCGAAGCGGAGGTTGTCCGGGTCGTAGAAGCCGGCGAAGGAGAAGGCGTGCCGGGACAGGATGCCTGCCGCCCGGTCGCCGCCCAGGTAACGGTCCTCGGCGCGGTGTACGGAGATCACCGGGCCACGGTAGCCCGGCCGGGGCGTGCGCGGGGCCACCCGCCCCCTGACCACGGCGGGGCGCGCGGATCGCCCCGTGGGCTCCCTACCCGCCGGTACACCCCGTGGCGGCCCCGGCGCTCCGTGTCCGTCGCCGGATGAGGCAATCTTGTCTGCGTGTCCCGACCCGATCCTGAGCAGCCCGATGCCACCGCCGCCCATCTGCACGCGGCGACCCTGAAACGTCTGGAGCAGTCGTCCGGCCGGCTCGCCGCGAACGCGATCGCCCGCATGGACGAGTCGCTGCCGTGGTACCGGGCGATGCCCCCGGAGAACCGGTCCTGGATCGGCCTGGTGGCCCAGGCCGGTATCGCGGCGTTCACCGAGTGGTTCCGGCATCCGGAGACCCCGCAGGCGATCTCCACCGATGTGTTCGGGACGGCTCCGCGCGAGCTGACCCGGGCGATCACGCTGCGGCAGACCGTCGAGATGGTGCGGACCACGATCGAGGTGATGGAGGCCGCGATCGAGGAGGTCGCGGCGCCCGGCGACGAGTCGGTACTGCGCGAGGCGCTGCTCGTCTACGCCCGGGAGATCGCCTTCGCGACCGCCCAGGTGTACGCCCAGGCCGCCGAGGCGCGCGGCGCCTGGGACGCCCGGCTGGAGTCGCTGGTGGTCAACGCGGTGCTGTCCGGCGAGGCCGACGAGGGCGCGGTGTCGCGGGCGGCAGCGCTCGGCTGGAACTCCCCCGAGCACGTGTGCGTGGTGCTCGGCACCGCCCCGGACGGGGACAGCGAGCTGACCGTGGAGGCGATCCGGCGGGCCGCCCGGCACGCGAAGCTCCAGGTCCTGACCGGGGTGCTGGGGAACCGGCTGGTGGTCATCGCGGGGGGCAGCAACAACCCGATACACGTGGCGAAGGCGCTGATCGGCCCGTATGCGGCGGGTCCGGTGGTGGCCGGTCCGGTGGTGCCGGACCTGCTGGCGGCGACCCGGTCCGCGCAGGCGGCGGCGGCCGGGCTCAAGGCGTCCTGCGCCTGGCAGGACGCCCCCCGCCCGGTGCTCGCCGACGACCTGCTCCCGGAGCGGGCGATGGCGGGCGATCCGGCCGCACGCGATCAGCTGGTGGAGGAGATCTACAGACCGCTGGAGGAAGCGGGATCCGCGCTGCTCGAAACGTTGAGTGTCTATCTGGAGCAGGCGAGCAGTCTGGAAGGCGCGGCCAGGATGCTCTTCGTCCACCCGAACACCGTGCGCTACCGGCTGCGACGTGTGACGGACGTCACCGGGTGGTCGCCGTCCGATGTCCGCTCGGCCTTCACGCTGCGGATCGCCCTGATTCTGGGGCGCTTGGCCGCGCGGGATCAGCAGCCCTAAACTTTTGTCGGACCCCAACAATTCCCCCTACCGTTCTTCGTCCCTGTCCCCACGGGTCTTCGGAACCGTTCACAAGAGAGAGTGTGAGGGTGCTCGTACTCGTCGCTCCTGGCCAAGGCGCTCAGACGCCCGGCTTCCTGACCCCCTGGCTCGACCTCCCCGGTGCCGCGGACCGCGTCGCGGCCTGGTCGGACGCCATCGGGCTCGATCTCGTCCACTACGGCACCGAGGCCGACGCGGAGGCGATCCGTGACACCTCGGTGGCGCAGCCGCTGCTGGTCGCCGCGGGGCTGCTGTCCGCCGCCGCGCTCGGCGCGTCGCCGGCCGTCGTCGCGGGCCACAGCGTGGGTGAGATCACCGCCGCCGCCCTCGCCGGGGTCATCGGCGAGGAGGACGCCCTCCGCCTCGTCCGTACCCGCGGGCTCGCGATGGCCGACGCCGCCGCGGTCACCGAGACCGGCATGGCCGCCCTGCTGGGCGGTGACCCCGACACCTCGGTCGTGCACCTGGAGAAGCTGGGGCTGACCCCGGCCAACGTCAACGGCGCCGGCCAGATCGTGGCCGCGGGCACCGCCGAGCAGATCGCCGCGCTGGTCGCCGCCCCGCCGGAGGGGGTGCGACGGGTGGTCCCGCTCAAGGTCGCCGGCGCCTTCCACACGCACCACATGGCCCCCGCCGTCGAGCGGCTGCGCGAGGCCGCCGCGGCGCTGACCCCCGCCGACCCGGCCGTGACGTACGTGTCGAACGCCGACGGCAAGGCCGTCGCCACCGGTGACGAGGTCCTCTCGCGGCTGGTCGGCCAGGTCGCCAACCCGGTCCGCTGGGACCTGTGCATGGAGACCTTCAAGGAGTTGGGTGTCACGGCGCTCGTCGAGGCGTGCCCCGGCGGCACGCTCACGGGGCTCGCGAAGCGCGCGCTGCCCGGTGTGAAGACGGTCGCGCTCAAGACCCCCGACGACCTCGACGCGGCCCGTGCTCTCATCGCCGAGCACGCGGGCGCCTAAGGAGCGAGAGAGATGTCGAAGATCAAGCCCAGCCAGGGCGCCCCGTACGCACGGATCATGGGGGTCGGCGGCTACCGGCCGACCCGGGTCGTGCCCAACGAGGTGATCCTCGAAACGATCGACTCGTCCGACGAGTGGATCCGCTCGCGTTCGGGCATCGCCACCCGCCACTGGGCCTCCGAGGAGGAGACCGTGGCCGCGATGTCCGTGGAGGCGTCCGGCAAGGCCATCGCGGACGCCGGGATCTCGCCCGAGCAGATCGGTGCCGTGATCGTCTCCACCGTCTCGCACTTCAAGCAGACCCCGGCCATCGCGACCGAGATCGCCCACCTGGTCGGCGCGGGCAAGCCCGCCGCCTTCGACATCTCGGCCGGCTGCGCGGGCTTCGGCTACGGGCTGACCCTCGCCAAGGGCATGATCGTCGAGGGTTCGGCGGAGTACGTGCTGGTCATAGGCGTGGAACGGTTGAGCGACCTCACCGACAAGTCGGACCGTGCGACGGCCTTCCTGTTCGGCGACGGCGCCGGAGCGGTCGTCGTCGGCCCCTCCAAGGTGCCGGCCATCGGCCCGACCGTCTGGGGCTCCGAGGGCGACAAGTCCGAGACCATCAAGCAGACCGTCGCCTGGGACGCGTTCCGTTCCGGCGACGGGTTCCAGCTGCCGCTGGACGCCGAGGGGAACGTCAAGTTCCCGGCCATCACGCAGGAGGGCCAGGCGGTCTTCCGCTGGGCCGTCTTCGAGATGGCGAAGGTCGCCCAGCAGGCGCTGGACGCGGCAGGGATCGCCCCGCAGGACCTGGACGTCTTCATCCCGCACCAGGCCAACATGCGGATCATCGACTCGATGGTGAAGACCCTGAAGCTGCCGGAGAACGTGGTCGTCGCCCGCGACGTGGAGACCACCGGCAACACCTCCGCCGCCTCGATCCCGCTCGCCATGGAGCGGCTTCTGGCGACCGGTCAGGCGAAGAGCGGCGACACCGCTCTCGTCATCGGCTTCGGGGCGGGTCTCGTCTACGCCGCGACGGTCGTTACCCTCCCCTAGGCACACCGGGCCGTTCGGTCCCACCAGCCTCAACCTGCTACTAAACCTCTAAGGAGCGTCAAAATGGCTCACACCCAGGATCAGATCGTCGAGGGCCTCGCCGACATCGTCAACGAGATCGCCGGCATCCCGACCGAGGACGTCAAGCTGGACAAGTCCTTCACCGACGACCTGGACGTCGACTCGCTGTCCATGGTCGAGGTCGTCGTCGCCGCCGAGGAGCGCTTCGACGTGAAGATCCCCGACGAGGACGTCAAGAACCTCAAGACGGTCGGCGACGCCGCCGACTACATCCTGAAGCACCAGGCCTGATCCGGCCTGCCCCTGTGTCGCCACCCGGCGGTGGCGCCGCTGATTCACGACCCTCTACACGTGGAGAAGATTTTCCAGTGAACTCGACCAATCGCACCGTGGTCGTCACCGGTATCGGCGCAACCACTCCGCTGGGTGGCGACTCGGCGTCGACCTGGGAAGGTCTGATGGCCGGTCGTTCCGGTGTCAGGCCCCTCGAGGGCGAACGTTTCGCCGAGCTGCCCGTCCGGATCGCGGCCCGCGCGGCCGTCGACCCGGGCGACGTACTGCCCCGTCCGCTCGCCCGCAAGCTGGACCGCTCGGCGCAGTTCGCGCTGATCGCGGCCCGCGAGGCGTGGAACGACGCCGGTTACACCGGCCGGGCCGGCGACGAGGACGAGAAGGTCCGGCCCGAGCGGCTGGGCGCGGTCATCGCCTCCGGCATCGGCGGTGTGACCACCCTGCTCGACCAGTACGACGTGCTCAAGGAGAAGGGCGTACGCCGCGTCTCCCCGCACACCGTTCCCATGCTCATGCCCAACAGCCCGGCGGCCAACGTCGGCCTGGAGGTCAACGCCCGCGCCGGTGTGCACACGCCGGTCTCGGCCTGCGCCTCGGGCGCCGAGGCGATCGGGTACGCGGTCGAGATGATCCGCACCGGCCGCGCCGACGTGGTCCTCGCCGGTGGCACCGAGGCGGCGATCCACCCGCTGCCCATCGTCGCGTTCGCCAACATGATGGCGATGTCCAAGAACAACGAGGAGCCCCAGAAGGCCTCCCGCCCGTACGACACCGGCCGTGACGGCTTCGTCCTCGGCGAGGGTGCCGGGGTCGTGGTCCTGGAGTCCGCGGAGCACGCCGCCGCGCGCGGCGCCAAGGTCTACTGCGAGGTGCTGGGCCAGGGCCTCTCCGCCGACGCCCACCACATCGCGCAGCCCGAGCCGACCGGCCGGGGCATCGCCGCCGCGCTGGAGGACCTGCTGGACCACTCGGACCTCAAGCCGTCCGAGGTCGTGCACCTCAACGCGCACGCCACCTCGACCCCGCAGGGCGACATCGCCGAGGTGAAGGCGCTGCGCAAGGTCCTGGGCGACGACCTCGACCACGTCGCGATCTCGGCCACGAAGTCGATGACCGGTCACCTCCTCGGCGGCGCGGGCGGCATCGAGACCGTCGCGACGGTGCTGGCGCTGGTCAACCGGATGGCCCCGCCGACGATCAACGTCGACCAGCTCGACGAGGACGTGGACGCGGACATCGTGCGCGACACGCCCCGGGCGCTGCCGCAGGGCTCGATCGCCGCGATCAACAACTCGTTCGGCTTCGGCGGCCACAACGTGGTGCTGGCCTTCCGCAGCGTCTGACCCGCCTCGCGGTCCGGTTCCCCCGGCCCGCGCACCGGCACACGGCCGAGGCCCGCCTTCCCCGCGCGTGGGGAGGCGGGCCTCGGCCGTGTCGTGCTCAGACCACCTGGTGGAGCCAGCGGACCGGGGCGCCCTCGCCCGCATGCCGGAAGGACTCCAGCTCGTCGTCCCAGGGCTTGCCGAGCAGCTTGGCGATCTCGGCCGCCAGATCGCTCTCGCCCTGCTTCGAGCGGGCCAGCGCGGCCCGCAACCGGTCCTCGGGCACCAGGATGTCGCCGTGGACCCCGGTGACGGCATGGAAGATGCCCAGGCCCGGCGTGGAGCTGTAGCGCTCGCCCTCCGCCGCGGCGCTCGGCTCGGCCGTCACCTCGAAGCGCAGCATGTCCCAGCCCCGCAGCGCGGAGGCCAGCTTGGACGCCGTGCCGGCGCGGCCCTGCCAGGAGAACTCGGACCGCCAGGTGCCGGGCGCGGCGGGCTGTCTGATCCAGTCGAGCTGGACCCGGACGCCGAGAACACCCCCGACCGCCCATTCGACGTGGGGGCAGAGCGCGCGCGGTGCGGAGTGAACGTACAGAACTCCACGTGTCGTCACCGGGACCTCCAGTGTGGAACGAAGTTCGTCTTCTCCTGCGGCCTCGCGTCCGAACCGTCGATTATCGGCCGGATCCCGAGGTTGTCATCAGTAAACAGCATCGGGGTGAAGCTCCTGAAAAAGGACAGTATGTGACGTGGTGTGATTTCCGGAAAGCCACTCAAGTGGAGCCGAGTGGGGGACAGCGCCGCCGGTCCGACGAGGAAAAGCTACCGCGCGGCGGGGGCCCCGGTGTGACGTACGGTCGGTCCTGGGCCCTTCCTTCGCTCAGCTTTCACCCGCCAGGGCGTCGGGGCCTTCCGACCGGTGCCACCAGGGGTTGCCGGGGGCATAACCGAGGGGACCACGGCATGCAGGACCGCTCTTCCCGCCACCGTCCGCACAGCGCCGCCGCCCGTCCGCACACCGCTGCCGCCCGTCCGCGTACCGCCGCCGGCCGTCCCCGTGCCGCCGCGGCCCTGCTGGCGGCGGCCTGTCTGCTCGGTACGGCGGCGCTGGCCGGTTGCGACTCCGGTGCGGAGAGCACGACGAAGGGGGCCGCCGCCCGGCCCGCACCGGTCTGGGACCGGAAGCCGGGGTCGGTGGCCGCGGTGGGCGACTCCATCACCCGGGGCTTCGACGCCTGCTCGGTGCTGGCGGACTGCCCGGAGGTCTCCTGGGCGACCGGCACCGACGGCGAGGTGCGCAGCCTGGCGGTGCGGCTGCTCGGCGGTACCAAGGCCGCCTCGCAGAGCTGGAACCACGCCCGGACGGGGGCCCGGATGGCTCAGCTGCCGGAGCAGATGGCGCTGGCCGCGCAGGAGAGGCCCGATCTGGTGACGGTGATGATCGGCGCCAACGACGCCTGCCGGGACTCCGTCCGGCACATGACCCCGGTGGCCGATTTCCGCAGCTCGTTCGAGGCGTCGATGCGGCAGCTGCGGGCCGGTGCGCCCAAGGCGCAGGTGTACGTGTCGAGCGTGCCGGACCTCAAGCGGCTCTGGTCGACGGGGCGCGACAACGCGCTGGGCAAGCAGATCTGGAAGCTGGGGATCTGCCCGTCGATGCTGGGCGACGCCGACGACCTGGGCCCGGAGGCGACGGCCCGGCGCGCGGAGGTGCGGGAGCGGGTGGTGGCGTACAACGAGGTGCTCCGGGACGTCTGCGGGAAGGACCGGCTCTGCCGCTACGACGGCGGCGCGGTCTTCGACTACCCGTTCACCGGCCGGCAGCTCAGCCGGTGGGACTGGTTCCATCCGGGGCGCGACGGGCAGGCCCGGCTGGCGGAGATCGCCTACCGCAACGTCACCGCCGCCCGGCCTCCCGCATAAGCTTGCGGATCATGATCACGGGTTCGGGTTCGGGTACGGCGGTACGGGCGGACGGTTTCGGCACTCTCGCGGACGGCACCCCGGTGCACCGCTGGACGCTGGAGCGGGACGGCACGCGGGTGCGGGTGCTGACGTACGGCGGGATCGTCCAGTCGGTCGAGGTGCCGGACCGGGACGGGGCGCGGGCGGAGATCGCGCTCGGGCTGCCGGACCTGGACGGGTACCGGACGTTCACCGGCCCGTACTTCGGCGCGCTGGTCGGGCGGTACGCGAACCGGATCGGCGGGGCCCGCTTCGAGCTGGACGGGCGGACGTACCGGCTGACGCCGAACGAGGGGCGCAACCAGGTGCACGGCGGGAGCGTCGGCTTCGACAAGCGCGTCTGGCGGGCCGACGAGGTGGCGGACGGTGTCGAGCTGTCGCTGTTCTCCGAGGACGGCGAGGAGGGCTTCCCGGGCCGCCTGGCGGTGCGTGCCGCGTACACCCTGGAGGCGGGCGGGGCGCTGCGGATCACCTATCGGGCGACGACCGACGCGCCGACCGTGCTGAACCTGACGAACCACACGTACTGGAACCTGGCGGGTGCGGGCGGCGGCAGCGCGCTGGGCCAGGTGCTGCGGATCGCGGCCGGGCGGATCACCCCGGTGGACGCCGAGTCGCTGCCGACCGGTGAGCTGCTGCCGGTGGCCGGGACCCGGTTCGACTTCCGCGAGCCGGTGCCGGTCGGTGCGGGCTACGACCACAACTTCGTGCTGGACGCGCCGGGCGCGGGTCCGGCGGCCGAGCTGTACGACGCGGGCTCGGGGCGGGTGCTGACGGTGACGACGACGGAGCCGGGGCTCCAGCTCTACACGGCGGACCACTTCGACGGGCGCCCGTTCGGCCCGTGCGCCGGGGTCGCGCTGGAGACCCAGCACTTCCCGGACTCCCCGAACCGGCCGGAGTTCCCGAGCACGGTGCTCCGGCCGGGCGAGGAGTCCGTCTCGACGACGGTGTACGGCTTCTCGGTGCGCTGAGGCCCGTTACGCGCCGATCTCCACGGCCGCCGTCAGGCGTACGTCGGCGAGCGAGCGGGCCGCCTGGACCTCGTAGCCGCCGGGCAGCCGGGTCCAGCCGTACGCGTCCTCGTCCCAGATCTCGTAGCCGCGCGGGTCCAGGGCGATCGTCACCTCGGTGCTCTCGCCGGGTGCCGCCTCGGCGCGGGCGAAGCCGACGAGCCTGCGGGCCGGGCGGTCCGCGGTGTCCTGGCGGGGCGCCAGGTAGATCTGGACGGTCTCGGCGCCCGGCCGGGTGCCGGTGTTGCGGACGCGCACGGTGGCCGTGTCCGGGCCCGCGGTGAGGTTCTCGTACGCCCAGGTGGTGTAGCCGAGTCCGTGGCCGAACGGGTAGGCGGGCGTGGCGCCGGCCTTCTCCCAGGCCCGGTAGCCGACGAATACGCCCTCGTCGTAAGGGAGTCGGCCGCCGGTGGGGGTGGTGTTCGCGACCGGTACGTCGGCGAGGGCGACCGGCCAGGTGGTGGGGAGCCGGCCGCCCGGTTCGGCGGCGCCGAGCAGGACGTCGGCCAGCGCGTGTCCCGCCTCCTGCCCCGGGAACCAGGCGAGCAGCACGGCGGCGACCTCCTCGCGCCACGGAAGCTCCACCGGGGAACCGGAGTTGACGATCACCACGGTGTTCGGGTTGGCGGCGGCGACGGCGTGGACCAGTTCGTCCTGGTGGCCGGGGAGGCGGAGGTCGGTGCGGTCGAAGCCCTCGGACTCGACGCGTTCGGTGGTGCCGACGACGACGATCGCGGTGTCGGCGGCGCGGGCCGACTCCACGGCCTCGGCGATCAGTTCGGCCGGGTCGCGGCGCGGGCCGAGGTGGCAGAGGGCGAACGAGACGCCCAGGACGGGCGCGTCGTCGCCGAGGGTCTCGGGGAGCTGGCGCAGCGAGACCTCGACGGGCTCGCCGGCGATGAGGGTGATCCGGCCGCGCTCCAGCGGGTTGCCGAAGAACGCCTCGCCGGGGTCGGCGGAGACGACCCGGTGCACCTCGTCGTACAGGGTCTCGCCCGCGACGGTGAGGGTGAGCGCGCCGGTGCCCCGGGTGCCGAAGACGTGCTCGCCGCTGTCGCGCGGGACGAAGGTTCCGGTGATCTCGACGCTGTGCAGGGCGGCTCGGGTGACGCCTTCGGGGAGGTCGTCGCCGATCCACTGGACCGTGCCGCCGGGCAGCGGGGCGGAGCCGATGACGGCGCCGGTCGCGTCGCGGCAGACGGCGCGCAGCTCGAAGCCCTGGTCGGCGGGGGTGAGTTCGGTGTTGGGGTCGGCGCCGACGCGGTAGTCGACGGTGCCTTCGGGGAGGGCGGCGCGCAGGCCGTCGAGCGGGGTGACGACATGGTCGGGGAAGACCTGGGCGGAGCCGCCGCCGAGGACCCGGGCGTCGCGGGCGAGGGCCCCGCTGACCGCGACGGTGCGGACGGCCGCCGGGTCGACGGGGAGGGCGGGGCGCCCGTCGCGCGTCTCGTTGCGCACCAGGACGAAGGAGCGGCGGGCGATCTCGCGGGCCAGCGCGTCGCCGTCGGTCTCCGCCGGGAGGTCGGCCGGGGCGACGGCGGGCGGGGCGCCGTCCAGGAGGCCGACGCGGGCGGCCAGCCGCAGCACGTTGCGGACGGCGCCGTCGACGACGGGCTCCGCCGCCTCTCCGGCCCGTACCGCCTCGGCGAGGGCCTTGCCGTACACCGTCTTCGGGCCGGGCATGGCGATGTCGAGGCCGCCGTTGGCGGTGGCGGCGGTGGAGCGGGCGGCCAGCCAGTCGGAGACGACGCAGCCGTCGAAGCCCCATTCGCCGCGCAGCACCGTGTTCAGCAGGTAGTGGTGCTCGGTCATGGTGGTGCCGTTGACCCGGTTGTAGGCGGCCATGATGCCCCACGGGTGGGCGCCTGCGACGATCCGCTCGAAGGGCGCGAGGTAGATCTCCCGCAGGGTCCGCGGGGCGACGACGTTGTCCACGGTGAAGCGGTCCGTCTCGGCGTCGTTGGCGACGTAGTGCTTGACGGTGGTGCCGACCCCGCCGTCCTGCACCCCGCGCACATAGCCGGTGCCGATCTCGCCGGTGAGGTACGGGTCCTCGCTGTACGTCTCGAAGTGGCGCCCGCCGAGCGGGGACCGGTGGAGGTTCACGGTCGGGGCGAGGAGGACGTGGACGCCCTTGCGGCGGGCCTCCTGGGCGAGCAGCCGGCCGGCGCGGCGGGCCAGGGCGGGGTCCCAGGTGGCGGCCAGCGCGGTCGGTGAGGGCAGGGCCACGGACGGGTCGTCGGCGCTCCAGGCGACGCCCCGGACGCCGATCGGCCCGTCGGACATCACCAGCGGGCCGAGCCCCACGGCGGGCAGTGCGGGCAGCGACCACATGTCCTGACCGGCCAGCAGCCGCGCCTTGTCGTCGAGGCCCAGCGCGGCGAGCGCCGCTTCGACCGCCGCCTCGCGGAGCTCGTCGGGGTGGGTGGGTGTGGGCGCGTCTGCCACGGCCGTACCTCCGCGTCGGATTCTGTGCTGTCGGATTCGGTTGCTGTGTGCCGACTCCATACTGACCCCGGACCAGGTAGGCCAGTAGGTTTCGTTACCTTTATGTTATTTACGGGGATGACGTACGGTCCCCGTACGGGGGTGGACGAGCGCCGAGAGGGGCCGGGGCGATGGTGCGGGGCAGAAGTACGGAGCGGCGGGCGGAGATCGTCCGGGCGGCGCTGGAGGTGATCGCCGAGCGGGGCTACCGGGGCGCCTCGCTGAGCGCCGTCGCCGAGCGGGTCGGCCTCAGCCAGCAGGGGCTGCTGCACTACTTCCCCACCAAGGACGCGCTGCTGCTCGCCGTGCTGGCGGAGCGCGACCAGTGGGACCCCGGCGCCTCCTCCCGGAGCGACGGCGTCTGGCCGGTCGAGCTGCTGGCCTCGCTGGTGGAGTACAACGCGATGCGGCCCGGCATCGTCCAGACCTTCTCGGCACTGCTGGGCGAGAGCGTGACGGAGGGCCATCCGGCGCGGGAGTTCTTCACCCGCCGCTACACACAGGTCCGGGCGAGCATGGCGGCGATCCTGCGCGCGGAGTACGGCGAGCGACTGCCGGGCGGGCTGACCCCGGAGCGCGCGGCCCCGCTGCTGGTCGCGGTGCTGGACGGGCTCCAGTACCAGTGGCTGCTGGACCCGGAGTCGGTGGACATGCCCGCGGCCTTCGAGGACTTCCTGACGCTGCTGCGGACACCGGGGGCAACAACGGGGCCGGGTAGGGCAAATGCCCCAACTCCCCCTCCGGAAGCCGGAGTTCCGGAGAACCGCTCATCATGACACCCGCCGCGGGGCGGTGGGGACGGGATGCCCGAACCCCCGCCACCTGCGGGTGATTCGGGGCCGGTCTACGCGCGTCCGGGCGTCGGGCACCCCGGCGGGCGCCCCAAGGTTGACCGCATGACTTCCACGCCCGCAGGCCCGTCATCCGGCCTGACCTCCCGCCGTACCCTGCTCTCGGGCGCCACCGCCGGTGCCGCCGCGCTGGCCGTGACCGCCGCCACCGGCCCCGGCACCGCGCACGCCGCCACCGGCACCGCTGCGGACACCGCGCCGCTCGCCGCCGCGGCCGCCGGTTCGGACTGGGAGACCTGCCTCTCCGTCGCCCGCGCCATCCTCGTACGCGACGCCCAGGACCGGCCGTTGGTGCCGCGCTACCGCGAGATCCTGCTCTCCAAGGGGCTGCCGCGCGGCCGCCGGGCCCCCAAGAAGGTGCTGATCGTCGGGGCGGGCCCGGCCGGGCTCACCGCCGCCCATCTGCTCCACCGCGCCGGGCACACCGTCACCGTCATCGAGGCCAACGGCAACCGCGTCGGCGGCCGGATCAAGACCTTCCGCCGGGGCGGCCACGAGCGCGCCGAGGCACCGTTCGCCGACCCGAAGCAGTACGCCGAGGCCGGCGCGATGCGCATCCCCGACAGTCATCCGCTGGTCACCGGGCTGATGGACGGGTTCGGCCTGAAGCGCCGCCCCTTCCACCTGGTGGACGTCGACGCCCACGGCCGCCCGGTCAACCACACCTGGCTGCACGTCAACGGCGTCCGGATGCGCAAGGCCGAGTACGCGAAGAACCCCCGGAAGGTGAACCGTACGTTCGGCGTGCCCGCCTCGTTCGAGGACAAGCCCGCCGCGCAGATCGTGCGGGAGGCGTTCGCCCCGGTGCGCAGGGAGTTCGAGGGCAAGGAGGGCCGGGAGCTCGTCGAGGGCTGGGCACGGGTCGTCCAGCGGTACGGGCACTGGTCGATGTTCCGCTTCCTGACCGAGGCGGCCAAGCTCGACGAGCGCACGATCGACCTGATCGGCTCGGTCGAGAACATGACCTCCCGGCTCCACCTCTCCTTCGTGCACAGCTTCATCGGCGCCTCCCTGATCAGCCCGGACACCTCCTTCTTCGAGCTGCCCGGCGGCACCGGCGTCCTCGCCGACGCGATGTACGAGCGGGTCAAGGGCCTGGTGAAGCTGGACCGCCGGGTCACCCGGATCAGCCACGGCGAGCACGGCGTGGAGGTCGAGACGGTCTCCGAGGGCCGCGACGGCAAGCCGCTGGTCCGCCAGACCTTCCGCGGCGACCGGGCCATCATCACCGTGCCGTTCTCCGGGCTGCGCCACATCCCCGTCGCGCCCGCGCTCTCGTACGGCAAGCGGCGGGCGATCACCGAGGTCCACTACGACGCGGCGACCAAGGTGCTGCTCGAATTCAGCCGCCGCTGGTGGGAGTTCGAGGAGAAGGACTGGAAGCGGGAGCTGGACCGGATCAGGCCCGGCCTGTACGACGCCTACCGGCAGGGCAGGGCACCGGCCGACGGCTCGCTGCTGGGCGCCCACCCCTCCGTCCCGAACGGTCATCTGCCCGCCGGTCAGCGGGTGCACTACGCGGCGCACCGGACCGTCGCCCGCGACCAGCCCGAGGCGGCCCGGGTGATCGGCGGCGGCTCGGTCACCGACAACGCCAACCGGTTCATGTACCAGCCCTCGCACCCGGTGGAGGGCAGCGCGGGCGGCGTCCTGCTCGCCTCGTACAGCTGGGCCGACGACGCCCTGAAGTGGGACTCGCTCGACGACGACGAGCGCTACCCGCTCACCCTGGCCGGGGTGCAGGACGTGTACGGGCAGCGGGTCGAGGTGTTCTACACCGGCGTCGGCGCCACCCAGTCGTGGATGCGCGACCCGTACGCGTACGGGGAGGCGTCGGTGCTGCTGCCCGGCCAGCACACCGAACTCCTCGCCCATGTACGCGCGGTGGAGGGTCCGCTGCACTTCGCGGGCGACCACACCTCGGTCAAGCCGGCCTGGATCGAGGGGGCGCTGGAGTCGGCGGTCCGCTCGGCCCTGGAGGTGCACGGCGCCTGACCGGGACGGGCCGCCCGCCTTACCGCCGGGACGGCCCGTGGGCCGGCGGCCCGTCGTACCACCACGACCGGGCCGCCGCTCCCGTGGGCGGTCAGCCCTTGTCGAGGGTGTACGGGGCGGGGTCGCCGTCCCCGTCCCCGCTCTCCGGGGCCGTCAGGTCGCGGGCGAGCAGGGTGGCACCGGCGACGGCTCCCGGCATCAGGAACACGGCGACGAACGGCACCAGGAAGGCCAGCCCCAGCGGTACGCCGAAGCCCAGGGTCAGCATCCGCCGCCCCCGCAGCAGGGCGAGCCGGTCCCGCAGCACCATGCCGCGGCGCTGGAGCGCGACGGCGGTCAGCTCCTCGGTGAGGAAGTAGCCCGTGACGCAGAAGCCGAGGACGGGTATCACCGTCTGGCCGAGCACCGGGACGAAACCGAGGGCGAAGAGCAGAAGCGAGTAGAGCCCCACCCGCACCAGGATGCGGAGGCTGTCCCGGGCGGAGATCCACAGCTCCCGCCAGAGCGGCAGCCCGGACTCGGGGACCTCGCCGCCCTCCGTGCGGTCGACCTGCTCGGAGAGCGACTCGTAGAAGGGCTGGCCGACCAGCAGGGTCACCGCGGTGAAGGTGATCACGGCGAGGAAGAGGCCGAGGCCGAAGACCAGCACGGTCAGGGTGGTGCGGAAGACGCCGAGCCAGGGCGAGGACCAGCCGTCGGCGAACGGCGTCGCCCAGTCCACCAGGTCGTCGGCGCCGTAGCCGAGGCCGACGAGGGCCGCCGCGTACAGCGCCAGGGTGATCAGCCCGGGCAGCAGCCCGAAGCCGAACCACCGTCCGTGCCGGCCGACCCAGCGCTGCCCCTGTATCAAGTAGCCGAAGCCCGCCCCTAGATCACGCATGGCGTCAGCGTACTGGCGGTGCCGCACAGCCCGAGGGCCGCACCCCGGTACGGGGTGCGGCCCTCAAAAACGCCGCGAGCGTGGGTGGTCAGGAAGCGACCGACAGCTCGACCGCGATGTTGCCCCGGGTGGCGTTCGAGTACGGGCAGACCTGGTGGGCCTTCTCGACGAGCGCCTGCGCGGTGGCGGTGTCGACGTTCGGGATGGTGGCGCGGATCGCGACCGACAACCCGAAGCCGCCCTCGGCGGTCTTGCCGATGGAGACCTCGGCGGTCACGGTGGAACCGGAGATGTCCGCCTTCTCCTGACGGGCCACCACGCCCAGCGCGCCCTGGAAGCAGGCGCTGTAGCCGGCGGCGAAGAGCTGCTCCGGGTTGGTGCCGGCACCGCTGCCGCCCATGCTCTTCGGCGGGTTGACGACGACGTCGAGGTTGCCGTCGTCGGACGAGACCCGGCCGTCGCGGCCGTTCTCGGCGGTGGCGACGGCGGTGTAGAGGACGTTGATGTCCTGAATGGTCATGCTGAGGATTCCTCCTGCTGTGCGCCGCGACTCGCGCCCACGATCGCGACGGCCTGGGATGACAATAATGCCTGCGTCAGGCGAGGGAGACGATCATCTTCCCGGTGTTCTCGCCGCGGAGCAGGCCGAGGAAGGCGTCGAAGCCGTTCTCGATGCCCTCGACGACGGTCTCGCGGTACTTCAGCTCGCCCGAGGCCAGCCAGCCCGCCACGTCCTTCACGAACTGCGGCTGGAGCGCGGCGTGGTCGCCGACGAGCATGCCCTGGATGCGCAGCCGCTTGCCGATGACGAGCGCGAGGTTGCGCGGGCCGGGGGTCGGTTCGGTCGCGTTGTACTGGGCGATCATTCCGCAGACGGTGACCCGGCCGTGCACGTTGAGCGCGGAGATCGCCGCTTCGAGGTGCTCGCCGCCGACGTTGTCGAAGTAGACGTCGATGCCCTCGGGGGCGGCGGCGCGGAGCTGCTCGACGACCGGGCCGTCGTGGTAGTTGAAGGCCGCGTCGAAGCCGTACTCCTCGACGAGGAGCTTGACCTTCTCGTCGGAGCCGGCCGAGCCGATGACCCGCGAGGCGCCCTTGATCCGGGCCATCTGGCCGACCTGGCTGCCGACCGCCCCGGCCGCGCCGGAGACGAAGACCGCGTCGCCCTCCTTGAAGGACGCGACGTCGAAGAGGCCCGCGTAGGCGGTGAGCCCGGTCATCCCGAGGACTCCGAGGTAGGCGGAGAGCGGGGCGACGGCCGGGTCGACCTTCACCGCGTGCTGGGCGGGGACCTCGGCGTACTCCCGCCAGCCGAGGCCGTGCAGGACGTGGTCGCCGACCGCGATGCCCTCGGCGTTCGACGCGACGACCTCGCCGACCGCGCCGCCGTCCATCGGGTGGTCGAGCTTGAACGGCGGGGTGTACGACTTCACGTCGTTCATCCGGCCCCGCATGTACGGATCGACCGAGAAGTACCGGTTGCGGACCAGGACCCGGCCCTCGCGGGGGGCCGTCACCGGCGCCTCGCGCAGCGCGAGGTCCTCGGCCTTCGGCCAGCCGTGCGGTCGGGCGACGAGGTGCCATTCACGGCCGGACGTGGGAAGTGTTGCTGACATGGGCTCGGGCTCTCCTCGGGGTCCTGGGTGTCCTGCGGGGCGGGGGATCGCCCCGGGCGCCGGACGGAATTACTTCAGATCGTGAAACAACAATGTGCATGAATATTTCACCTTGTCAAGCAACCGGCTATCCTGGGTGTCATGGCACTCCCCCGTACAGACCCGCTGACCCTTGAGGTCGTCGAGCTCATCGGCACCGTCGTGGCGCGCTACTACGAGGAGTACGACCAGGCGGCCGCCGCCCACTCGCTCACCGGCGCGCAGGCCCGGGTGCTCGGGCTGCTCGCCGTGGAGCCGATGCCGATGCGCCGGATCGCCCGGAAGCTGAAGTGCGAGCCGTCGAACGTGACGGGCATCGTCGACCGGCTGGAGGTGCGCGGCCTGGTGGAGCGGCGGCCCGATCCGGCCGACCGGCGGGTGAAGCTGGCCGCGCCGACGGAGCTGGGCACGCGGACGGCGCGGGAGCTGCGCGATTCGCTGACCTTCGCCCGGGAGCCGCTGGCCGAGCTGTCGGAGGCGGAGCGGACGGTGCTGCGGGACCTGCTGCGCCGGATGCTGGGCGAGGCAGGGCCGGACATTCCCTGAGGGCACCCCCGGCCGACGGGGTCCCCTCCTACGGCTCAGCCCAGCGCGCGGCGCGCCCCCGGGCGGCGCACGATGCGAAGGTACCGGCGGCCGCCGGTACCTCCGCCCGCGCCCCCGGGAGATCTGCCGTGGCCGTCAGTCTTGAGCAGTTGCGCCGTTGCCATGTCGCCGTCGACCTCGGAGCGGCCCGGACCCGGGTGTACGTCAAGGGGCTCGGGCTGGTCGTCGACGAGCCGAGCGCCGCCGCGGTGAACACCCGTACCGGATCGCTCATCGCCGTCGGCACCTTCGCCGAGCAGATGACGGGCCGCACCCCCGACTACATCAAGGTGACCCGGCCGGTCACCGGCGGGACCGTCATCGACATCGAGATGGCCCAGCGCATGCTGCGCCACCTCCTCGGCGACAAGCTCCGCCGCCAGTTGCGCCGCAAGCCCCGGCTCCGGGCCGCCGCCTGCACCCCGCACGGCAGCGATCCGCTCGCCCAGCGGGCCACCGTGGAGACGATGGTCGGGATCGGCGCCCGCCGGGTCGAGCTGGTGGACACCCTGATCGCGGCGGCGGTCGGCTGCGGGCTGCCGGTCGAGCAGCCGACCGCCACCATGATCATGGTGTGCGGGGCGGCGACCACTCAGATCGCGGTGCTCTCGCTCGGCTCGATCGTGAGCGCGGTGCGCATCCCGGTCGGCGGCGACGCCATCGACCACGCGGTCATCCAGCATCTGCGCCAGCACCACGAGCTGATGCTGCCGAGCCAGTCCGTGCGCCCGCTCCAACTGGCGCTCAACGACAGCGGGCTGACCTCGGAGGGACCCGCCACCACCGAGATCCACGGCCGGGACGTGGCGACCGGGCTGGCCCGCTCGGTGCGGGTCGACACCGCCGCCGTGCGGCAGGCCATCCACGCCCCGCTCACCAATGTGCTGGACGGGCTCGGCAAGATCCTCCGCGAGTGCCCGCCCGACCTGGTGGCCGACCTGGTGGACTGCGGGATCATGATGGTCGGCGGGAGCGCGCTGCTGCCCGGCCTCGACCAGATGCTGCGGAACGCGACGGGGCTGCCGGTGCGCATCGCCGAGCGGCCGGACACCTGCGCGGTGATGGGGCTCGGCGCCATGCTGGACGGGGAGATCGAGCCGATGGTCCTCGACCCGCTCGGCTGCTGAGGACAGGCGCCCCGGCGGTCATCTGGCGGGCGCGGCCCGGAGCGCGACCCTGGTGTTGGAGTGGGCCACCCCCGCCTCCCGCTTGAGCCGGCGCAGCAGCCCGTCCAGGGCCGCGGTGTCGGCGACGGCGGCCCGTACGAGGTAGTCGTGGGCGCCGGTCACATGGACCACCTCGGTGATGCCGGGCAGGGCGAGCACCGCCCGTTCGAAGGTCTCGTTGGTCGTGTCGATCCGCAGGGACACGTCGATGAAGACGACGAGCCCGGTGCGGGTGTCGGCGGCCGGGTCGATGATCACGGTGAAGCCCCGGATCACCCCGTCGCGACGGAGCCGACGCACCCGGTCGGCCGCCGCGTTGGCGCTGAGCCCGACCCGTTCGCCCAGGTCCCGGTACGAGATCCGGGCGTCCTCCTGGAGGATGCCGAGGATGTCCCTGTCCAGACGGTCCATACTGCGATTGTCGCAGCTTTGTCCGCTGTATGGGTGTCTGAAGTCATTCGTCACTCCTGGTTCGACATCACTCGCCCGGCGTATTCCGGCGCGCCGCCGGGAGGGGGCCGCCCTTGACTTGAGGGGTGGACACAACGGTCAAGCAGTCCCCGGCCGCGGTCGACGCGCCGTCCTCGGCCGCGTACCGCAATCTCGTGATGGCCACGATCGGGTTCGGGCTCACCTTCTGGGCCTGGAACCTGATCGCGCCGCTGTCGGGCGACTACAAGGAGCGGCTGGGGCTGACCTCGTTCGAGCAGTCGCTGCTGGTGGCGGTGCCGGTGCTGGTCGGTTCGCTGGGCCGGATCCCGGCGGGCGCGTTCACCGACAAGTACGGCGCCCGGCTGATGTTCCCGCTGGTCTCGGCGCTCACCGTCGTGCCGGTGCTGCTGCTGATCCCGGCACGGGACTCGTACGGCGCGATGCTCGTGGTGGGCTTTCTGCTGGGGCTGGGCGGCACCACGTTCGCGATCGGCATCCCGCTGGTCAACTCGTGGTTCCCGCCCGCCAAACGCGGTCTCGCGCTCGGCGTCTTCGGCATGGGCATGGGCGGGGTGGCGCTCTCCGGGTACTTCACCCCGCGGATCGCGGAGCACGGGAGGAACCTGCCGTACCTGGTGGTCGCGGCGGCGCTCGTGGTGTACGCGGCGCTGGCCGCCGCGCTGGTCAGCGACCGGCCGGGCCGCCCGGTGCCGACCGAGTCACCGGTCCGCCGGCTGGGCCGCGCCGGACGGCTCCGGGTCACCTGGGAACTGTCCGCGCTGTACGCGATCGGCTTCGGCGGAATCGTCGCGTTCGGCGTGTACCTGCCCACGTATCTGAAGACCTGGTACGACCTGTCGCCCACCGACGCCGGGACGAAGGCCGCCGGGTTCGCCCTGGTCACCGTCGTCTTCCGGCCGATCGGCGGCTGGCTCTCGGACCGCGTCCACCCGGCCGTGGTCACGGCGGCGGCGCTCGGCCTGGCCGCCCTGATGGCGATCGTCCAGGCATTCGACCCGCCACTGAACCCGGTCGGCACGATCGCGCTGCTCTGCATGGCCGCGGGCCTCGGCACCTCCAGCGGCAGCATCTTCGCCCTGGTGTCACAGGTCACACCGCAGGCACAGGTGGGCAGCGTGACCGGGATCGTCGGCGCGATGGGCGGCCTGGGCGGCTTCGTGCCACCGCTGGTGATGGGGGCGATCTACAGCGCCCAGGGCTCGTACTCGATCGGCTTCATGCTCCTGTCGGACCTGGCGCTCGCGGGCTGCGTGTACGCGTACGGCCGCATGCGGGGGCTGCGCGGGGAGTAGGGCCTTCCGTAGGGTGCGGAGAGTGACGCATCCTCTTCTGTCCGTACCGGACGACGGTTCGCGCCGGGAAGCCCTCCGGTTCGGCGAACACAGCCTGACCTACGACGCGTTGGCCGCCGCCTCGGGCGCGCTCGCCGCCCGGATCTCCGGGGCGGGGCGGGTCGCCGTCTGGGCCACCCCGACGCCCTCGACGGTGGTCGCCGTGGTGGCCGCGCTCCGGGCCGGGGTGCCCGCGGTGCCGCTCAACCCCCGTACGGGTACGCGCGAGCTGGCCCACATCGTGGCGGACAGCGGACCGGCCGTGGTGCTGGCCGGGGCGGGCGACGTCCTCCCGCCGCCGCTCGACGCGCTGGACCGGATCGACGCCGACCCGGCCGGGACGGGCGGCCCCGCCGCGTTCCCCGAGCCCGGCCCCGAGTCCCCCGCCCTGGTCGTCTACACCTCGGGCACCACCGGCCCGCCGAAGGGCGCGGTGCTGCCCCGCCGGGCGGTCGCCGCCTCGCTCGACGCGCTGGCGGACGCCTGGGAGTGGACCGGGGACGACGTGCTCGTCCACGCCCTGCCGCTCTTCCACGTCCACGGCCTGGTCCTCGGGGTGCTCGGGCCGCTGCGCCGGGGCGGCTCGGTGCGGCACCTGGGCCGGTTCTCCACCGAGGGGGTGGCCCGGGAGCTGTCGTCCGGCGGGACCATGCTGTTCGGCGTGCCGACGATGTACCACCGGCTGGCGGAGGCCCTGGAGGGCTCCGGCCCCGAGGCGGCCGGGCTGGCGAAGGCGCTGGCCGGGGCCCGGCTGCTGGTGTCCGGCTCGGCGGCGCTGCCGGTCCACGACCACGAGCGGATCGCGGCGGCGACCGGGCGCCGGGTCATCGAGCGGTACGGCATGACGGAGACCCTGATGAACACCGGCGTACGGGCCGACGGCGAGCCGCGCCCCGGCACCGTCGGCGCCCCGCTGCGCGGGGTGGAGCTCCGGCTGACCGAGGAGGACGGCACCGTCCTCACCGGCACCGGTCCCGAGGTCATCGGCGAGATCCAGGTGCGCGGGCCGAACCTGTTCACCGGCTATCTGAACCGCCCCGACGCCACCGCCGCCGCGTTCACCGGCGACGGCTGGTTCCGCACCGGCGACATGGCGACCCGGGACCCCGACGGCTATGTACGGATCGTCGGCCGCAAGGCCACCGACCTGATCAAGAGCGGCGGTTACAAGATCGGCGCCGGGGAGATCGAGAACGCGCTGCTGGACCACCCCGGGGTCCGCGAGGCCGCCGTCACGGGTGAGCCGGACCCCGACCTGGGCGAGCGGATCGTCGCCTGGGTGGTCCCCGCCGACCCGGCCGCGCCCCCGTCCGAGCAGGAGCTGGCCGACCATGTCGCCGCCCAGCTCGCCCCGCACAAGCGCCCGCGCACCGTCCGCCACCTGGACGCGCTGCCCCGCAACGACCTCGGCAAGATCATGAAGCGGGCGCTCCATGGCTGACCGGCAGAGCGCGCGGGCGGCGATCGCGGCCCTCACCACGGAGTTCGAGGAGCTCACCGAGGCCCCGCCCGGTGACACGACGGCCGGGGACGACGGGCCGCTCGCCTGGGCCGGGTACGCGGACTCCCGGGCCCGCGCCATCGCCCGGACCGGCGAGCGGGAGTCCGTCGTCCACGGCCTCGCCTCGGTCGGCGGCCACGGCTGCGTGCTGGTCTCGTTCGAGTTCGGCTTCCTGGGCGGTTCGCTGGGGCAGCGCACCGGGGACCGGCTGGTGGCCGCGTACGAGGCGGCCCGCAGGCGCGCGCTGCCGCTGGTCTCGCTGATCGCGACGGGCGGCAGCCGGATGCAGGAGGGCATGGTCGCGCTGACCCAGCTCCAGCGGGTGGCCCACGCCTCCGCGCGGCTGAGGGCGGCGGGGCCGGCGCAGATCGCCGTTCTCCGCGACCCGACGACGGGCGGCGGCTGGGCCACCCTGGGGGCGGGCGCCGATGTGGTGCTGGCGCTGCCGGGCGCCCAGGTCGGCTTCGCCGGTTCCCGGGTGCGGCCGCCGGACGCGGACCCCGCCGCGTACACGGCCGAGGGCCAGTGGGCGGCGGGGCAGGTGGACGCGGTCGTGGCCCCGGACGGGCTGCCGGGGACGGTGGGCCGCTGGCTGCGGGCGCTGCGGCTGCCGGACACCCCGCCGGACCCGGCCCCGGTGCCGCGGGCGCTGTCGGCGGCGGGCCTTCCGGAGACCGGCTGGGACGCGGTGCGGCAGGCCCGCTCGCTGTCCCGGCCGCGCGCCGAGGCGTATCTGGACGACTACTTCGCGGACCGGCTGCCGCTCGTCGGCGACCGCTGCGGGGGTACGGATCCGGGGCTGCTCGCCGGTTTCGGCTGGCGGGAGGGCCGGTCGGTCGCGTACGTCGCCCAGTGCGGCACCGCGACCCGCCCGGCCGGGTACCGCACGGCGGCCCGGGTGATCCGGCTGGCGGACCGGCTCGGGCTGCCCGTGCTGACCCTGGTCGACACCCCGGGCGCAGCCAACGACGCGGCGGCGGAACGGGCGGGCGCGGGCGCCGCGATCGCCGACGCCTTCGCGGCGGTGGCGGCGGCCCGGGTGCCGCTCACCACCCTGGTGATCGGCGAGGGCGGCTCGGGCGGCGCACTGGCCCTCGCGGCCCCGGGGAACACCCATGTCACCCCGGACAGCTACTTCTCGGTGATCGCCCCGGAGCTGGCGGCGGCCATCCTGAAGCGCGCCCCGGACCAGGTGCGGGCCACCGCCGACCAGTTGCGGCTGCGCCCGCAGGACCTGGTGGAGCTGGGCTTCGCCCGGTCGGTGGTCGGGCCGGAGTGACCGGGGCCGGGACCGTGCCCGGGGCCGTGTCCGGGGCGGTCCCCGGTCACGGCTGCGGGTCGCGGGCGTCGTAGCGGGCGAAGCCGCGCCAGCGCAGCGCCAGCAGGCAGACGGCGACGACGCAGGCGATCCCGCCACCGGTCACCGCCAGGCCGGGCGAGGTCAGATCGGAGACCGAGCCCGAGAAGAAGTCGCCGAGCCGGGGCCCGCCCGCGACGACGACGATGAACACGCCCTGGAGCCGTCCGCGCATCTCGTCGGGGACGGCCGCCTGGAGCATGGTGTTGCGGAAGACCATCGAGATGGTGTCCGCGCAGCCCGCGAGCGCCAGGAAGAGCAGCCCGAGCCAGAGCTGCCGGGTCAGCCCGAAGACCGCGATGGCCGCGCCCCAGCAGGCGACGGCGACCAGGACGGCCAGGCCGTGCCGCCGTACCCGTCCCAGCCAGCCGGAGAACACGCCGCCGAGCAGCGCCCCGAACGCCGGGGCGGCGACCAGCAGGCCGGTGGTCCTCGCGTCGCCCCCGTACCAGACGACGGCGACGACCGGGAACAGGGCCTTGGGCTGGGCGAGCACCATGGCGCACAGGTCGGTGAAGAAGGTCATCCGCAGGTTGGAACGTTTCGCCAGGAAGCGCAGCCCGTCCGCGACGGACGCCCGTTTGGCGGGCCCGCTCGCCTCCCCCCGGTCCGGCAGCATGGCGGGCAGCCGCCACATCGCGTAGAGGGCGGCGGTGAAGGTGACGGCGTCGACGGTGTACGCGGCCCGGTAGCCCCACCAGCCGACGATGACCCCGCCGAGCATCGGCCCGACCAGGTTGCCGGTGGTGCTGGTCATGGAGGAGAGCGCGTTGGCGGCGGGCAGCTGCTCGGCCGGGAGCAGCCGGGCGATCATCGAGCTGCGGGCCGGGGAGTTGACCGCGAAGCAGGCCGCCTGGAGGGCGACGAGCGCGTACAGCAGCCCGACCTGCTCCACCTCGGCGACGGTGAGGGAGACCAGGGCGAGGGAGAGCAGGAACGAGCCGAAGGCGCTGGCCAGGCCCAGTTTGCGCCGGTCGAGGGTGTCGGCGACGGCCCCGCCGTACAGGCCGAAGACCACCAGCGGCAGGAACGAGCAGAAGCCGATGAGCCCGACCGAGAAGGCGGAGCCGGTGATGTCGTAGACCTGGAGCGACACGGCGAGGGAGGTCATCCCCTGCCCGATCCAGGAGACCGTGTTCCCGAACCAGAGGCGCCGGTAGTCCGGCGAAGTACGCAAAGGGGTCAGATCGGCGAATATGCGGCGCCGGGCGGCGGGTTCCTCGGTCGTTTCGGTCACAGCGGATGGTAACGACCGGCCCCGGACGGACCAACCGGGTATCCCGCCGACGGGCCGCCGGGGCGCGCCCGGCCATGGCCCGCCGGACGTGTTCTACGGTCGGTCGATGCCGGTGGTCCGCACGGCCCGGTGGACGGTGCCGTTGTACCGCGAGTGCCCCTTGCGCTCGAAGAGGGTGGCGTAGAGGCCGCTGCGGTCGAGGAGTTGGGTGTGGGTACCGGATTCCACGAGCCGCCCCTCGTCCAAGACGAGGATGCGGTCGGCGTCGGCGGCCAGGGCCAGGTCGTGGGTGATCACGATGGTGGTGCGGCCCTTGGCCAGTCGGCGCAGGGGTTCGAGGATGCGCTCGGCGGCCAGCCGGTCCAGTCCGGTGGTGGGCTCGTCGAGGATGAGGACGGGGGCGTCGCGCAGCATGGCGCGGGCGATGGCGATCCGCTGCAACTGGCCGCCGGAGAGCCGGGAGGTGCCCGTGGATATGACGGTGTCATATCCCTCCGGAAGGAGCTCGATGAACTCGTGCGCGTCCGCCGCCCGGGCGGCCCGCACCACGTCGTCGTGGCTGGATCCGGGGCTGCCGCAGCCGATGTTCTCCTCGATGGTGTCGTGCAGGACGAGGGTGTCCTGCGGCAACAGCGTGACGTTGCGGCGGAGATACGTCAGCGGCAGCCGGTCGAGGGAGACCCCGTCCAGCAGGACGCTGCCCGTGTCCGGGTCGTAGAAGCGCAGCATCAGGGCGGCCAGGGTCGACTTGCCCGCACCGCTGGGGCCGGTGAGGACCAGCAGTTCCCCGGGGCTCGCGGTGAACGACAGGTCCTGGAGCACCTGCTCGTCGCTGCCCGGGTAGTGGAAGGACACCCTGCGGGCCTCCACCTCGCCGAAAGCCCGCTCGTTCGCCGGCTCGGGGACGGAGCCGGCCGGGTCGGTGACGGCGGGGTCGGCGTCGAGGATCTCCAGCAGGCGCTCGGCGCCGGCGGTCGCGGCGGTGGCCGTCAGCCCGAGGGTGCCGAGCTGGCGGATCGGCGGGTAGAGGTAGCCGATGAAGGCGGCGAAGGCCAGCAGTTGGCCGAGGGTCATCCGGCCGGCCGAGATCTCCCACGCCCCGAGGCCGATGATGGTGAGGACGCAGATCGTTTCGAGGACCTCGATGAACTGCGCGTAGAACTCGGTGAGCCGGACCGCCCTCACCGCGGCCCGCAACCGGGTCCACGCCTTGCTCCGCAGCCGCTCCTCCTCGGCCTCCTGCCGGTTGTACGCCTGGGTCATGACGACGTTGACCAGCGTCTCCTCGACCACCGCCGTGATGGCGCCGTCCGCGGCGCGACCGCGCCGGGAGACCGCGCGCAGCGGCCCGGCGAACCGGCGGGTGACGAAGAGGAGGACCGGGACCATGACGAAGGTGGCCAGGGCCAGGTCCCAGCGCAGCCAGAGGGCGGCCGCCGCGTAGAAGGCGGTACCGAAGAGCGCCGAGGCCGCGCCGACGATGCCGGAGACCACCAGCGCCTCGATGGCCTCCACGTCGCCGGTGAGCCGCTCCACCAGGTCGCCCCGGCGGTTGCGCTGGAAGAAGTGGGGCGGAAGGTTCTGGAGGTGGCCGAACACCCGGGCCCGCAGCCGGAGCACGAAGCGCTCGGCGGTCCAGGCCGCCAGCGAACTGCCCAGATACCCCAGCACGGCACCGGCGACCGCGACCGCGAGCCACTGACCGGCCGGCCGCCAGAACGCGCTGACGTCCCCGCTCGTGAGCGCCTTGTCGGTGAGTTGGGCGAAGAGCAGGACGGTGGCGGTCTCGGCCAGTGCGGCCAGGATCGCGCAGATGAAGACGATGACGAGCCAGCGCCGATCGCCCTTGGTCAGCGGCCAGAAGCGCCGGAAGGAGGCGAGGATGCTGACCGGGTCGGTACGGATCGGGACGTCGGTCACGGGGTCGGCCGGTTCGTCGAAACCGTCGGAACTCGCGAGCGGGCTACGGAAACGCATGGGCATCACACCATGGGGGAGCCGTCGTCACGGATGTCGCACGTCAGGGGAACGGGCCCAAAAATCGAGGCGGACCCGCGCGAGTCGCGCGAGCCTGCCTCTTTGTTCGGGTCAGAGCGAAGGGTCAGCAACCCCAGCGACGCCCGCGACCGAACCGGCCGTAGCCGAAGTCGCCGTAGTCGCCGTAGTCGCCGAAGCCACGTCCGCGGCCGTATCCGCCGCGTCCGTAACCACCGCGGCCGCCGTATCCACCGCGTCCGCCGTGGCCGCCCCTGTCTCTGCGGTCGAAGATGCTACGAACCTTCATCTTCGCCTCCTCCGGAGGTATTGAAGTCGCCGCTCCTTGCTCTTGCTGCGGCACTTTCGACACTACGTCCGCCCTCTGAGGCCAACAAGTCGTAGAAGCCGTAATCAAGGATTAATAGCAACAAATCCCCTTAATTCTCCGCAGCGTTGCCGCTCGCTACCTCCCGTAGCGGAAGTCGCCGCAGGGTCACCACCAGCCACCGACCGTGGCCGCGTCGGACGGGCGGGGCGGCTGGGACAGCTCGACGGCCTCGCCGACCGGAACGTTCCCGGCGGGCGTGGAGCGGACCGCCCGGACACGGAGGCGGTCTCCGGGGAAGAGCACGAGCAGGGCCAGGTCCGAGGGGACCGGGCGGTGGCCGCGGGACGGCTCCGTCAGGTTCTCGACGTCGAGGACGTCGGCCTCCGCGGCGACCAGGAGTTCCACGAAGCGCAGCAGTTCATCGCCCTCGTCCTCGGCCGATCTGCCGGTGTGGACGAGGGATTCCGACTCCGTGACGACCGCCAGCCCCCGCCCGGCGAGCACCGCCTCCCGGGACGCGACGTCCCGGGGATCGAACCCCAGCAGCCCGCCGCTGAGGTGGTCGCAGTCTGCCCAGCCACCGGGGCCGCGCACGGAGTGGAAGAGCTCTTCCGCGACAAGGCCGTCGTCCCGGCGGTGGAGGATCAGGACGCAGCCGATGGCATGCCCGGTCCAGACGTCCGCGACGACCGGTTCCACCATGCCGCCGGGGCCCGCGGTGGCCGCCGGAGGACCGTCCTCAAGGGCTTCGAGGGCCGTCTCGGCCAGGGGGCGTGTCATTTCTTCCGCCTTCCGTCGCAGCGTGCTTCCGCCGTGCGGTCGATCGTAGGGAGAGCCGGACGGAGTACCGCACAGCGGTGGCGCACCCCTCCTCGGGAAGGGCGCGCCACCTGATCAACGGATGATCCCGCCGGTCACTTGGCCATGCAGTTGTCGGTCATGTTGGCGACGAATCCCCGCCAGCCGAAGACCGCGACCATACCGCCGGTCCAGATGCGTGTTCCCGGCTTCACCTGGATGTTGTAGTGGACGGCCCACTGGAGCTTCAGCGGTGTGTACCAGCTCTTCTTGCTCTGGAGCTTGACCATCTTGCCGCTCCGTCCCGGCTTGACCCCCCAGGTCTCGGCCTGGGTGGCGTTCTTCGAGAGATAGCGGTTGGCGAATCCGGTCACCTGGACGTTGATGTAGTAGCCCATGTAGCGGTAACCGTTCTTCGCGACGCCGCCTCCTCGCCGGGTCGTGATGATCCGCATCCCGTAGCCGTTCCTGATACGGCGTGAGCCGCACTTCGGGTACGTGCCGTCGGTGTCGGTGGCGTTGCACGGATCGGCGTTGGAGTAGTCGTACGCGTTGGCGGAGCCACCGTAGACCGGGTCGGTCTGGAGGAACCTGCCCCGCACCGGGTCGTACAGCCGGACGCCCATGAGCATCAGACCGGTCGGTGTCTCGGAGGAACGCTGCTGCGAGCCGAGCCAGCCGTACCGCGCGGCAGGGTTCCCGGAACGCGCTTTGCCGTACTCGTCGTTGTCGAGCGCGACCGGTGCCTTGGCCGTGTCGAGCGGCAGTTGGAGCGCGACGTCACCGTGGATGTCGGTGAGCTGCAGCACCGTGTCGCCCGTCTTGCCGGTGGTGGCCCCCAGGGTTCCGGTGACCGTCTCGACGTTGCGGGTCAGCGCGCCGGTGGCGGTGTCCTCCACGATCCAGCGCGGGTTGTCGCCGTCGCTGTCGTAGTGGTTCAGCTTGGCCCCGGTCTGGGTCCAGGTGCTGCCGCTTCCGGTCTCCACCTTCCAGGAACGGAACCGCAGCGCGGCGTCGAGCTGCCAGGTCTGGCGGCTGCCGTTCGCGGTCTGCTGCTGGGCCAGGTCGTTGGCGTAGTAGCCGATCGTGCCGTGACCGGGCACGGCCGTTGCCCGGCCGAAGGCGTCGTACGTCGAGCCCGTGTCGGCCGCCCGGTCGGCGGAGTCGTACGCGTAGGACCTGGCCGTGCCGCCCGTGGTGGGGCAGTCGGCGCCGGGGGCACCGACCGCCGTGGTGAGCGAGGTGCGGTTGCCGCGCTGGTCGAAGCCGTACGCGCGTCGGGTGCAGACGGTCTCCGCGGTGTCCTTGACAGCACTGAGCCTGCCGACGGTGTCGTACGTGTACTCCTGGTCCGACCAGCCGGCCTGCGCGGTCACCTGGCCGTGCACGGACTCACTGACACGGTCGGAGAACAGGACCGTGCCGTCGCTGTCCCGGGTGTAGGTCCGGGCGACCGCGGAGCCCGCGGTGTCCTTGGTCTGGGTGAGCGTGTAGCCGCCGGGCAGCTGCTCGCTCACCACGCCGCCGTCCGGGTCGTAGA
Source organism: Streptomyces sp. NPDC001108 (assembly GCF_053598535.1). Lineage (NCBI taxonomy): Bacteria > Bacillati > Actinomycetota > Actinomycetes > Kitasatosporales > Streptomycetaceae > Streptomyces > Streptomyces sp. NPDC001108. The sequence goes on from NZ_JBSFKL010000004.1 coordinate 152,608, forward strand.
CCGCCGTGAAGGCTCCGGCCACGGAGTCGGTGACCTTCGTCGGCAGACCGCGCGGCTCGGCCGCGTGGTCGTAGGTGAGGGTGACGGTGGACGGGACCGAGTCGGTCACCTTGACCGGACGGTCGAGTGCGTCGAACTCCACCTGGGTCCGGCCGCCGTCGGCGTCCGTGTACGAGATCAGACGGGTCAGCCTGTCGTAGACCCGGGTGATCGTCCCGCCGGTCGCGGAGACGGACTTGACCGCCTCTCCGTTGACCGGGTCGTACACGATGGCGACCTGCGGAACGGCCGCGCCGGAACCCCCGGTGATCGCGACGTCGACCGGGCGGCCCGCCGCGTCGTGGGTGGTCGTGGTGGTGCGGGTGACACCGTTGGCCGACTCGGTGGTCTTCGCCGTGTTGCCCCACCAGTCGTACTCGGTCGTGGTCGTGACCAACTGCGTCGGGTTGGTGCCACCGCCGGTGACCGGACCCGCGGGGCCGGTGGAGCACACCTTGCCCGCCCACTCCGGACGCCCGGCGCAGGCACCGGTGCCGGTCGCGGACCAGTAGGCGGTCACCCGGGCCGCCGCGTCGGCGCCGTTGGAGCCGGGCAGCAGCTGCTTGACGACCCGGCCCTGGGCGTCGTGGACGGTCTCGGTCGTGAGTGCCTGGCCGCCGGGGTCCTTGATGGTCTTGACCTGGACACCCTTGGCCCAGTCGTAGGTGTACTGCGTCCGGCGGACCTCGGCGTGGGTGGCCGGGTGCTCACGGACCTGGGCGCCGACGGCGACCTTGGTGATCTGGTCCTTGACCGTGGCCGTTCCGTCGGTGGGACGGCCGGCGTCGTACTCGTTGACCGTCCAGGTCCGGGCGGTCACGGGGGTGCCCGCGGGGACCAGCAGGGTGGTGCCGGACATGAGGTCCGCCGTGAGGTCGATCCGCCGCAGCGGGGCGAACTCCTCCAGCTTGCGCGTCCCCGCGGCGTTGTACACCGAGCGGGACGAGAGCAGTTCGGCGCGCTCGGCACCGGTCAGCTGGGCGATCCCGAGCTCCGCCTGGACTGCCTTGTCCGCCGGGGTGAGACCGAGCGCCACGGACCGGTTGGACGCGCTCAGCTCGCGCACGGTGTTGCCGAAGCGGTCGATCTCGGTGGTGGAGACGTGCCCGCCGGGGGCCGCCGCGTTCACCTGCTGCCCGGAGGCGGCCAGGTAGTTGACGCCGGCCCGCCGGTAGTCGGACGCGCCCAGCGCGGTGCCGACGTGCCCGGCGGGCACCGAGTCGGAGGGGAACACCGCAGTCGCGTCGGTGGGCGCCTCGCTCTGGCCCCATGCCTTCACGGCCGCCGCACCCATCTGGTGGGGCGCCGCGGAACCGGTCAGCGGCACCTCGTAGACGACGCTGGTCACGGCCTCGCCATCGACGGTGTCGACCGTGCCCGGCTTGAGCGTGGGCAGGGCCGCCTTGAGGAGCATTCCGTCACGGGCGTTCGCGGAGGAGCCCGCCTTGCCGTACGTGAAGGTCCAGGGAAGCTGCCCCGGAGGGGTGTAGGTCGTGACCCGGCCCTTCGCGTCGTATCCGTAGACCGTCTTGATCGGGGGCGAGATCTGGGCCTGCCAGCTCTCCCGGAGCCGGCCGAGGCCGTCGTACGCGTACGACTGGACCGCCTTGGCCGTGGCGGCGGAGGCTCCGGGCGCGGTCGACCACAGCCGGATCTCCTTGACCTGGCCGGTGTAGTCGCCGAGGGCCGAATCCGTCGCCGTGGTACTCGTCGCGTAGACGAACTCCAGGACGCGGCAGCCCCTGGTGGACGGGGTCGTCGCGCACGTGTCGGAGGGGACCCCCGAGTCCTGGGAGATCACCCGGTGCGGGCGGGCCAGCTTCTTGCCGTCCACGGTCACGGTCTGCGAGACCATGGTGACCGTCGAATCGTCCTTGCCGTCGAGCATGGTCGAGGCCACGTTCCAGACGACGGACGCGGCGTCCAGCTTGCTGAACGTGGTGACCGCGCCCTCGGTGTCGGTCAGGGTGAAGGTGCCCGTGACGCTGCCCTTCAGGGTCAGCTTGGGCGCGCCCGGCTCGGCTATCCAGCCCGTCCTCGCCGCGTTCGCGGTGAAGTGGACGGCGTCGCCGCTGCCCGCCGCCACGCGGACGGCCGTGTCGGAGATCTTCTGGACGTAGACGTAGTCGGACTCGGACGCCTCCGCGTTCATGCCCGCGGACCACTGCTTGCCGAAGATCGGCAGCTGGCCCTCCTGGTCCGCCGCCAGCTCGGGCTGGAGCGAGGAGGCGGTACGCGTGACCGACATGCCGAAGTAGGACGCCTCCGACTCGGACAGCGTGTACTCGCCGGTGAGCAGGTTCAGCGCGCCCGGACCGATCCTGCCCGGCGCGGCGCCCTGGGCCGTCCGGTCGACGACGGCGTTGAGCGGCTGCGTGCTGCCGGAGGCGGAACCGGGGCCGGTGAAGTCCGCCTTGATCTGGATGCTGCCGTCGGGGTCGACCGTGTCCGTGGCGTTCCAGACCAGCGGGGCGTTCCGCCCGTTCACCATCGGCACCGGCCACGCGGTCAGCGCGGTGTCGCCGGACATCACGTCACCCGCGGGGATCCTCACCCACGGGTCGGCCTCGGAACGGCGCCACGAGAAGGACACCGCGTTGTACTTGCCCGCTTCGGCCTCGGCCACCAGCGGAAGGCGGCGTGCCGTCCGGTCGCCCTCGGTGGGCCGGACGAAGCCGCCGGGGCCGGCGTGGAAGACGTACTCGACGGCCTCGGACTTGTTGTCGGCCTTGTCGACGGCCCGCACCTGGAGGGTGTGGGTGCCGTCCTTCGGAGGCGTGATGCCGATGCTCTTGGCAGCCGTGGAGCCGGAGGTCACGACCTTGGTCCAGGTCGCGTCGTCCAGGGTCCATTCGAGCCACTGGTGATCGGCGGCCGGCGGGGTGACCGTGAACGTGCCGGCCTGCCCCGCTCCCTTGACCCACGCACCGGCCGGATAGTCGGTGGAGGTGATCGCGCCGGGCGCGGAGGGAGCCTTGGTGTCGACGGTGAAGACCTTCCACGCCGACCAGCCGGTGTTGTAGTGCGCCCCGTCGTACGGCGAGGTGCGGAACTTGTACGTCTTGCCGTTGGTCAGCACACCGGCCGGGACGGTCACCGAGGCGACCTGCCCGGAGGGGACGAACTTGGAGACGATGACATCGCCGACCTGGGTGTTGGTGGCGTTGTCGAAGATCTGGAAGGTGCCGTTGACCTTGTCACCGTCGGCGTCGACGAACGTGTCGCGCAGGGTCGGCGTGAGGGTGTTGACCGTGTAGGCCCCGCCGTAGGAGAAGTACGGCGGTCCGGCCTCCTGCTTGGTGCCGGTGCGGGGCCGGTAGTTGTACCTGACGGTCAACTTGGGCGGGTTGGAGGCGGCATTGGCCGAGTTGACCCGCTTCCACTGCGCCACCACGCCCTCGTCGGAAGCGCGCAGACCCATGTGTCCGCGGGTGGCCTTCGCCGAGGCCCACTCCTGCGCCAGGGTGGTGACGTCGGCGTTGATCCAGCCGTCGGGCTGCGCGGCGCAGGAGGCGTTGCCGCGGGTCTCGGTGGAGGTGGCCTTCTTCGCCGTCATCGTGGGGCGGTTGGTCCACCGGCTGGCGGTGGTCGCCGCGGGCGAGGACCAGACTTCCCAGGGGTAGTTCTTGCAGTCCACGTTGTTGCCCGAGTGGAAGTTCCACAGGGACAGCTTCGCGTCCAGAACCAGGGCGTCCTGGATCGGCGACGTGTTCCAGGAGATGAAGGACTGCGCGGTGCGCGGGGTTCCGTCGGCGTTCTTCGTGCCCGGGTTGCCGAGGTCCAGCTCGGTGTCGGCCGACCAGTCGACGGTCTCGCCCTGCTGGACGTAGGTGTCGAAGACGTTGGACAGCGACGACGTGGAGGGGTCCACCGTCACCGGGTACTTGGTGGCCGGGTCGGCCAGGAAGTCCGCGTCCGGGGTGATCACCAGATCGACCGAGGCTCCCTTGACGACGGCCTTCATCGCGACGGGCACCCGCCGGGTGTGCTCACCGGAACGCTCGTCCACGGTGGCGTCCCACATCACCGGGGCGGGCATGACGGCCTGCTTCTTGTTCTTCCGGTCCGTGAACAGGACGCTTCCGTCCGCCCGTTGCTCCGCCTTGAGGCCCTTGGTCCGCAGCGGAAGCGTGTACGTGTAGGCGTCGGTGGCGGGCCGCTGCTTGATCTCGACATACTGCTCGAAGCCGGTGCGTGTCGCCTCGACGACCACGTCCGCGCCGGGGATCGCATCGACATACTCGGCACGCGTGCCGTCCAGCCTCGGCGCGGGAAGTCCGCCCTTCCACTGCAGCGTGATCTGCTCGTCACCCTCGCCGAGCGTCACCAGGTCGGTGGCCTTCGACGCCTGCGCGGCCTTCAGCGAGGCGGCGGGGGTCCCCGTCCGCCCGGCGAGCGCGAGGCCGTGCGGATGCGCCTGGGGCCGGACCGAGCCGTCGGCACGGGTGACGAGATCGAGATCCACGTCCCGCCACTGGCCGGCGTCGCCGTCCTGGAAGCGGACGGGGCCGGCGGCCAGCTCCGTCGTCAGCGAGCCGTCCTCGTTCACCCAGGTCGTGGATGTTTCCGTACGCTCCGACAGCGCTTCGACGCGCTTGCCGGACAGGCGCGCGGCAACGCGGGCGGAGGGGATGTCCGCGGCCTGGGTGACCGCGGCCTTCTTCGGCGCGGCAGGGATCGACGGTGCCGCGGCGACCGCCGCACCGGCACCGTCGATCAGGCTGACCGACAGGGCGAGGGCGAGACCGCCCGCCACGTGGCGCAGCACCCTGGCCGATCTGAACCGTCCAGGTTCGTGCACATATCTCTGACTTCTCATTGTTCCTCGGTCCACGAAGGGCCTTCGCCTCACTTATGTGAAGCAAATTCAAAGGTAACGAGGAGAAGTTGTGCACGAACCTGGACCAGCTCACCCAAGGGCCACGACTCGGCCACTCAGGGCGATGTGTTGTCGATCACCATGGAACGTCAAACATGAAGAGGCGGACGGAATTTGATGAACCGAGAGCAACGGGGGCCGATCGCGGCGCCTCGGGCGGCTTCCCGTCAGCCGATGATCGCGACGGGGGCGTCCCAGGCGTTGCGGTCGACAGTGATGGTGTAACCGCCGCGGGTCTCCTTGCTGTTGACCATGTACTGGTGACCCCGGCTGTGTCCGGTGAACTGGTCCGGCTTCCACGGCCAGTCCGTGGTCGTCGTGTTCTTCTTGTCCCACAGGGCGTACCAGAGGTTGCCCGGCAGGTCCGTCTTGTTCGTGGCCGTGGCGATCGCCTTGGCGCTGGAGCTGCTGAACCCGTAGAAGCCGCCCCGGTAAGTGGCGTTGCGCAGCGTCCTGGTGAAGGAGCGTACGTACGTCAGGACGGCGTCGTTGCACGCCTTGTCGGTGATGTCGTACGGCTCCATGTCCAGGTAGACGGGGCTGCCGGCCTTCATCCCCAGCGCGGACGCCTTGGCCACCGCGTCCTTGGCGTTGCTCGCGCCGACGGAGGCGGCCGTGGCGGCGGTGAACTTCTCGGGGTTGGCGCTCTTCTGGCAGGGCGGCTGGGCTCCGACGTAGAGCGGGATCAGCTTCCAGCCCGCGGTACTGACCGACTTCACCCAGGATTTGGTCAGGTTGGGCTGGGCGCAGCCGCGGTTCTTCCCGCCGATGTAGACGGCGGCGGCGCCGTAGAACCCGGTGTTCCACGCCTTCATCGCGGCGAGCGAGGGCGCGGTGCAGGCGTCGAACGCCCGCCCGGTGTACGTCTTCTGCGCGGGCCAGGTGGTGGCCGCCATGGACGTCTGCGCCGCGATCCCGGCCCCCGTGGCCACGACCACACCCGTGGTCGCCCACGCGATGTAGCGGCCCTTCCTGGACAGCCTGTGTCGGGACAATTCCCCACCCCATTCCTCGCGGCCCCCGGCCGCATCCGACGCACGCCCGCGCCTGGCGGACACCGGCGGCGACCCCTGCCGCGACACCGATACGCACGATCCGCGCGGTGGTGTGATTCTCCGTTCCGGATGGCCGGAACGGATCGCACGATAGCCGACGAGATTGACATGCTCGGGACGCCACCCGGACTTCCCGCCCCACGGCCCTCGCCATGGTGCGGGTGGGGCTGGAGTGACTCTTTCGCATGGACTTCACCCGGTCCGGAACCACGCGGAGCACGGTGGAGTCTTCATGGTCATGGGTAGCCGACCATCCGGAGCGGGAGATCGTATGACCGGCTATGCTGCGGCAGACGGCGCGCACACTTGTACGCGCCACGCCGAAAAGGGGCGGTAGCTCAGCCGGTTAGAGCAGCGGACTCATAATCCGTCGGCCGTGGGTTCGAGTCCCACCCGCCCCACACGGTATCCCCAGGCAGAATCGTTCTGACCTGGGGAAACGTGTTTTTCGGGCGGTTTTTCGCGCGCGTCGACCGCGTCTGGCCCGGTGCCCACCGGGCCGGTGAACGAGGCACCGCACGTGCGGAGAGGAATGCCGGGACGGATCCCGCCCACTGCCCACCGTCCGGCAGGTCCACCCATGGGCGCGGGCACACGAAAAAGGACCCCGAAGGGTCCTCTTCCGATCTGCTCCCCCGACTGGACTCGAACCAGTAACCCTCCGGTTAACAGCCGAATGCTCTGCCAATTGAGCTACAGGGGATCGCGCTCCCCCGACTGGACTCGAACCAGTAACCTGCCGGTTAACAGCCGGCTGCTCTGCCAATTGAGCTACAGGGGATTGCTGCGTGTGCACCGAACCTGACCACCCTGGCTCCTGCCGGGCGGCGCGTGCTCGCTGCGACACATACATTAGCGCAAGCAGGGGGGTGCTTTGCCAATCGGTATCCCCCGGGGTGATCTCCGGTGCCCGCAGGCACGCGGGCAGCACACGTCGCAAGGAAGGGTGGCACCCATGCGGTACCGGCTCACGTTCATCGCCGGACTGGCCCTCGGATACGTGATCGGGACACGGGCCGGGCGGGAGCGCTACGAGCAGCTGAAGGAGTCCGCGCGCCGGGTCGCCCGGAACCCGGCCGTCCGGAACACCGCCGAATCCGCCGCCCAGAGCGGCCGGGACCTGGCCGGAAAGGCGTACCAGGCGGTGAGCGGCAAGGTGGGCGAGAAGGTGCCGGCCTCGGTGGCCTCGCGGCTGCGGCCGCGCCAGGACAGGGCCACGGAGGACGACTGGGGAACCAGCAACACGTAGGGCCCCGCCGAGGGCGTCCCGCCCCTGCCGCACCACGGGTACGGAAACGTCCCCGCGGTGCGGCAGAATCTTGTGCATGGGGATAGTCGCCGGGCTGGACAGTTCTTCCGCCTTCACGCACATCGTCGTCTGCGACACGGACACGGGCGCCGTACTGCGTCAGGGGTTCGCCGCGCATCCCGTCGAGGCGAAGGCCACCGATGTGGACCCGCAGGCGTGGCTGCTCTCGCTCGGCGAGGCCGCCACCGGCGGGCTGCTCGAAGGGGTGGAGGCCATCGGGGTCTCCGCCCAGCAGCACGGCCTGGTGCCCCTGGACCAGCAGGGCAACCCCGTCCGCCCGGCGCTGCTCGGCAACGACCGGCGGGCGCAGGCCGCGGCGGCCGATCTGGTCGACGGGCTCGGCGGGCGGCAGGCCTGGGCCGAGGCGGTCGGCTCGGTGCCGCAGGCCGCGCAGCCGGTGTCGAAGCTGCGCTGGATGGCGCGGACCGAGCCGGAGGCGGCCCAGCGGGTGGCCTCGGTGCTCCAGCCGCACGACTGGCTGGTGTGGCAGCTGCTCGGCCGCCCCGCCCGGCGGACCACCGACCGGGGCGCCGCGTCCGGCACCGGCTACTGGTCCGCGGAGACAGGGGCCTACCGGCCCGACCTGGTGGAGCTCGCGCTCGGGCACCAGGCCGCGCTGCCCGAGGTGCTCGGCCCCTCCGACACGGCCGGCACGACCCCCGAGGGGCTGCTGATCTCGGCGGGGACCGGCGAGACGATGGCGGCGGCGCTCGGGCTCGGGCTCGGGGCCGGTGACGCGGTGGTGTCGCTGGGGGCGTCGGGCTCGGTCATGGCCGTGCACCACCAGGCGCTCTCCGATCCGACCGGGACCATCACGTCGTTCGCCGACGCGACCGGGCAGTACATGCCGGTGGTGCACACCTCCAACGCCGTACGGGCGCTGCGCGGGAGTGCCGAGATGCTCGGTGTCGAGAGCCTCGACGACCTCTCCACCCTGGCGCTGAAGTCCACTCCGGGCGCCTCCGGGCTCGTCCTGCTGCCGTACCTGGAGGGCGAGCGGACGCCCAGGCTGCCGCACGCCGCCGGAACGCTGTGCGGGCTGCGGCGCGAGTCGATGAAGCCGGAGCACCTGGCGAGGGCCGCCTTCGAGGGGATGCTCTGCTCGCTGGCCGACGCGCTCGACGTGCTGCGCGGGCGGGGCGTCGAGGTGCGGCGGGTGTTCCTGCTGGGAGCGGCGGCCGCGCTGCACGCCGTGCAGACCATCGCCCCGGCGCTCCTGGGAACGCAGGTGGTCGTGCCGCAGCCCGCCGAGTACGCGGCGCTGGGCGCGGCCCGGCAGGCCGCCTGGGCGCTGGGGGTCTCGCGGGGCACCGCCGATCCCCTCACCCCGCCGGCCTGGCAGGGTGCCGCCGCGCAGGTGCTGGAGCCGGGTGCGGAGCTGTCCGTCGGGCAGGCGGTGCGCCAGCAGTACGCGGCGACGCGGGACCAGATCCACCCGGGGGCCTTCGACCCGGCGGGCTGAGGAGGGTCCGCGGGCTGAGGAGTTTCCGAGGGCTGAGTGAGGGCCCGCGGGCCGAGGAGAGGGTCTGCGGGTCGAGGAGAAGGGTCTGCGGGTCGAGGAGGGCTCGCGGCCGAGGAGGGCTCGCGGGCCGAAGAACGCCCGCGTGCGACGGCGTGCGCGAAGGGGCCGCGCGGCAGGGTCGCGTACGCCGGTGGAGTACCTCGTCCCACTTGTGTACTCGGTCTGTTTTTTGACCTGGTCTTGAGTAAAAACGGTCGCGGCCCCCGTAGCCGGTACCGGAAGATGGATCGACTCCCGACCTCTGCCGACTCCGAGAGACACGCGTGCTCATAAAACTCCTGCGGGCCCATCTCGGCCCGTACAGAAAGCCGATCCTGCTGCTGGTCGTGCTCCAGCTGCTCCAGACCTGCGCCAGCCTCTATCTGCCCACCCTGAACGCCGACATCATCGACAACGGTGTCGTGAAGGGTGACACGAACTACATCCTGGAGTTCGGCGGCATCATGATCGCCGTCAGCATCGGCCAGGTGGTCTGCAACATGGGCGCCGTCTTCTACGGCGCCCGTACCGCTTCCGCGCTCGGCCGTGACGTCCGGGCGGCGATCTTCGACCGGGTGCAGTCGTTCTCCTCGCGCGAGGTCGGGCGGTTCGGGGCGCCCTCACTGATCACCCGCACCACCAACGACGTCCAGCAGGTCCAGATGCTGGTGCTGATGACGTTCACGCTGATGGTGTCGGCGCCGATCATGTGTGTCGGCGGCATCGTGATGGCGCTCGGCCAGGACGTCCCGCTGTCGGCGGTGCTGCTGGCGGTGGTGCCGGTCCTCGGTATCGCGGTGAGTCTGATCGTGAAGCGGATGCGTCCGCTGTTCCGCACGATGCAGGAGCGGCTCGACACGGTGAACCGGGTGCTGCGCGAGCAGATCACCGGCAACCGCGTCATCCGGGCCTTCGTCCGGGACGGGTACGAGGAGGAGCGGTTCCGCGGTTCCAACACCGAGCTGACCGATGTGGCCCTGTCCACCGGCCGGCTGATGGCGCTGATGTTCCCGACCGTGATGACGGTGGTCAACGTCTCGTCGATCGCCGTGCTCTGGTTCGGCGCCCAGCGCATCGACAGCGGCGGCATGCAGATCGGCGCGCTGACCGCCTTCCTCGCCTATCTGATGCAGATCGTCATGTCGGTGATGATGGCCACCTTCATGTTCATGATGGTGCCGCGCGCCGAGGTGTGCGCCGAGCGCATCCAGGAGGTCCTGGAGACCGAGTCCAGCGTGGTCCCGCCGGTGAAGCCGGTCCGCGAGCTGACGGCCCGCGGCCATCTGGAGGTGCGCGGCGCGGACTTCCGCTACCCGGGAGCAGAGGAGCCGGTGCTGCGCGCGGTGGACCTGGTGGCCCGCCCCGGCGAGACCACCGCGATCATCGGCTCGACCGGCAGCGGGAAGTCGACGCTGCTCGGTCTCGTGCCCCGGCTGTTCGACGTGACGGACGGCCAGGTGCTGGTCGACGGCACGGACGTACGGACGCTGGACCCGGCGCTGCTGGCGCGGACCGTGAGCCTCGTACCGCAGAAGCCGTACCTGTTCTCCGGGACGGTGGCGACGAACCTGCGCTACGGGAACCCGGACGCGACCGACGAGGAGCTGTGGCACGCGCTGGAGGTGGCGCAGGCCAAGGAGTTCGTCTCGGCGCTGGAGCACGGTCTGGACGCGCCGATCGCGCAGGGCGGCACCAATGTCTCGGGCGGGCAGCGGCAGCGGCTGGCCATCGCCAGGACGCTGGTGCAGCGGCCGGAGATCTACCTCTTCGACGACTCGTTCTCCGCGCTCGACTACGCCACCGACGCGGCGCTGCGCGGCGCGCTGACGCGGGAGACGGCCGAGGCGACCGTGGTGATCGTGGCCCAGCGGGTCTCCACCATCCGCGACGCCGACCGCATCCTGGTGCTCGACGAGGGCCGGGTCGTCGGCTCCGGCACCCATCGCGAGCTGATGGACGGCAACGAAACGTACCGGGAGATCGTGCTCTCCCAGCTGACGGAAGCGGAGGCCGCGTAATGGCCGGGCCTGGCGGACGCATGATGGCGGGCGGGGCGCCGACCGACCGGTCGATGGACTTCAAGGGGTCCTCGAAGCGGCTGTTGAAGCGCTTCGCGACGGAGAAGACCTCGCTGTACGTGATGCTGGTGGCCTGCGCGCTGAGCGTCGGCCTGTCGGTGGTCGGGCCGAAGATCCTCGGCCGGGCGACCGACCTGATCTTCGCCGGGGTCGTCGGCCGGCAGATGCCCGCGGGGACGACCAAGGAACAGGCCGTCGAGGGACTGCGGCACAGCAACGGCACGCTGGCCGACATGCTCGCCGGGGTGGACTTCGTCCCCGGTCACGGCATCGACTTCGACGCGGTGCGCGACGTGCTGCTGGTGGCGCTGGCGGTCTACGTCGGCGCCGGTCTGCTGATGCTGGTGGCGACGCGGCTGTCGATCCGGATCATCAACCGGATCATCTTCCAGATGCGCGAGGACATCCAGACGAAGCTGTCGCGGCTGCCGCTGTCGTACTTCGACCGGGCCAAGCGCGGCGAGGTGCTCAGCCGGGCGACCAACGACATCGACAACATCTCGCAGACGATGCAGCAGACGCTGGGCCAGCTGATCAACTCGCTGCTGACCATCGTCGGCGTGCTGGTCATGATGTTCTGGGTCTCGCCGCTGCTGGCGGTCGTCGCGCTGGTGACGGTGCCGCTCTCGGCGTTCGTGGCCGCGAAGGTCGGCAAGCGCTCGCAGCCGCAGTTCGTGCAGCAGTGGCAGGTGACGGGCAAGCTCAACGCCCACATCGAGGAGATGTACACCGGGCACACGCTGGTGAAGGTCTTCGGCCGGCAGGAGGAGTCCGCCAAGGACTTCGCCGAGCAGAACGAGGCGCTGTACGAGGCCGGGTTCAAGGCGCAGTTCAACAGCGGGATCATGCAGCCGCTGATGATGTTCGTCTCCAACCTGAACTACGTGCTGATCGCCGTCGTGGGTGGTCTGCGGGTGGCCTCGGGGGCGCTGTCGATCGGTGATGTGCAGGCGTTCATCCAGTACTCGCGGCAGTTCTCGATGCCGCTGACCCAGGTCGCCTCGATGGCGAACCTGGTGCAGTCGGGCATCGCCTCGGCGGAGCGGATCTTCGATCTGCTGGACGCCGAGGAGCAGGGCGCCGACCCGGCGCCCGAGGAGCGCGAGCGGCCCGAGGAGCTGCGGGGCAGCGTCTCGCTGGAGAAGGTGTCGTTCCGCTACGAGCCGGAGAAGCCGCTCATCGAGGACCTGTCGCTGAACGTCGAGCCCGGCCACACGGTCGCGATCGTCGGCCCGACCGGCGCCGGGAAGACCACGCTGGTCAACCTGTTGATGCGGTTCTACGAGGTGACGGGCGGCCGGATCACCCTGGACGGCGTCGACGTGGCGCGGATGTCGCGCGACGATCTGCGGCAGGGCATCGGCATGGTCCTCCAGGACACCTGGCTGTTCGGCGGTTCGATCGCGGACAACATCGCGTACGGGGCCTCCCGCGAGGTCACCCGCGAGGAGATCGAGGAGGCGGCACGGGCGGCCCACGCGGACCGGTTCATCCGTACGCTGCCGGACGGCTACGACACGGTCATCGACGACGAGGGCTCCGGCGTCAGCGCGGGCGAGAAGCAGCTGATCACCATCGCGCGGGCGTTCCTGTCCGACCCGGTGATCCTGGTGCTCGACGAGGCGACCAGCTCGGTCGACACCCGTACCGAGGTGCTGATCCAGAAGGCGATGGCGCGGCTGGCCCACGGCCGTACCAGCTTCGTGATCGCGCACCGGCTCTCCACCATCCGGGACGCCGACGTCATCCTGGTGATGGAGAACGGCTCGATCGTCGAACAGGGCACGCACGACGAGCTGTTGGAGGCCGGTGGCGCCTACGCGCGGCTGTACTCGGCGCAGTTCGCCCAGGCGGTCGCCGAAGTCGACTAGGTCGACGCTTCCTGAGGAAGTCAGGGAGGGCCCGTACCGGTGGTACGGGCCCTCCCGGCGTCTCCGGCGCCGTCAGTCGAGGTAGCCGCGGAGCTGGTCGGCGTAGGCGTGGTCGCGGAGTTTGGCGAGGGTCTTGGACTCGATCTGACGGATGCGTTCGCGGGTGACGCCGAAGATCCGGCCGATCTCCTCCAGGGTGCGAGGCCGCCCGTCGTCCAGCCCGTAGCGGAGCTGGACCACCTTCCGTTCGCGCTCGCCCAGGGTGGAGAGCACGGCCTCCAGGTGTTCGCGCAGCAGCAGGAACGCGGCGGACTCGACCGGGGACGCGGCGTCGCCGTCCTCGATGAGGTCGCCGAGGGCGACCTCGTCCTCCTCGCCGACCGGGGCGTGCAGCGAGACCGGCTCCCGGGCGAGGACCAGGATCTCGCCGACCCGTTCCGGGGTGAGGTCGAGCTGTTCGGCGACCTCCTCGGGGGTGGGCTCGTAGCCGCGCTCCTGGAGCATCCGGCGCTGTACGCGGACGACGCGGTTGATCAGCTCGACCACGTGGACCGGGACCCTGATGGTCCGCGCCTGGTCGGCGAGGGCGCGGGACATGGCCTGCCGGATCCACCAGGTCGCGTACGTGGAGAACTTGTAGCCCCGGGCGTAGTCGAACTTCTCCACGGCCCTGATCAGCCCGAGGTTGCCCTCCTGGACCAGGTCGAGCATGGTCAGCCCGCGGCCCACATAGCGTTTTGCCACGGAGACGACGAGCCGGAGGTTGGCCTCGATGAGGCGGCGCTTGGCCGTGCGCCCCATCACGACCAGCCGGTCCAGGTCGACGGCGAGCCGGGTGTCCAGGTCGGGGGCGCCCGCCAGCCGTTCCTCGGCGAAGAGCCCGGCCTCGACGCGGCGGGCCAGCTCCACCTCGTCCTCGGCACTGAGCAGGGGGATCCGGCCGATCTCCCGCAGGTACTGGCGGAAGAGGTCGGAGGACGGTCCGGTGGGCTCCGCTCCACGTCCGCGCCGGGGCCCGGACGCCCCGGGTGCCTCGCGCGGCCCGGGCTCGTCCGGCGGTTCCACCGCGGTCTCCGGATGGCGTACGGCCCGGTTCTGCGCGGGGATGGCCGAGACGTGCTCGGTCGTGGTCGGGGTCCGGGTCTGCACGGGGGCGACCTCCAGGTGATCGCTGCCGGGCCGCGGCGGGGAGGCCCACCGCTGGGTGGACCGGCCGCGCTCCGATGTATCAGGCACCGCCACCAGTGTGGGGGAAGCATCTCTCCGCCACGAGGGGCGTGCGGCGACTTTCTGAGTCCGTCCCGTGACCGCCGGTGAGGACGGTCCCGCTCCCCGGCGCTCCCGCTCCCCGGCGCCCCCGCTCAGAGCGCGGCGGCCCCGTGGCTGCGCAGGGACTGGGCGTACTGCTGGAGGACCCAGACCTCGTTCTGCGCGGCGGCCAGGTGGTCGGGGGCGACGTTGCTGCCGAGGCGGGCGAGGCTGCCCTGGACGTCGCCGATGCGGCGGTCGACGGCGCGCAGCCGGACCTGGACGAGCTGGATGCCCGCGTACGTCTCGTCGATGGACTTGCCGCGGAACACCTCGACGGCGAGCTCCGTGACCAGGCTGCGCACGGAGTCGTCGGGGGCGGCGTCCAGCACGGCGGCCAGGTACTCCCGGGCCTCGGCCAGGCCGCGCTCCGCGCCGCCCGCCTCCTCGATGCACCGGCGCACCGCCGCGTAGGGCGGGGCGGTGAACTCGTCCTCGCCGTAGGCGTCGAAGGCCGGGGAGACCAGCTCGGGGCGCTGGAGGGCGAGCTTCAGCAGCTCCCGCTCGGTGTGGAACGCGGGGCTGCGGAGGTGGAGCGCCGGGCCGGAGGGGCCTCGGGGCGCCGGTGGGGCGGACTGCTGCTGCTCGCGGCGGGCGGGGGCGCGGCCCCGGTCGCCCCGCTCCCCGCGGTCGCGGGCCCAGCGGGCGAACTGGGCGACGCGGTGGACGACGAACTCCTGGTCCAGGATGCCGACGAGGCCGGCGAGCTGGACGGCGACCTCCCGCTGGATGCTCAGCGTCTTGATCTTGGCGACGACGGGGGCCGCCTCGTCGAGCGCGGCGGCCCGGCCCGCCGGGGTCTCCAGGTCGTACCGGGCGACGATCTGGCGGAGCGCGAACTCGAAGAGCGGGGTGCGGGGCTCGACCAGCTCGCGGACGGCCTCGTCGCCCTTGACCAGGCGCAGGTCGCAGGGGTCCATGCCGTCCGGGGCGATCGCGATGTACGTCTCCGCGGCGAACTTCTGGTCGTCCTCGAAGGCGCGCAGGGCGGCCTTCTGGCCGGCCGCGTCACCGTCGAACGTGAAGATCACCCGGGCGCTGCCGTTGTCCATCAGGAGGCGGCGGAGGATCTTGATGTGGTCGCCGCCGAAGGCGGTGCCGCAGGTGGCGATGGCGGTGGTGATCCCGGCGAGATGGCAGGCCATGACGTCGGTGTAGCCCTCGACGACCACGGCCCGGCTGGCCTTCGCGATGTCCTTCTTCGCGAGGTCGATGCCGTAGAGCACCTGGGACTTCTTGTAGATCGCGGTCTCGGGGGTGTTCAGGTACTTGGGGCCGTTGTCGTCCTCGCGGAGCTTGCGGGCGCCGAAGCCGACGATGTCGCCGGAGGTGTCGCTGATCGGCCACATCAGGCGGCCGCGGAAGCGGTCGATGGGGCCGCGGCGGCCGTCCTGGGAGAGGCCGGAGGCGATCAGCTCCTTGTCGCTGAAGCCCTTGCCGCGCAGGTAGCGGGTGAGGTGGTCCCAGCCGGCCGGGCTGTAGCCGACGCCGAAGTGGGCGGCGGCGGCCTGGTCGAACCCGCGCTCGGCGAGGAACGTGCGGCCGATCTCGGCCTCGGGCCCCTCCAGCTGCCGGGTGTAGAACTCGGCGGCCGCCTTGTGCGCCTCGACCAGCCTGATGCGCTCGCCGCGCTGGTGGGAGGGGTTGTAGCCGCCCTCCTCGTAGCGCAGGGTGATGCCCGCCTTGGCGGCGAGGCGCTCGACCGTCTCGGAGAAGGAGAGATGGTCGATCTTCATCACGAAGGCGATCGTGTCCCCGCCCTCCTGGCAGCCGAAGCAGTGGAAGAGTCCCTTGCTCGGACTGACCTGGAAGGAGGGTGACTTCTCGTCGTGGAACGGGCAGAGGCCCTTGAGGTTGCCGCCACCCGCGTTGCGCAGCTGGAGGTACTCGGACACGACGGCGTCGATCGGGACCGCGTCCCGTACCGCCTTCACATCGTCGTCATTGATCCTGCCTGCCACGAGTGAATTCTACGGGTGAGGTGCGACAGTCCTGCCGCCCGCCGTGGACCGGCCCCGCGCACGGGGCCGTCGGCCCGGCTCAGGCCAGGGACTCCAGGGGCACGGA
This sequence comes from Streptomyces sp. NPDC001108, assembly GCF_053598535.1. NCBI lineage: Bacteria > Bacillati > Actinomycetota > Actinomycetes > Kitasatosporales > Streptomycetaceae > Streptomyces > Streptomyces sp. NPDC001108. Next base: position 168,715 of record NZ_JBSFKL010000004.1, read on the forward strand.
CGGGTCCCCCAGGGCCTCGGGGTCGGTCTGGCGGCCGGACCTGATCAGTGCCTGGACGGGCTCGGTGACGTCCCACACATTGACGTTCATCCCGGCCAGCACCCGCTGGTCCTTCAGCCAGAAGGCGATGAACTCCCGCTTTCCGGTGTCGCCCCGGACCACCACCTGGTCGTAGCTGCCGGGCGGCGCCCAGCCGGAGTATTCGAGGCCGAGGTCGTACTGGTCGGAGAAGAAGTACGGCACCCGGTCGTAGCTGACCTCCTGGCCGAGCATGGCGCGGGCCGCGGCCGGGCCGCCGTTCAGCGCGTTGGCCCAGTGCTCCACCCGCAGCCGGGTGGAGAACAGCGGATGGGCGACGTTGGCGACGTCCCCGGCGGCGAAGATGTGCGGGTCGCTGGTGCGCAGCGAGGCGTCGACGGCGATGCCGCCGCCGTCCGCGCGCGGGGCCATGGCCAGCCCGGCGGTCTCGGCCAGGGCCGTGCGGGGGGCGGCGCCGATCGCGGCGAGCACGTCGTGGGCGGGGTGCTCCTCGCCGTCGTCGGTGCGGACGGCGAGGACCAGGCCGTCCTGGCCGATGATCTCGGTGAGGCGGACGCCGAAGTGGAAGCGGACGCCGTGGTCGCTGTGGAGGTCGGTGAAGAGCTGGCCGAGCTCGGGGCCCAGCACCCGGTGGAGCGGGGTCGGCTCCGGCTCCATGACGGTGACCTCGGCGCCGTAGCCGCGGGCCGCCGCCGCGACCTCCAGGCCGATCCAGCCGGCCCCGGAGATCACCAGGTGGCCGTTGTCGCGGCCCAGTGCGGAGAGCACGTTGCGCAGCCGGTCGGCGTGGGCGAGGCGGCGCAGGTGGTGGACGCCGGCCAGGTCCGTGCCGGGGATCTGGAGGCGGCGCGGCTCGGCCCCGGTGGCGAGCAGCAGCTTGTCGTAGTGGACGACGGTGCCGTCGCCGAGCCGGACGGTGCGGGCCTTGCGGTCGAGGGCGGTGACCGGCTGGCCCAGGTGCAGCTCGATCTCGGCGCCCGCGTACCAGGCGGGTTCGTGGACGAAGACGCTGCCCCGATCCTCCTTGCCCGTCAGGTAGCCCTTGGAGAGCGGGGGCCGTTCGTAGGGATGGTCGCGTTCGTCGCCGAGCAGGATCACCCGGCCGCTGAATCCCTCCGTCCGGAGCGTCTCGGCCGCCTTGGCTCCGGCCAGTCCTCCGCCGACGATGACGAACGTCTGGTGTGCGTCGACCACGTGATGCCTCCTCGGTGCTTGCTGCGCTCCGCCGCCTGCGAGCCTCCCGCACGCGGCGTGATGGCGGTAGGGGTGTACCCGGTCACCAGTCTGGTGGGACCGGGGCGCCGGGCGGGGCACGGCACGCGAGCCCGGCCCGATGGGGACGGATTGGTCAGGCGAGCGCCGCGTGCAGGGAGCGGGCGGAGGCGTCGGTGAGGGAGGCGATCTGGTCGACCAGGACGCGTTTGCGGGCGGTGTCGTCACGGGCGGCGTCGAAGAGCGCCCGGAACTGCGGTTCCAGCCCCTCGGGGGCGCTGGCGGTCAGGGCGGCGGCCAGCTCGGCGATGACGACCCGCTGCTCGGCGCGGACCGCCTCCTGCTCGGCGCGGCGCATCACGTACCGGTCGGCGACCGCCTTGAGTACCGCGCACTCCAGACGGGCCTCGCGAGGGACGACCAGCTCGGCGGTGTAGCGGCCGAGGCGGCCGGTTCCGTACGCCCGGCGGGTGGCGCGTTCGGCCGCGAGGCAGAACCGGCCGATCAGCTGGCTGGTGGCGTCCTTGAGCCGGGCCTGGGCGACGGCCGTCCCGTCGTAGCCGCGCGGCCACCACTCCTGGGCGGTGAGCCGGTCCAGCGCCTCGGTCAGCTCGGCCGGGTCGGTGTCGGCCGGTACGTAGCGGCCGAGGGCGACCGCGGGGATGCCGTCGCGCTCGGAGGGGGCGCAGAGCCGGTCGGGGTCGATGTGCCCGGCGTGCAGCCCGTCCTCGAAGTCGTGCACGGAGTAGGCGACGTCGTCGGACCAGTCCATGACCTGGGCCTCGAAGCAGGTGCGGTGTCCGGGCGCGCCCTTGCGGGCCCAGGTGAAGACCGGGAGGTCGTCCTCGTAGACCCCGAACTTCGGGGAGCCGGGGTCGGTGGGGTGTCCGCCGCGGGGCCAGGGGTACTTGGTGGCGGCGTCCAGGGCGGCGCGGGTCAGGTTGAGGCCGACGCTGACCGGTTCGCCGGTGCGGGTGTCGGGGACGAAGCGCTTGGGCTCGATCCGGGTCAGCAGGCGCAGCGACTGGGCGTTGCCCTCGAAGCCCCCGCAGTCCGACGCGAAGTCGTTGAGCGCCTGTTCGCCGTTGTGCCCGAAGGGCGGATGGCCCAGGTCGTGGGCGAGGCAGGCCGTCTCGACCAGGTCGGGGTCGCAGCCGAGGGCGGCGCCGAGCTCCCGGCCGACCTGGGCGCATTCGAGGGAGTGGGTGAGCCGGGTGCGCGGGCTGGCGTCCCAGGAGCGGCCGACGGTGCCGGGGGCGACGACCTGGGTCTTTCCGGCGAGCCGTCGCAGCGCGGCGGAGTGCAGCACGCGGGCGCGGTCGCGCTGGAACGCGGTGCGGCCGGGCCGTTTGTCCGGCTCGGTGTCCCAGCGCTCGGTGTCCGCCGGACCGTAGGGATTCGTGCCGTACGAGCTGTGCGTGCCGTGCGTACCGTCCATGGTTCCGACAGTAGACGGCCGCACCGACAGTGACGCTCCGGGCACTCCAGACGCTCCGGATGCTCCGGGGCACTCCGGGCACTCCAGACGCTCCGGATGCTCCGGGGCACTCCGGGCACTCCGGCAGCGGATTCCGCCCTCTTGTGTCGATTCGAGAACCTTTTCGATCTCCGGATCGTCCATCAGGTCGTAGGGGTGAGGACGGGAGGGTTCGGTATGCGGGTGGGACGGCCCGGGTGGCTGCGGACGCGGCGTGGGCAGCGGCGGGCCGTGCAGGGGGTGATGGCCGCGTGTGTGCTCGGGCTGGCGCCCATGACGTGGACGTACGCGGCCGCCGGCGCCCGGGTCGGGACGGTCGCGGACGCGCCGTCGCGCCAGGTGGCGGTGGTGTTCGGGGCCGGCCTGTGGCAGGGCAGGCCGTCCCCGTATCTCGCGAACCGGCTGAAGACCGCCGCCCAGCTGTACCGGGACGGGAAGGTGCGGGTCGTGCTGGTGACCGGCGACAACAGTCGCGAGGAGTACGACGAGCCGGACGCCATGCGCACCTACCTCAGGGAGCACGGGGTGCCGGACCGGCGCATCGTGAGCGATTTCGCCGGTTTCGACACCTGGGACTCGTGTGTGCGGGCCAAGAAGATATTCGGGGTCGACCGCGCGGTGCTGGTGAGCCAGGGCTTCCACATCCGCCGGGCGGTCGCCCTCTGCCGGACCGCCGGGATCGACGCGTACGGGGTCGGCGTGGACGCGGTGCACGACGCGACCTGGTACTACGGCGGGACCCGGGAGGTGTTCGCGGCGGGGAAGGCGGCGCTGGACGCGCTCCTCGACCGCGATCCGCACTTCCTGGGCCCGCGCGAGACCGGAATCGTGGAAGCCCTGGGGACGGACGCGCCCTGACGGGCGGTCAGCCCGTGTAGGGGTGCGTGGCCCTGGCCTCGCGCAGCGCCCTCCCCCACCACAGCATCTGGTCGAGCAGCGCCTTGGCCGCCGCGTCGCTGCCCTCCGGGTCGCGGAGCCCGCCCCGCTCGTCGAAGAGGGCGCCCGCGTTGTGGAAGGAGACGGTCTCGCGGACGGAGACGGCGTGCTGCTCGGCGAAGACCTGCCGCAGGTGCTCGACGGCCCGCAGGCCGCCGGAGACCCCGCCGTACGAGACGAAGCCGACCGGCTTGGCCTGCCATTCGTTCCGGTACCAGTCGATGAGGTTCTTCAGCGGGGCCGGGTAGGAGTGGTTGTACTCGGGGGTGACGACGACGAAGGCGTCGGCCGCCGCCAGCCGGGGCGCGACGGCGTCGAGCCGGGCCTGCGCGTCCGGGGCGGGCCGGAAGGAGATGGCGGTCGGGAGGTCGGCCTCCGCGACGTCGATCAGGTCGGTCTCGATGTCGGGGTGGGCCCCGGTGTGGGTGAGGAGCCAGTCGGCGACGACCGGGGCGAACCGGCCCTCGCGGTTGCTGGCGAGGATGACCGCGACCTTCAGGGGTGCGGTGGCGGGCGTCGTGGGCGCTGTGGTGAGGTCCATGCGAAGAGCTTCGTACCTCAACAAGACTTGAGGTCAAGCCCGTTCGGGGACCGGCCCCGGACGCGCCGCGCCCCGGTGCGGCCGGGGTGGCCGTACCGGGGCGGCGAACCGTGCGTGTGCGGTTACTTCTCCCAGCCGATCGTCTCCGGGAGCGGGCTGTGGAAGATGGTGGCGCCGACGTTGGCCAGGCCCTTCTTCACGCTGTACGTGGACGGCCCGCTGAACAGCGGCAGGAAGGCGTACTGCTGGAGCGCCTCGCGCTCGACCTCGTTGGCGGCCGCGGCCTGCTTGTCGAGGTCGGCGATGCCGAGGACGTCGCGGATCTTCCTGTCCAGCTCCGGGGTGCCGGAACCGGTGATGTTGGAGTCACGGTCGGAGCAGTAGAAGTCGCACAGGTAGCGGGCGCCGTACGGGTCCATGGAGCGGTTCCCGGACAGGAAGAGGTCGAACCTGCGCTCGCTGATGACCTTCGCGAAGTCCGCCGCGTCGGCCTTCTTGACGACCAGTTCGACGCCGACCGGCTTGAGCATCGCGGTGAAGGCACCGGCGATGGCCTTGTCCAGCGGGTCCTCGCCGACGATGGTGTAGCCGACCGTCAGCTTCTTGCCGTCCTTGGCGCGGACGCCGTCGGCGCCGGGCTTCCAGCCGGCCTCGTCGAGGTTCTTCTTCGCCTCGTCCGGCGCGTACGTCAGCACCTTCGAGACGTTGTCCTCGTAGCCCTTCTGGAAGCTGTACAGCACGGCCGAGCCGGGCAGCGGCTCCGTGTAGTCGAGCCCCTGGAACTGGATCTTCGCGATCTGCGAGCGGTCGACGCTCTGCTGGATGGCCTTGCGGACGGCCTGGTCGGCGAGGTTCGCGGACTTGGTGTTGAAGTAGAGCGAGTACTCGAAGGGGGAGCCGCCGCTGCGGATCTCCGTCCCCTTCAGCCCCTTGAGCTGCTTGAGGCTCTCGGCGTCGACGGCCGAGGTGTAGTCGAGCTGGCCGTTCTTGAAGGCGTTGACGGCGGCGGTCGACTCCAGGTTGACGTAGACGCGCTTGTCGAGCTTGCCCTTCTTCCCCCACCACTTGGGGTTGCGGACGAAGGTGATGTTGCCGGAGTGGGTGTTCCACTCGCCGACGGTGTACGGGCCCGCGCCCCACTCCGGGTGGGCCTTCTTGACGTACGCCTTGTTGAAGTTGGCGACGGTGGCCGCCTCGGGGTGCAGGAAGGTGCTGAACAGGGTCGACCAGGCGGCGTCGACGCCCTTGAAGGTGATGACGGCCTGCTTGGCGTTCGCGCCCTTGGTCACCGAGGTGATCTGGCTGTAGCCGTCGGTGGTGGAGGCGGCGAAGCCCTTGTCGGAGCCGTTGTTGGCCTTCCAGGTGGCCTCGATGGCAGTCCAGTCGATCGGGGTGCCGTCGTTGAACGTGGCCTTCTCGTTGATCGTCAGGACGACCTTCTGGTTGCCGCCCTCGGTGGTGACCTTCACGTCGCTGTAGTAGTCCGGGTTGTACTGCACCTCGCCGGTGGGCGCGTACGTGATCGCGTCGGCGTTGTACCAGGCCCAGATCCGGGACGCGGTCAGGGTGGCGTTGACGTTGAACGGGTTGCCCTGGTCGTCGAAGGTCCCGGCGCTGGTGTACGTCCCGCCGTCCTTGACCTTGTCGTACGGGACGGGGTTGTAGTCGGTCACGGACGAGGCGGCCTTGGGAGCGTCCTTGCCCGCCGCGCCGCCCCCGCCCTTCCCGGACGAGGAGTCGCACGCGGTGGCCGCGACCGAGACGGCGGCGACGAGGGCGAGGGGCAGGGCGAGTCTTGCGCGCATGGCGGAGGATGTCCTTACTGGTTCGGTGGCGGGGGGCGTGTTCAGGGGGTGCGGGCGGGTTCAGACGGCGTGGCAGGCGTACCGGTGGCCGGGGCGCGTGGCCACCTCCGTGGTGGCGGGGCGCTCGGTGCGGCAGCGGGCCCGCACGTCCTCTTCGGCGAGGCGGTACAGCGGGCAGCGGTCGACGAAGACGCAGCCGGCCGGCGGGCGGGTGGCGCTGGGCTGCTCGCCCTGGAGCACGATCCGTTCGCGGGCCCGTTCCCGTCCCGGGTCGGGCACCGGGATCGCCGACAGCAGCGCCCGGGTGTAGGGGTGCCGGGGGTCGGAGAAGATCGCCTCGGTCTCGCCGGTCTCGACGATGTGCCCGAGGTACATCACCGCGATCCGGTCGGAGACGTACCGGACCACGGCCAGGTCGTGGGCGACCACCAGGTAGGCGAGGCCGAGTTCGCGCCGGAGCCGGGCCAGCAGGTTGATCACCCCGGCCTGTACGGACACGTCCAGCGCCGACAGCGGCTCGTCGAGCGCGAGCAGCTTCGGCTCGGTGGCCAGGGCCCGGGCGATGCCGATCCGCTGGCGCTGGCCGCCGGAGAGCGCGGCCGGGAAGCGGCCGCCCACCGAGGGGTCGAGGCCGACCAGCGCGAGGAGTTCACGGACCCGGGCGGTGATCGTCTCCCGGTCCTTCCCGGCCGCCCGGAGCGGTTCGGCGAGGAGTTCGAAGACGGGCAGTCGCGGGTTCAGGGCCCCGAGCGGGTCCTGCATGACGATCTGTACGTCCTGCCGCAGCTCCCGGGCGCGGGCGGCGGACTCGGCCGTGCCGGTCTCGGTGCCGGAGACCTCGATCCGGCCGCTCTCGGGCCGCTTCAGCCTCAGGACCTCCATCAGGGTGGTGGTCTTGCCGCTGCCCGACTCGCCGACCAGGCCGAGGGTCTCCCCGGCGCGCAGCTCGAAGCTCACCCCGTTGACGGCGTGCAGGGTGCCGACCCGGCGTCGGAGCAGCGCGCCCTTGGTGACGGGGAAGGTCTTGACCAGGTCCTCGACCCGGAGCACCACCTCGCCGACGGCCGGCTCCCCGGCCGCGTCGGACGGGGTCTCCGGTACGGGGTCCCCGCCGGGGTCCAGGGTCCTGGCGACGATCTCGTCGGCGCGCAGGCAGGCGGCGTGGCCGTGGCCGGTGATCTCGCGGAGGGCGGGCTCCTCGGTCCGGCAGGCGTCCTCGGCGACGGCGCAGCGGCTCGCGAAGGGGCAGCCCGCCGGGAGGTCCACGAGCGCGGGCGGTTCGCCGCCGATCGGGACCAGGGGCCGGTGGACGCCGCTGTCCACGGTGGGCACGGCGGCGAGGAGCCGTGCCGTGTAGGGCATCGCGGGACGGCGGAACAGCTCGTCGACACCGGCCCGTTCCACGACCCGGCCCGCGTACATGACGGCGACGTCGTCGGCGTGGCCGGCCACCACGCCGAGGTCGTGGGTGATGAGGACGAGCCCGGCGCCGGTCTCCCGCTGGGCGAGCCGCAGCACGTCCAGGATCTGGGCCTGCACGGTGACGTCGAGGGCGGTGGTGGGTTCGTCGGCGACGAGCACCGGGGGCCGGTTGGCGATGGCCATCGCGATGACGACGCGCTGGCGCATGCCGCCGGAGAACTCGTGCGGGAAGGACTTGGCCCGGCCCCGGGGGTCGGGGATGCCGACCAGGTCGAGGAGTTCGACCGCCTGTTCCCAGGCGGCCTTCTTCGTCAGGTCCTGGTGGACGCGGAGGGCGTCGGCGAGGAGCCGGCCCACGGAGAAGATCGGGGTGAGCGCGGAGAGCGGGTCCTGGAAGACCATGCCGATGGAGTTGCCGCGGATCGCGGAGAGCTCCTTGTCGCCGAGGCCGACCAGGTCGCGCCCGCCGAGCAGCACCTGACCGCTCACCTCGGCGGAGGCGGGCAGCAGGCCCATCACGGCCATCGCGGTGGCCGACTTCCCGGAGCCGGACTCGCCGACGATGCCGAGGGTGCGGCCGGGCAGCAGGTCGAAGCCGACGCCGCGCACCGCTTCGACGGGCCCGGCCTCCGAGGGGAAGGTGACACGCAGGTCCCGTACCGAGAGGACCGGTTCGGCGGTGGCGGGAGCGGCCTGGGGCCCGGCCTGGGTGGTGAGGGTCATCGTCGGCCTCCTGCCGCACCGGTCACGGACGTGGGGTCGAGGGCGTCGCGCAGCCCGTCGCCGACGAAGGTCATCGACACGGTGAGCAGCACGACCAGCCCGGCGGGGAAGGCGAAGAGCCAGGGGGCGCTGGTGACGGTGGACGCGCCGTCGGCCAGCATCGTGCCGAGGGAGACGTCCGGGGTCTGGACGCCGAAGCCGAGGAAGGACAGGGCGGTCTCGCTGAGCACGGTCGCCACGACGCCGAGCGTCAGGTTGACGATCAGCAGTGAGCCGAGGTTGGGGATGATGTGGCGCAGGATGATCCGGGAGGCGCGGACGCCCATGAACTCGGCGGCCGTCACGTAGTCCCGTTCCCGCAGCGAGGTGGAGACGGACCAGACGACCCGCGCGGTCGACATCCAGCCGAAGACGGTGAGGACGACGATGAGGACCCGCCAGTCCCCGGCCAGCCGGTGGGAGACCAGGGCGAGGATCAGGAACGAGGGGACGACCAGCAGGAAGTGGATGAGGGCGAGGGTCGCCTTCTCCACCCGGCCGCCGAAGTACGCGGCGCTGGAGCCGATGACCGCGGCGACGACGACGGTCAGGACGGAGACGCTCACCGCGATCACCAGGGAGCGCTGGAGCCCGTGGACGGCGGAGGCGTAGACATCGTTGCCGCCCTGGTTGGTGCCGAACCAGTGGGTGGCGCTCGGTGCCTGGGTGAGCGCGGCGAAGTCGACGTCGGAGTAGGTGTACGGGGTGAGCAGCCCGCCGAAGGCGCTGAACAGCACCAGCAGCAGGAAGATCACCACGCCGACGACGGCGAACCGGTTGCGCAGGAAGCGCCGCAGGTAGAGCCGGCCAAGGCCCAGGTGGGGCGCGCCCCCGGTCTCCTCGGGGGTGTTGGTCCGAAGGTCTGTCGCCACGTCAGTTCACCCTCACTCGGGGGTCGAGGAAGACGGTGGCGACGTCCGCGAGGATCGCGCCGATCGCGGTGAGGACGGCGGCGAAGGCGGCCGTCGCGACCGTGCCGTGCACGTCGTTCTTGCTGATGGTCTGGATGAAGTAGCGGCCCATGCCGTTCCAGCCGAAGATCGTCTCGGTGATGACGGCGCCGGTGAACATGGCCGGGATGCTGAACGCCACGGAGGTGGCGGTCGGGATGAGCGCGGCGCGCAGGGCGTGTCTGCGGATCGCCCGGGACCGGGTGAGGCCGGTGGCCCGGGCGGTCCGGACGAAGTCCGCGTTGATCGTGTCGAGCAGCAGGGAGCGCTGGGTCAGGTGGTAGCCCACGTAGCCCATGAGCGTCAGGCTCACGGTCGGCAGGATCAGATGCAGCAGCCGGTCGCCGATCGTCGCGAACACCCCTTGTACGTCGGGGGAGTTCTCCCCGGCGACGTAGAGGAAGGTCAGCCCGGCGTGCTGGTTGAGCCAGATGGCCACGAAGACCACGGCGAGCGCGGCGACGGCGGTCGGGACGTTGAAGACCGCGATGGACACGGCCTGGGAGATCCGGTCGGCCCAGCCGTACTGCCGCGAGGCGGTGTACACGGCCAGTCCGACACCGATGACCACGGAGAGGACCGTGGCGACGATGACCAGTTCCCCGCTGATCAGTGCCCGGTAGCCGATCTCGCCGTTGACGGCGACGCCGGTGGGCGACCGGCCCCAGTCGAAGTGGAGCACCACCGAGGTGAACCAGTCCCACCAGCGGTGCAGCACCGGTTCCTGCGGGCTCAGGTTGTACGGCGCGAGGGCCCGGTCGATCTGCTCCTCGGTACGGACCGGACGCAGCTCCCGGAAGTTCGCCCGCGGGTCCAGGAACCAACTGGCGAGGAAATAGGTGGCGTTGGTCGCGACCACGATCATCAGTAGCCAGCCGACCGCCTTGCGGATCACGTAGCGGAGCACGTGCGCCACCTCCTCCCCGCGCGCGGAAGGCGCATCTCGGGGATGCCGGATCGAAGGGACGTGTGCATCTGCGGCGTGGGCTTTCTACGGACGGACCATGGGCACGAATGTGCGAGTTCCAGCCTGGTTCGCACCGTCGAGGGACACCAGGTTTCAGCCACTCTCGCCATGCACTCGACATAACGCCGAAGCAATCGGCAACAAAGCGTCACGGAAAGCGCGGAAGCAATCACGCACGGACACGAATCCGCCCCCGCCGGGCCCAGGGGGGCGGGCTCGGCGGGGGCGGCAGCCGGGGGCGGCCGTGACACCGTCCCGTGGGGGGTGTGGAACATGTGCCCGGCGGTCGCCGGGTCATGCGTGTGACGTACGCCACACCGCGTATGCCTCGCGTCACCCGATCGGCACCGGATGGCAAAGGGCTGACCACATCCACCCCGATCACGGCTGTGACCTGCACGATCGCGCCTTGGCAAGGACGGCGCGCCGGTCCGAACGGGTGGAAGCTGACCCCGTGTCAGCAGGCGTGCACGGCGTGTCGCCCGTTAGCTCGTGGTCAGGACACACCGACTCGTGACCATCGCCGGAGGAACCCCCCATGCGCCCTGTCCGCATAGCGACCGGTACCGCCGCATCCGCGGTCACCATAGCCGCGCTCGGCCTCCTCACCACCGGGCCGTCGGCCTACGCGGCAGGGGCCGACGCACCGCGGTCCGGTCCGGCCCAGGCCGTGTCGCGCACCGACGAGGACCCTGCGGGCGACGGCTCCGGGGACGGCGCCGAGGAGTTGTTCCCCCTCGACGTCCTCTCCGGGCGCCAGGTGCCCTCGCTGCTCGACGCGGCGGGCGGGGGCGGCGCCTTCTCCGGATTCGGCGACGCCTCCGGGGACGGGGACAGGAGCGGGTACGGGGAGGGGGACGGAGGAGACGGCGGCAGAGGTTCGGACCGGGGCGGCGGCCACGACGGGGGCGGCGGCCGGGGCGACTCGTCCGGTCGCGGCGACCACGCGTCGGGCCACGACAGCGGCCCGGACGGACGCGAGCCGTCGGGCGGCCGGGACTCCTCGCACGGGGATTCCTCGCACGGGGACTCCGGCCGGGACTCCTCGCACGGGGACTCCGGCCGGGGCGAGAAGGAGGATCCGGGCCGCCGCGACGACGGCCCCGGCGACGGGCGCGAGGCCCCGGGGCGCGGGGACGCACCGTCCGGTCATCGCCCCACCGGCCCCACCGGGCATGTCGGAACCGGTGTCGGCGGCAGTGTCCACTCCGACACCACCCAGATCGCGGCGGGCGCCGGCGTACTCGCCGTGGCCGCCGTCGGCGGAGCCTGGCTCCTGCGTCGCCGGGCGAGCGGCACGCAGGGAGCCGGCTGACGGAGCCGGATTCACGGCTCCGTACCGCCCGGTGCCCGTCCCGGTGGCCGCGTGCCACCGGGACGGGACCGTTCCCGTACCGCCGGTGTCCGGTACGCGCCCCGACGCGTACCGCCGATGCCCGGTACGTGCCCTTCCCGTACCGCCGACCGGAGGACGACCGTGTCCCAGAAGGCCAAGGGCTGGCTGCTGGCCATCGCGGCGCTGGCCGGTGTCTGGCTGATCCGCAACGGCGCCGACACCCAGGTGGTCCCGCCCGGACCCACCGCCGCCCAGTCCTTCGCCGACGGCCCCGTACCGCAGCCGGGCTCCCTGCTGGCCGCCCCGCTGAAGCCGTCCGCCCCGGTCCGGCTGCGCATCCCGAGCATCCGGGTGGACGCCCCGGTGACGCGGCTCGGCCTCGGGCCCGGCGGCCGGCTCGACGTGCCGCCGGCCGAGAACCGCAATGTCGTCGGCTGGTACAAGGACGGCACTCCCCCGGGCTCCGAGGGCAGCGCCATCATGGCCGGACACGTGGACAACGCGGAGGGCCGCTCGGTCTTCTACGACCTCGGCGCCCTGCGCAGGGGCAGCACGGTGGAGGTGGTCCGCCAGGACGGCCGCACCGCCGTCTTCTCGCTCGACGCGGTCGAGGTCTACGAGAACGACGCCTTCCCCGACAAGCGGGTGTACGGCGCCGCCCCCTTCGCCTCACTGCGGCTGATCACCTGCGGCGGCGGCTTCTCGAAGGCGACGGGCTACCAGGGCAACGTGGTGGCGTACGCGCACCTGACCGCCGTCCGCTGAGACCGGGCCGGGGCGGGTCCGGCGGAGCCCCCGCTCAGGCGACCCACTGGTCGAAGGCCAACTTCGCGACCAGCGAGAACACCACGACCAGCAGCACGCCCCGGACGAACCCGCTGCCCCGGCTGAGCGCCATCCGCGCCCCGACGATCCCGCCCGCCAGGTTGAACACCGCCATCAGCGCGGCCAACTGCCACAGCACGCTGCCCTGATAGGCGAACATGGCCAGCGCACCGGCGTTGGTGCAGACGTTGACGATCTTCGCGGTGGCGGAGGCGGTCACCAGGTCGAGATGGAGGACCGCGGTCAGCGCCAGCACCAGGAACGTGCCGGTGCCGGGGCCGAAGAGCCCGTCGTAGAAGCCGATGCCGCCGCCGACCAGCACGATCGCGGTGACCGTACGGGCCCGGGTGACCCTCTTGTGCTCCCCGTCGCCGAGCTCCTTGCCGAAGGACGGCCGCAGCAGGACGAACGCCGCGACGGCCAGCAGCACGACCATGATCACCGGCCGGAGCACCTCGCTGCTGAGCCCCGCGGCGAAGAACGCCCCGGCCATCGAACCGGCCAGCGCCGCGAGCCCGATCCGCAGTCCGGTCCCCAGCCGCACCGGGGTCCTGCGCACGTACGCCACGGCCGCGCCGGAGGTGCCGACGATCGCGACCGCCTTGTTCGTCCCCAGCACGTGCGCGGCCGGTACCTGCGGCAGCCCCAGCAGGAGCGCGGGCAGCAACAGCAGTCCGCCACCGCCCACCACCGCGTCGATCCAGCCGGCCGCGGCGGCGGCGATACACAGGACGACCAGGGTCGTTATGGCTATGTCGGGCATGATCGCGACCCTAGGGACGCGGTCCGGGCCCCGTCCATTCCGTTGAGCCAAAACTGAGCTTCCCCACGGGCTTCCCCCGGCCGGTGGCCGCGGCCGTACGCTGGGGCGCATGAGCCATGGCTGGAACGCCGACGACATCCCGGACCAGCGCGGCCGCACGGCCGTCATCACCGGGGCCAACAGCGGCATCGGCCTGAACACCGCCCGGGAGCTGGCCCGGCACGGTGCGCGGGTCCTGCTGGCCTGCCGCGACGAATCCCGCGGCCGGGCGGCCGAGAGCCTGCTGCGCAAGGCGGTCACCGGCGCGGACGTGGCGTTCGTCCCCCTCGACCTGGCCGATCTCCGCTCGGTACGGGAATTCGCCACCTCCCACGCGCCCGAGCGGATCGACCTGCTGATCAACAACGCGGGCGTGATGGCCCTCCCGTACGGGACGACGGCCGACGGTTTCGAGCGGCAGTTCGGCGTCAACCACCTGGGGCACTTCGCGCTGACCGGACTGCTGCTCCCCCGCCTCCTGGACACCCCCGGGGCCCGGGTGGTGACCGTCTCCAGCGGGCTGCACGCGCTGGCCGACATCGACATGGGCGACCTCAACAGCGAGCGCGGGTACCGCCGCTGGATCGCCTACGGCCGTTCGAAGACCGCCAACCTGCTCTTCGTCCACGAGCTGGCCCGGCGGCTCACCCGGGCGGGCTCCCGGCTGGTGGCCGCCGCCGCGCACCCGGGCTACGCGTCGACCAACCTGCAGTCCGCCGCCGCCCGGATGGAGAACCGCCGGGCGGCCGAGCGGTTCTTCGAGCTGGGCAACCGGATCGTCGCCCAGCCGGCCTCCGCCGGGGCGCTGCCCACCCTGTACGCGGCCACCGCGCCCGGCGTGCGCCCCGATTCGTTCACCGGGCCGGGACCGCTGGGCTGGCGCGGCGCCCCGGCCCCCTCGTGGCGGGCCCGGCGGACCCGCGACGACGTGCGCGGCGAACGGCTCTGGGTGGCGTCCGAGCAGCTCACCGGCGTGACGTACCCGGAGCTCGGCACGGTCTGACCGGCCGGGCTCAGCCGTTCTGCCCGCCCTCGACGACGGCCGGGTCCATCCACATGACCTCCCAGATGTGGCCGTCCGGGTCCTGGAAGGAGCGGCCGTACATGGTGCCGTAGTCCATCGGGTCGTTGGCGAACGAGCCACCGGCCGCGAGGGCGGCGTCGGCCAGCTCGTCCACCTTCTGACGGCTCTCGGCACTCAGCGCGAGGATGACCCCGGTGGACGTCGCCGGGTCGGCGATCTCCTTCTTGGTGAACTGCCGGAGGCGCTCCTCGGTCAGCAGCATCACGAAGATGGTCTCGCTGATGACCACGCAGGCGGTGGTCTCGTCGGTGAACTGCGGGTTGCTGAAGTAGCCCAGCTTGCCGAAGAAGTCCTTGGACCTCTCCAGGTCCTTGACCGGCAGGTTGACGAAGATCATCTGAGGCATGGTCGCTTCGCTCTCTCGTTGTCCGAACGGGTACGACAGGTAGACGGCGGGACCTCGGAGAACTCATCGCTCGTCTCGAAAAAACTTTCGTCGACCTCGAACGCACCCGCCACCCGGGGTCAGGACAGGGCGAGCGGCGCACCGCCCCGGAGCAGCGAACCGCCCAGCGGGGTCAGCGTGTGCACGACCGAGCCGCCGTGCCGCAGGGTGTGGACCAGGCCCGCCTCGCGCAGCACGCAGGCGTGCTGGCTCGCCGAGGCGAGGGAGACCCCGGCCCGCAGCGCGAGCTCGCTGGTCGTGCAGCCGCTCCCTATGGCGCTCAGGACTGTGGAGCGGGTGTTGCCCAGGAGCCGGCCGAGCCAGGGGCCCGGCTCGGCGAAGACCGGGGCGCGGGAGTGGGTCACCGGATAGACGAGCACCGGCGGGAGGCCGGGGTCGCGGTAGACGACCGGGGTGACGCGGCAGAAGAAGGAGGGCTGGAGCAGCAGCCCCCGCCCGTCCAGCCGGAGCTCCCGGTCGACGGGGTAGTCCGCCTCCAGCACCGGGGCCCGCCAGCGGATCATCGGCGCGAGGGAGGCGAGCAGTTCGTCGGCCCCGCCGTCCAGGAGGGCCCGGCCGCGCACCGCCCGGTCGGCCTCGACGCTGGCCCGGATGTGCGGCCAGTAGGGCTCGATGGCCGCGCGGTGGTAGCGGCGGAGCGCGTCGGCGATCCGGCCGAGCGGGTCGGCGTGGACGTCGGGCAGGCGGGCCGCGGCGCGGCTCTCGGCGCCGAGCAGGGCCAGCTCGGCGAGGACCCGGCCGGTCGGGGTGGCGCGCAGGGCCTCCATCCCGGCGTCGATGCCGTACGGCTCGGCGCTTTCCTGAGAAGGCGTCAGGAAATCCGGGAAATAGCCGCGGGCCGGAATCACCGCGGACAGCAGACGTGCTTCACCATTCAACCGGGAGCGGGTTTCCGTACGCCATTCACCGAACACCGCGGAACCGCGCCGGTCCCGCAACCGGTGGAAACTCAGCGCGGTTTCCCACAGCGCGTCCGGCCGGGAGGCCATCCGGACCTTGGACAGGTCCACCCCGGACATATGGATACGCAGCACCGGTCCCCCACTTGTTGCACCTGCAATTACCCCCATCCCAGGGTAGGTGATCCGTAACAGCACGTCACCACGGGGTTTCGGCCACAGGTGAAACGCCTCGCACCGGACCGCCACCACCCGAAAAGCTGTACGACGTCGGGCACGAATCCGACGCCACCGGAAGGGCGAGCGAAGGCCGTGGGGGGTTTCGCGAGCCTGGCGGCGGTGGTCGACGGTGCGGCACCGTTCCCGATGGGGGTAACCCGGGACGCGACCCATGGGTGGGGATCCAAGGGGCGCGTCCCGGTCCGTTTCCGGTCCCTTCTTTGCGCATTAAACAAAGACGCCTGTCTTCTTAACGAAGAAAAAAGAACAATGCCGAACAACCGTTTTACCCGGAACGAAACGAGACGGCGGCACCCCCGCACAGGGTGCCGCCGTCTCCGGGCGGTGGATCACGGTGTTCCCGTACCGGGCCACAGGGCGCGCCCGGCCGGTGGGCTACCGGGTCAGCGGCTGTCGCTGCCGGTGGAGCCCGCCGCCGCGCGCCCCGCTTCGAGCCGGGCGACGGGGATGCGGAACGGGGAGCAGGACACGTAGTCCAGGCCCGCCTCGTGGAAGAAGTGCACCGACTCCGGGTCGCCGCCGTGCTCACCGCAGACGCCGAGCTTCAGGTCCGGGCGGGTGGCCCGGCCGGCCGCGACGGCGCTGCGGACCAGCGAGCCCACGCCGTCCCTGTCGATCGTCTCGAACGGCGACACCCCGAAGATGCCCTTCTCCAGGTACGCGGTGAAGAAGGACGCCTCCACGTCGTCGCGGGAGAAGCCCCACACCGTCTGGGTCAGGTCGTTGGTGCCGAAGGAGAAGAACTCCGCGGCCTCGGCGATCTGGCCGGCGGTCAGCGCGGCCCGGGGCAGCTCGATCATCGTGCCGATGGTCAGCCGCAGCCGGGTGCCGCTGGCCTCCTCGACCTCGGCGATGACCCGGTCGGCCTCCTCGCGGACGATCTCCAGCTCCTGGACCGTGCCGACGAGCGGGATCATGATCTCGGCGCGCGGGTCGCCCTTGGCGTTCTTCCGCTCGGCCGCGGCCTCGGCGATCGCCCGTACCTGCATGGCGAACAGGCCGGGGATGACCAGGCCGAGCCGGACCCCGCGCAGACCCAGCATCGGGTTCTGCTCGTGCAGCTTGTGGACGGCCTGGAGGAGGCGCAGATCGTTCTCGTTGGCGTCCTTGCGGGACTCGGCGAGCGCGACCCGCACCGACAGCTCGGTGATGTCGGGCAGGAACTCGTGCAGCGGCGGGTCGAGCAGCCGGACGGTGACGGGCAGCCCGTCCATCGCCTCGAACAACTCTATGAAGTCGGCCTTCTGGAGCGGGAGCAGCTCCGCCAGCGCGGTCTCGCGCTCGGCGTCGGTGTCGGCGAGGATCAGCTTCTCGACCATCGAGCGGCGCTCGCCGAGGAACATGTGCTCGGTACGGCACAGCCCGATGCCCTGGGCGCCGAAGCGGCGGGCCCGCAGCGCGTCCTCGGCGTTGTCGGCGTTGGCCCGCACCCGCAGCCGGCGCACCCGGTCCGCGTACGCCATGATCCGGTGCACGGCGGCGACCAGCTCGTCGGCGTCGTCGGCACCGGCGTGCATCCGGCCCTCGAAGTACTCGACGACCGGGGACGGCACGACGGGGACCTCACCGAGGTACACCTTGCCGGTGGAGCCGTCGATGGAGACGATGTCGCCCTCCTCGATCACCCGGCCGCCCACCGTCATCCGGCGGCGCTTGGTGTCGACCTCCAGCTCCTCGGCGCCGCAGACACAGGTCTTGCCCATGCCGCGGGCGACGACGGCGGCGTGCGAGGTCTTGCCGCCGCGCGAGGTCAGGATGCCCTCGGCCGCGATCATGCCGTCGAGGTCGTCGGGGTTGGTCTCGCGGCGGATCAGGATGACCTTCTCGCCGGAGCGGGACCACTTGACCGCGGTGTACGAGTCGAAGACCGCCTTGCCGACCGCCGCGCCCGGCGATGCGGCGATGCCCCGGCCCAGCAGCTCCGTCTTCGCCCCGTCGTCGAAGCGCGGGAACATCAACTGCGCGAGCTGCGCCCCGTTGACCCGCTGGAGCGCCTCGGCCTCGTCGATCAGGCCCTGGTCGACGAGCTGGGTGGCGATCCGGAAGGCGGCACCGGCGGTGCGCTTGCCGACCCGGGTCTGGAGCATCCACAGCTGGCCGCGCTCGATGGTGAACTCGATGTCGCACAGGTCCTTGTAGTGCGTTTCGAGGGTCTCCATGATCTGCATCAGCTGGTCGTAGGAGCTCTTGTCGATCGACTCCAGCTCGGCGAGCGGCACGGTGTTGCGGATGCCGGCCACCACGTCCTCGCCCTGCGCGTTCTGCAGGTAGTCGCCGTAGACGCCCTGGTGGCCGCTGGCCGGGTCGCGGGTGAAGGCGACGCCCGTGCCGGAGTCGGGGCCGAGGTTGCCGAAGACCATCGAGCAGACGTTGACGGCGGTGCCCAGGTCGCCGGGGATGCGCTCCTGGCGGCGGTAGAGCTTGGCCCGGTCGGTGTTCCACGAATCGAAGACGGCCTTGATGGCCAGGTCCATCTGCTCGCGCGGGTCCTGCGGGAAGGCCCGTCCGGCGTCCCGCGCGACGATCTCCTTGAACCGCTCGACCAGCTTCTTCAGGTCGGCGGCGTCGAGGTCGACGTCGACGGTGATGCCCTTGGCCTCCTTCGCCTCCTCCAGCGCCTCCTCGAAGAGGTCGCCGTCGACGCCGAGGACGGTCTTGCCGAACATCTGGATGAGGCGCCGGTAGGAGTCCCAGGCGAAGCGCTCGTCGCCGGCCTGCGTGGCGAGACCGGTCACGGACTCGTCGGAGAGGCCGATGTTGAGGACCGTGTCCATCATGCCGGGCATCGAGAACTTGGCGCCGGAGCGGACCGAGACCAGCAGCGGGTCGTCGGCCTGGCCGAGCTTCTTGCCCATCCGCGATTCGAGGGCGTCGAGGTGCGCGCTGACCTCGGCGCGCAGCTCCTTCGGCTCCTCGCCGCTCTCCAGGTAGACCTTGCACGCCTCGGTGGTGATGGTGAATCCCGGAGGGACGGGAAGCCCGAGGTTGGTCATCTCGGCGAGATTCGCACCCTTGCCGCCGAGAAGGTCCTTCAGATCCTTGTTGCCCTCGGTGAAGTCATAGACGAACTTCTCGCCCTCGGACCCCCGGGACTCCGGGTTGGCTACGTGAGGATCTTTGTTTTCCGACACGGGTCTCGACTCCTTGAGGACGCGGGTGGCTGCCCTGACGGCGAGGAACATACCCAGATCGAAGGTTTCTGGGTACGTCCACTTGCGCGTCACCAGGCCCCGACCACCCATCCGCCAGCGGATCGAAAGTGACACGATCAGCTGCCCCGGCGGCAGAATTTATTCACTTCTTGAACGCATGATGACGATGCGCCACCGCCAGCCCCCATTCCGATCACACTGAGCCATCATTGCGTCGATCGATCAAAATAGAGGCCACTGGCACCGGGTGCCACCATTTGAGAAGTCAAGCCCTCGAAAACGCGCTCATCTGAGCGCAAGAGCTCTCAAGGTGGCGAGAATCACTCTACGGCCGCCGCTCAGATGTCACCATTTGGACGCCGAACGGGCGACCGTACGTCATCACGGCATCACGGAACGGACTCACCGGCGACCCGAGGCGGCGCCCGAAGACCGCCATCCGCCCGTTCCGGGCGTGGATCGACCGGAACCGCGCCGAATTCGGCCGCATGAAGCGCTCACATGAGCGAGCAAAAGCAAGAGGCACGCGGTGCCTGTGGCGCCGCGTGCCTCGAAGGCCCGGGGAGGGGCTCAGCCGCCCGAGGTGTCCAGCTCCGCGTCCGGGCTCACGCCCGCGCAGTCGTACGGGTCCTTCAGCCAGCCGTCCGGCAGGACGACCCGGTTGTTGCCCGAGGTGCGCCCGCGCGGCCCGTCCGCGCCGTCCGGCCACGGCTGGTCCAGGTCCAGCTCCCCGAGCTGACCGGCCAGCTCCTCCAGCGAGGAGGTCACCGCGAGCCGCTTGCGCATCTCGGAGCCGACCGAGAAGCCCTTGAGGTACCAGGCGACATGCTTGCGGAAGTCGATCACCCCGCGCTTCTCGTCGCCGATCCACTCCCCCAGCAGCGTCGCGTGCCGGACCATCACCTCGGCGACCTTCCGCAGCCCCGGCGCCTGACGCGCCGCCGTGCCCTCGAACGCGTTCACCAGGTCGCCGAAGAGCCACGGGCGGCCCAGGCAGCCCCGGCCCACGACCACACCGTCACAGCCGGTCTCCCGCATCATCCGCAGCGCGTCGTCCGCGCACCAGATGTCGCCGTTGCCGAGGACGGGGATCTCCGGGACGTGCTCCTTCAGGCGGGCGATGGCGTCCCAGTCGGCGGTCCCGCCGTAGTGCTGGGCGGCCGTACGGCCGTGCAGGGCGACGGCGGTGACGCCCTCCTCGACCGCTATCCGGCCCGCGTCCAGATAGGTCGTGTGGTCGTCGTCGATGCCCTTGCGCATCTTGATCGTGACCGGCAGATCGCCCGCGTGGGAGACCGCCTGCTGGAGGATGGCCCGCAGCAGCGGCCGCTTGTAGGGGAGCGCCGAGCCGCCGCCCTTGCGGGTCACCTTGGGGACCGGGCAGCCGAAGTTCAGGTCGATGTGGTCGGCCAGGCCCTCGTCGACGATCATCCGGACGGCCTTGCCGACGGTGACCGGGTCCACCCCGTACAACTGGATCGAACGCGGGGTCTCGCTCGCGTCGAAGTGGATCAGCTGCATGGTCTTCTCGTTGCGCTCGACCAGCGCCCGCGTGGTGATCATCTCGCTGACGAACAACCCCTTGCCGCCGGAGAACTCCCGGCACAGGGTGCGGAACGGTGCGTTGGTGATCCCGGCCATGGGGGCGAGCACCACCGGCGGCTGCACCGTGTGCGGGCCGATGCGGAGCTGCGGGAGCGAGGGGGCGAGCGTGGTCATGGCCCCATTGTCCCGTACCGGACGAGCCACTCCGGCGGCGGAGTTCGTTAGTTAACCGTACTATCCTTGTATGCCCGAGCTCAGCCCCCGCCGCCGACAGTTGGTCCTGGCGATCTGCTGCATGAGTCTGCTGATCGTCAGCCTCGACAACACCGTGCTCAACGTCGCGCTCCCCTCCATGCAGAAGGAACTGCACGCCACGGTCGCCGGCATGCAGTGGACGATCGACGCCTACACCCTGGTACTGGCCTCGCTGCTGATGCTCGCGGGCTCCACCGCCGACCGGATCGGGCGCCGGAGGGTCTTCAAGGCCGGGCTGGTCCTCTTCACCCTCGGCTCGCTGCTCTGCTCCCTGGCGCCGAACCTGGAGTCGCTGGTCGCGTTCCGCATGGTGCAGGCGGTGGGCGGTTCGATGCTCAACCCGGTCGCCATGTCGATCATCACCAACACCTTCACCGACCCGCGCGAGCGGGCCCGCGCCATCGGGGTGTGGGGCGGGGTGGTCGGCATATCGATGGCGGCCGGCCCGGTGGTCGGCGGTCTGCTGGTGGACTCGGTCGGCTGGCGGTCCATCTTCTGGATCAACCTGCCGGTCGGCCTCGCCGCGCTCCTGCTCACCTGGCGGTACGTCCCCGAATCCCGTGCCCCCAGGCCCCGCCGCCCCGACCCGGTGGGTCAGCTGCTGGTGATCGGGCTGCTCGGCTCGTTGACGTACGCGATCATCGAGGCGCCCTCCTCGGGCGTGACCTCGCCGCGCATCCTGCTGTTCGCCGCGCTCGCCCTCGGCTCGCTGGCCGGTCTGCTGGTGTACGAGCCCCGGCGCGCCGAACCCCTGATCGACCTGCGCTTCTTCCACAGCGCGCCGTTCAGCGGCGCCACCGTCATCGCGATCTGCTCCTTCGCGGCGCTGAGCGGGTTCCTCTTCCTGAACACCCTGTACCTCCAGAACGTCCGCGGGCTGAGCGCGCTCCACGCCGGGCTGTACATGCTCCCGATGGCGGCCCTGACCTTCGTCTGCGCCCCGCTGTCCGGCCGACTGGTCGGCAACCGGGGGCCGCGGTTGCCGCTGCTCGTGGCGGGCGTGACGATGACGGCCTGCGGGCTGTTGTTCGCGCTGTTCGACGCGGAGGGCGACACCACGCTGCTCTTCACCGGCTACGTCCTCTTCGGCCTCGGCTTCGGCATGGTGAACGCGCCGATCACCAACACCGCGGTCTCCGGGATGCCCCGCGCCCAGGCCGGGGTGGCGGCCGCGGTCGCCTCGACCAGCCGCCAGATCGGCGGAACCCTCGGGGTCGCCGTGATCGGCGCGGTGCTGGCCTCCGGGGTGGCGGGCACCGGCTCGCCGCACGGTGCCGCGTACGCGACGGCCTTCGTGGACGCGAGCCGGCCCGCCTGGTGGATCATCGCCGGCTGCGGCCTGGCCGTCCTCCTGGTGGGCGCGCTGACCAGCGGCCGCTGGGCCATGGAGACGGCCGCCCGGACGGCCCTGCGGCTGGAGAAGCAGTCGGCCCCCCTGCCCGGCAACCGCTCCTCGGCGAACTCCCGGGCCTCCTGACCTCGGCCCCCGGCGGGGGCCGGGGCCTGGAGGCGGTGCAGCCGCTGCCGGCTCCCCTCGTCGGCGTCGGCGTACGTCATCACCCTGCGCGGGCCGCTCGACGGGCGGGCCACGGATCGGAGTGCCCGGCCCGGAGAGCCCGCCCCGGCAGGCGGCACCGGCCCTGGGCCTGGCCGCCCTCGGCACGCCGTTCCGCTCCCTGGCCACGGACACGGGCATGCGGGACGCACTGGCGGTGATGATGCTGCCGGTGACCTGACCCGCGAGCGTCCTGACGGGCCCTCCTCGGCCTGCGGCTGCCGCGCACGGTGGCATGAGCGGCGTCCCCGGCCGGGCGCCGGACAAGGCCGTGGGCCCGGATCACGGATGATCCGGGCCCACGGTCGTACATGCGGGACGCGGGGCGTCAGCTCTGCGCGTCGTCCTCCGCCGGCGCCTCGACGGGCTCCGGGGTCTCGGCCCCGGCACCCCCCTGGGCGCGCTCGCGCATCCGGCGCAGCAGCTCCTGCTTCTGGTCGGCGGCCGCCCGGCGGTCGGTTTCGTTGGCGGGGCCGACGCCCTGCCCGCCCGCCCGGGACAGCTTCTTGCGCTGCCCGCCCACGCCGAGCAGGTTGTTTCGGCTCTTGGCCACGGTGTTCTCCCGTTCGTAGTGCGAAGTGAGGCCGCCGTGCGACATGCGGTCCGGGCGACCCGTGATCGGTCCGGTGGCGGCGGGTACGCGGACCCGCCGCGCTCTCACTCGTAGATCTGGAAGAACGCATACATGCCGGAACCGTACCGGCCCCGCCCCACCCCGCGCACCGGTTTTTCGCCCGGGCGGGGCCGGTACGGGTCCAGTACCGCTCTGATCACCCGGAAGCTGCGGACAGGAGCACGTCCACCAGCCTGTCCGCCGCGTCCGGTCGGCCGTGCGCACGCGCCCGCTCCGCCATCGCCGCACGCCGTACGCGGTCGGTGAGCAGCGGACCGACCGTGTCCTTGAGCCGGTCGGCGGTGACCTCGCCGAGCAGGGCGACGGCGGCGCCGGCCTCCTCCAGGTGGCGGGCGTTGTGCGCCTGCTCGTTCCCGGCCGACGTGGCGAGCGGGACGAAGACCGCGGGCTTGCCCAGGGCGGTCAGCTCGGCGAGTGTCCCGGCCCCGCTGCGGGAGACCACGACTTCCGCGAGCGCCAGGACGTCAGGCAGTTCCGCACCGACGAACCCGGTCAGGTGGTACCGCCCCCGCAGCGCCTCGGGCAGGACCGCCCCGTGTGCCCGCAGCGCGTCCACGTGGTCCGGGCCGCACTGGTGGATCACGTTCGCGCGCTCCAGCAGCCACGGCAGAGCGTCACGGACGATTCCGTTGATCTGCTGGGCACCCTGGGCGCCGCCGGTGACGTACACGGTGGGCAGACGCCGGTCGAACCCGCGCAACCCCAGCGCCTCGACCGCCTTGTCCGCGTGGCCGGTCAGCACCTCGGGCCGGACGGGGTTGCCGGTGACGACCCCAGCGGCACGCACCGAGTCCGGCAGCAGCGGCAGTGACGACTCCGAGGACACCGCGATCCTCGTCGCCGAGCCCGCGAGTCTCCGGTTGGCGAGGCCCAGGCGCACGGTCTGCTCGTGGAGGACCAGCGGGCGTCGGCACAGGCGGGCGGCCAGCCCCGCCGGAACGGCCACGTAGCCGCCGGTGGCCAGGACGACGTCCGGCCGGAAGTCGGCGACGATCCGACGGGCCTGCGCGACCCCGAGCGGCACCCGCGCCATGTCCTTGACGTTGGCCGGCGATACCAGCTTGAGCGGGTTGCCGGAACGCCGGATCTTTCCGGTGGCGACCGTGGTGAAGGCGATGCCCTCGGCCGGTGCGACGCGGGCCTCCAGCCCGTCGGGCGTCCCGATCCACAGGACGTCGAGCTGTCCGCCGTCCGCCGCGAGCCTGCTCCGCAGAGCGCGGATCGCGGTCAGGGCGGGGTAGGTATGACCTCCGGTGCCTCCCCCCGTGACGATCAGACGGAAGGCGCGGCGGGGCGGGGGTGCGGTGTTCACCCCGCGCACCCTACTCGCGCGGCAGGCGGCGGCAGTGCGCCGGAATCGCCGGAGCCCCCGGCCCCTCCGGCGGATGCGAGGGGTCGGGGGCTCCGGCGTACGGGCCTCAGCAGCCGAGCAGGCGGGCGCCGAGGTAGGCCTGGATCTGGTCCAGGGAGACGCGCTCCTGCTTCATCGTGTCGCGCTCGCGCACGGTCACCGCGTTGTCGTCGAGGGTGTCGAAGTCGACGGTGACGCAGAACGGGGTGCCGATCTCGTCCTGGCGGCGGTAGCGGCGGCCGATGGCGCCCGCGTCGTCGAACTCGATGTTCCAGTTCTTCCGGAGGTCGGTCGCGAGGCCCTTGGCCTTCGGCGAGAGCTGCGGGTTGCGGGAGAGCGGCAGCACGGCGACCTTGACCGGCGCGAGGCGGGGGTCGAGGCGCATCACGGTGCGCTTCTCCATGACGCCCTTGGCGTTGGGCGCCTCGTCCTCGACGTAGGCGTCGAGGAGGAAGGCGAGCATCGCCCGGCCGACACCGGCCGCGGGCTCGATGACGTACGGGGTCCAGCGCTCGCCGGCCTCCTGGTCGAAGTACGACAGGTCCGTGCCCGAGGCGGTGGAGTGGGCCTTGAGGTCGTAGTCCGTGCGGTTGGCGACGCCCTCCAGCTCACCCCACTCGCTGCCGCCGAAGCGGAAGCGGTACTCGATGTCGGCGGTGCGCTTGGAGTAGTGGGAGAGCTTCTCCCTGGGGTGCTCGTACCACCGCATGTTCTCCTCGCGCATGCCGAGGTCGGTGTACCAGTTCCAGCGCTGGTCCATCCAGTACTGCTGCCACTCCTCGTCCTCGCCCGGCTTGACGAAGAACTCCATCTCCATCTGCTCGAACTCGCGGGTCCGGAAGATGAAGTTGCCGGGAGTGATCTCGTTGCGGAAGGACTTGCCCATCTGGGCGATGCCGAACGGCGGCTTCTTGCGCGAGGTCTGCTGCACCTGGCCGAAGTTGGTGAAGATGCCCTGGGCGGTCTCGGGGCGCAGGTACGCGACGGAGCCGGAGTCCTGGGTCGGGCCGAGGTGGGTGGAGAGCAGCCCGGAGAACTGCTTGGGCTCGGTGAACGTGCCCTTGTTGCCGCAGTTGGGGCAGTTGAGGTCGGCCAGGCCGTTCGCGGGGCCGTGGCCGTGCTTCTCCTCGTACGCCTCCACCAGGTGGTCCGCGCGGAAGCGCTTGTGGCAGGAGGTGCACTCGGTGAGGGGGTCGGTGAACGTGGCGACGTGACCGGAGGCGACCCAGACCTCGGGGGCGAGGATGACCGACGAGTCGATACCGACCACGTCCTCGCGGGAGGTGACCATGTAGCGCCACCACTGGCGCTTCAGGTTCTCCTTCATCTCGACACCCAGCGGCCCGTAGTCCCAGGCGGCTCGCTGACCACCGTAGATCTCACTACAGGGATAGACGAAGCCTCGGCGCTTGCTCAGGCTGACGATGGAGTCGATCTTGTCGGCGGCCACGGTGCTCTCTTCTACGACGGCGTGCTGCTCCTGCGGGCTTCAGATTACCGGCGGGCACGCCCTGTCGAACAAATTGGGACCGGCCCCGCCGGTCGCGCGGTCATCTCATCATCCTTGTTGACAATCGTTTCCAGCTTTGTTGAAAATGACTGTCATGAACATAAGCCGCCTCGTCCCCGTCCCCGCCGCCGCCACGGCGGCCGCCCTCGGTCTCGCCGCGCTCACCGGCTGCTCCGCCGCCGACGGCGCGGACGGCAAGAAGGGCGACGGGCTGGACGTGGTGGCCTCCTTCTATCCGATGCAGTTCCTCGCCGAGCGGATCGGCGGCGAGCACGTCTCCGTCACCACGCTCACCAAGCCCGGCCAGGAACCGCACGACCTGGAGCTCAGCCCGCGGCAGATCGGCGGGCTCACCGACGCCGGCCTCGTCCTCTACCTCAAGGGCATCCAGCCGGCCGTCGACGACGCCATCGGGCTCTCCGGCGCCAAGCACGTCCTCGACGCCTCGACGCTCACCACGCTGGAGGACCACGGCACCGAGGTGGGCGCGGACGACCACGGCCACGAGCACCACGGCGACGAGGCCGGGGCCGACCCCCACGTCTGGCTCGACCCGGTCAAGTACGCCGAGGTCGCCAAGGGCGTCGGCAAGAGCCTGGAGAAGGCCGACCCCGCCCACGCCGCGGACTACCGGAAGAACACCACCGCCCTGGTCGCCCGGCTCGACGAGCTGAACACCGCCTTCGAGGACGGCCTGCGGTCCACCGCGACCCGGACGTTCATCACCACCCACTCCGCCTTCGGCTACCTCGCCGAGCGCTACGGCCTCACCCAGGAGGGCATCGCGGGCGTCGACCCGGAGGCCGACCCCAGCCCCGCCCGGATCAACGAGATCCACGCCATAGCCAAGAAGGACAAGGCCACCACCGTGTTCTTCGAGACGCTCGCCAGCGACCGGACGGCCAGGACGCTCGCCAAGGACACCGGCCTGCGCACCGACGTCCTGGACCCGCTCGAAGGCATCACCAAGCAGTCCAAGGGCACCGACTACCTGGAGGTCATGCGGTCCAACCTCGCCGCCCTCCAGAAGGCGCTCGGCGCGAAGTGACGTCCCCCACCCCCACCCCCGCAGCACCGGAGGCACCCATGCCCGCGACCGGGAGCACCACCCCCGAACCCGTCATAGCCCTGCGCGGCGCCTCCGCCACGCTGGGCGCCCGCCGGGTGCTGCGGGGCATCGACTTCACCGTCCACCGGGGCGAGGTCGCCGCCCTCCTCGGCGCCAACGGCTCCGGCAAGTCCACCGCGGTGCGCTCCGTCATCGGCCAGGTCCCGCTCACCGGCGGCTCCGTCGAGCTGTTCGGCACCCCGCTGCGCCGCTTCCGGCAGTGGGCGCGGATCGGCTACGTGCCCCAGCGCACCACGGCGTCCGGCGGCGTCCCCGCCACGATTCGCGAGGTCGTCACCTCCGGACGGCTGTCCCGTACCCGGCTCGGACTGCTGCGCCGGGCCGACCGGGCCGCCGTCGACCGGGCCATCGAGCTGGTCGGCCTCGCCGACCGGGCCGGGGACCCGGTGGAGGCGCTCTCCGGCGGGCAGCACCAGCGGGTGCTGATCGCCCGCGCGCTGGCCGCCGAACCGGAGCTGCTGATCATGGACGAGCCGATGGCCGGCGTCGACCTGGCCAGTCAGGAGATCCTCGCCGCCACCCTGCGCGAGCAGGTCGCGGCCGGCACCACGGTCCTGCTCGTCCTGCACGAACTCGGCCCGCTGGAACCGCTGATCGACCGCGCGATCGTGCTACGCGACGGCTGCGTCCTGCACGACGGGCCGCCCCCGGAGGCGCGGGGCCAGCACGCCCTGCCCGGCCACGACCACGTACACCCCCACGCGGCCTACGAGCCCACCCGGACGGGACTGCTGAGCTGACCATGGAATTCCTGAACCCCCCCTTCATGCAGCGGGCCCTGCTCGCCGCCGTGCTCGTCGGCGTCATCGCCCCCTCCGTCGGCGTCTACCTCGTCCAGCGCCGCCAGGCCCTGATGGGCGACGGCATCGGCCACATCGCCATGACCGGCGTCGGCCTCGGCTTCCTGCTCTCCACCAGCCCGGTCTGGATGGCCACGGCGGTCGCGGTGGCCGGCGCGGTCGTCATGGAGCTGATCCGCTGGTACGGCCGCACCCGCGGCGACATCGCGCTGGCCATGCTCTTCTACGGCGGCATGGCGGGCGGGGTGCTGCTGATCAACCTCTCCGACACCGGTTCCAGCGCCAACCTCACCTCGTACCTCTTCGGCTCGCTGTCCACCGTCTCCACCGGCGACATCACCTCGATCTGCCTGCTGGCCGCCTTCGTGCTGCTGGTGACGCTGGGACTGCGCCGCCAGCTCTTCGCGGTCAGCCAGGACGAGGAGTTCGCCCGGGTCACCGGGCTGCCGGTGCGCGCGCTGAACCTGCTGGTCGCGGTCACCGCGGCGGTCACCGTGACCGTCGCGATGCGGGTCGTCGGGCTACTGCTGGTCAGCGCGCTGATGGTGGTGCCGGTCGCCGCCGCGCAGCAGATCGCCCGCTCCTTCCGGGTGACGTTCGTCCTCGCCGTCGTCATCGGCACGGCGGTGACCCTGGCCGGCACCGTCACCTCCTACTACCAGGACGTCCCGCCCGGGGCGACGATCGTGCTGCTGGCCATCGCCGTCTTCGTCGGACTGACGGCGCTCGCCGCCCCGCTGGCCCGGCGCCGCGCCCGGCGGGACGAGACGGGCACCGACGGATGCACCCTGGAAGTACCGGCCACCCGGGCCGCCGGGGACGATCTCGTGGTTCGGCCCTGAGACCGGGCCGGGCTGGCACAATGGCCCGACACAGGTACGGGCGACACGAGGAGGCTGCTGTGGCGACGGCGCCGATCAGTGGAACGAACGCGGCCCCGGTACGCGGCCGGTCGACCCGCCAGCGGGCGGCGGTGGCCGCGGCGCTCGACGAGGTGGACGAGTTCCGCAGCGCCCAGGAGCTGCACGACGTGCTCAAGCACCGCGGCGACTCGGTCGGACTGACCACCGTCTACCGCACCCTCCAGTCCCTCGCCGACGCGGGCGAGGTCGACGTGCTGCGCACCACGGAGGGCGAGTCCGTGTACCGCCGCTGCTCGACCGGGGACCACCATCACCACCTGGTCTGCCGGCTGTGCGGCAAGGCCGTGGAGGTCGAGGGCCCGGCGGTGGAGCAGTGGGCGGAGACCATCGCCGCCCAGCACGGCTACGTCAACGTGGCGCACACCGTGGAGATCTTCGGCACCTGCGCCGAGTGCGCCGGCAAACAGGACACCGAGAAGGCGTGAGCGACGAGGTCCGGGAGCACCGCCCCCGGACCTCCCGCCGTCACTTCGCGAGCTGCTGCGTCTCCACCGCACCGCCGAAGCGCCGGTCCCGCTGGGCGAACTCCAGGCAGGCCCGCCACAGGTCGCGGCGGTCGAAGTCCGGCCAGAGCACGTCCTGGAAGACCATCTCGGCGTAGGCGCTCTGCCAGATCAGGTAGTTCGAGGTGCGCTGCTCCCCGCTGGGGCGGACGAAGAGGTCCACATCCGGCATGTCCGGGTAGTAGATGTACTTCTGGAAGGTCTTCTCGTTGACCTTCGACGGGTCGAGCTTCCCGGCCGCCACGTCCTGGGCGATCCGCTGCGCGGCATCGGCGATCTCGGCCCGGCCGCCGTAGTTGACGCAGAAGTACAGCGTCATCCTGTCGTTGTCCCTGGTCTGCTCCTGGGCGACCTGGAGCTCCTGGACCACGGACTTCCACAGCTTGGGCATCCTGCCCACCCAGCGGATGCGGATGCCCAGCTCGTCCATCTCGTCGCGACGGCGGCGGATCACGTCCCGGTTGAAGTTCATCAGGAACTTCACCTCTTCCGGGGACCGCTTCCAGTTCTCCGTGGAGAACGCGTACAGCGAGAGGTTCTTGACGCCCATCTCGATGCAGCCCTTGAGCACGTCCATGACGACGCCCTCGCCGACCTTGTGGCCCTCCGTGCGCGGCAGACCGCGCTCCTTGGCCCAGCGGCCGTTGCCGTCCATCACGACGGCGACGTGCTTGGGCACCAGCTCTCCGGGGATCCTGGGGGGCGTGGCACCGGACGGGTGCGGTTCCGGGGTCTTGTAGTCGCGCTTGTTACGGCCGCCGAGCATCCCGCGTACTGCCATGAAACTGTCCCGCTCCCTGTGCCTGATCCGCCTGTGTCACTTCTCTACATACCGCAGTGAGCGCAGCCCGCGCTCCAGATGCCAGTGCAGATACGCGGACACCAGCCCGCTCGCCTCCCTGGCATGACGCGTCTCGCACGCGTCCGCCGTCTCCCAGTCGCCGCTGAGCAGCGCGCTCAGCAGCGTGACGGCCTCCGCCGAGGGTACGACGCTGCCGGGCACCCGGCAGTCGCCGCACACCACCCCGCCCGCCGCGACGGAGAAGAACCGATTCGGCCCCGGCAGTCCGCACCGGGCGCAGTCCGCGAAGCTGGGGGCGTAGCCGTTGACGGCGAGCGAGCGCAGCAGGAACGCGTCGAGGATGAGATGCGGTTCGTGCTCGCCCCGGGCCAGGGTGCGCAGCCCGCCGACGAGCAGCAGGTACTGCTGGACCGCCGGCTCGCCCTCGTGGTCGGTGAACCGCTCGGCGGTCTCCAGCATCGCGGTGCCGGCGGTGTAGCGGGCGTAGTCGGTGACGATGCCGCCGCCGTACGGGGCGATCGTCTCGCTCTGGGTGCAGAGCGGCAGCCCGCGGCCGATCAGCTCGCTGCCCCGGGCGAAGAACTGCACGTCGACGTGGGAGAAGGGCTCCAGCCGGGCGCCGAACTTGGACTTGGTGCGCCGCACCCCTCGGGCGACGGCGCGCACCCGGCCGTGGCCGCGGGTCAGGATCGTGATGATCCGGTCGGCCTCGCCCAGCTTCTGCGTGCGCAGCACCACGCCGTCGTCCCGGAACAAGCTCATGCGTCCATTGTCCGGTACGGGGAGGGGGTGCCGGGCCGCCGGGCGGTCAGGAGGGGGTGCGGGCGGCCTCGGCGAGGAGCCGGGCGGTGTCCTCGGCACGGAGCTGGAGGGCGCCGCCAATGGTGGTCAGTACCTCGCGCTCGGCCGGTCCGTACGGGCCGTCGGCGAGCGCGATCCGGGCGCCCTGGAGCAGGACCGCCTCGCGCCCGGCGGGGGCCAGGTGGGGGGCGAGCGGTTCCAGCGCCTCGTGGAGCTCGATGGCGAGGGCCGCGCCGCACGCCTCGGCGGCCGGCCCCGAGCCGTCCCCAACGTCGGCGGCGAGGACTTCGACGACGGTACGGAGCTGCTCCGCGGTGCAGTCGTCGAACCCGGCGCCGCGCACGGTGGCGGTCGCGGCCTCCAGGACGGGGCGGGAGGCGGTGCCGCCGGCCGCCAGGACGCCGAGCGTCACGGTGTGGACGGCGTCCCGGAGCATGGTGGAGAGCCGGGTGGTGGTGGGGTGGTCGAGCGCGTCGATGCCGAAGTGCTCCCGGCAGGCGGCGCATTCGACGACCGGGCCCACGGTGCCGCGGCGCACCATCGGCACGCCGAGCACGGCGAAGCGCCGACGGCCGGTGAGGCGGCGGTAGTTCCGGTCGCCGCCGCAGCCGGGGCAGAAGAACTCCCCGTCGCCGACCGGGTCCCAGGTGGTGCGAATGCCGCAGATGCGCAGCTTCCTGGCGCGTCGTCCCAGCGCTGACCGCACGTCGCACACCTCCGTAACACTCCGGCAACATTGCCGGGTGCACGTGATGTTAACCACAGTCGTGAGGCGCCGTCAGCACCTCGCCCGTCACAACCACCGCGGAGATGGCCGAACCCCGCCCTCCTGGTACGGGAGGACGGGGTCCGGGCGGTGCCCCGCGGGGCGCCGGGGTCAGCGGCTGGCGCGGTTGACGGCGGAGACGACGGCCTTGAGCGAGGCCCGGGTGGTGTTGGGGTCGATGCCGATGCCCCACAGGACCTTTCCGTCGATGGCGCACTCGATGTACGAGGCGGCCTGGGAGCTGGCGCCCTCGCTCATGGTGTGCTCGGTGTAGTCCAGCAGCCGGGCGTCGATGCCGATGGCCTGCAGCGCTTCGAAGAACGCGGAGATCGGGCCGTTGCCGGTGCCGCTCAGCACGGTGTCGGTGCCGTCCACGGTCGCCTCGACGGTGATCGTGTCGCGACCGTCGGAGCCGGTGGTGGTCTGGCCGGTGCGCAGCTGTACGCGGCCCCAGGCGTCGTCCGGGTTGGGCAGGTACTCGTCGCGGAAGGTGGACCAGATCTGGGTCGGCGTGACCTCGCCGCCCTCGGCGTCGGTCTTGGCCTGAATGATCCGGGAGAACTCGATCTGCATCCGGCGCGGCAGGTCCAGCTTGTGGTCGTTCTTCAGGACGTAGGCGATCCCGCCCTTGCCGGACTGCGAGTTGACCCGGATGACGGCCTCGTAGCTGCGGCCGACGTCCTTCGGGTCGATCGGCAGGTACGGCACCGCCCACTCGATGTCGTCGACCGTCCGCCCCTGGGCGGCCGCGTCGGCCTCCATGGCGTCGAAACCCTTCTTGATGGCGTCCTGGTGGGAGCCGGAGAAGGCGGTGTAGACCAGGTCGCCCGCGTAGGGATGGCGCGGGTGGACCTCCATCTGGTTGCAGTACTCGCTGGTGCGGCGGACCTCGTCGATCTGGGAGAAGTCGATCTGCGGGTCGACGCCCTGGGAGAACAGGTTC
Organism: Streptomyces sp. NPDC001108; assembly: GCF_053598535.1. Lineage (NCBI taxonomy): Bacteria > Bacillati > Actinomycetota > Actinomycetes > Kitasatosporales > Streptomycetaceae > Streptomyces > Streptomyces sp. NPDC001108. The sequence goes on from NZ_JBSFKL010000004.1 coordinate 201,087, forward strand.
ATGCCCAGGGTGACCAGGTCGACGTTGCCGGTGCGCTCGCCCTGGCCGAACAGGCAGCCCTCGATCCGGTCGGCCCCGGCCATCAGGGCCAGCTCGGCGGCGGCCACGGCGGTGCCGCGGTCGTTGTGCGGGTGGACGGAGAGGCAGACGTGCTCGCGGCGGGTCAGGTTGCGCGACATCCACTCGAACCGGTCCGCGTGCGTGGACGGCGTCGAGCGCTCCACGGTGGCGGGCAGGTTGAGGATGATCTCGCGGCCCTCCTCGGGCTGCCACACGTCGCAGACGGCCTCGCAGACCTCCAGGGCGAAGTCCAGCTCGGTGTCGGTGAAGATCTCCGGGCTGTACTGGTAGCCGAAGATCGTCTCCGGGCCCAGCAGCTTCTCCGCGTACTCCATGACCAGCCGGGTGCCGTCCACGGCGATCTGCTTGATGTCGTCCCTGGAGCCGCGGAAGACGACCCGGCGGAAGGTCGGCGCGGTGGCGTTGTACAGATGGACGGTGGCGCGGCGGGCGCCGATCAGGGACTCCACGGTCCGCTCGATCAGGTCCTCGCGGGCCTGGGTCAGGACGGAGATCGTCACGTCCTCGGGGATCGCGCCCTCTTCGATGATGGATCGGACGAACGCGAAGTCGGTCTCGCCGGAGGACGGGAAGCCGACCTCGATCTCCTTGTAGCCCATGCGGACGAGCAGGTCGAACATCTCGCGCTTGCGGGCCGGCGACATCGGGTCGATCAGGGCCTGGTTGCCGTCGCGCAGGTCGGTGGAGAGCCAGCGGGGGGCCCGGGTGATCCGCTGGTCCGGCCAGGTGCGGTCGGGGATGTCGACCGCGTCGTAACCGCGGTACTTGTGGATCGGCATCCCGGACGGCTTCTGCAGCCGCGTCGCGTTGGTGATCGGCGTCGGGCGGGTGGCGGTCATGACGTACGGCTCCTCGGGATCCAGCGGTGGGACGGCCGACTGTGTCGCTGCAGCACCAGACTCCGCGGGGAGGGGGTCGGCCTACGACTACAGGCCCTCGCCGCGGCAGCTAAGAAGAAGCAGCCCGAAACGCATGATGCGGCGAGCGTAGCCGAGAGGCGGCTGATGCGTCCGTCCCGTATCAGTATGCGGGACCGGGCGCAGGAAACGCCCAACGGCGACCGATCACTCCATTTCGTCAATCCTCGTCGCAATGGGTGACATCGCGGTGACGCCGGTGCCACAGTCGGTTGTATGCAGCCTCAGTCACCCGACGGGTTCCACCCCGTCTTCTGCACGATCGTGCCGCCCCACGTTCTCGACAAGCTCTCGCAGTCCGAGAACCCCGACCTCGCCGGGCCCTCCCGCCGCACCCTGGAGGGCGACGCGGCCCGCCGCACCCGGCGCCAGATGACCACGATGGTCGCCGTCGCGCCCCGTCCCGCGGACGGTGCGGAGGAGTCCGACAAGCCGAACCGGACGATCTACGACTGCCGCCACCGCACCGATCTCCCGGGCACCAAGGTCCGCGCCGAGGGAGACGACCCGACCCAGGACGCCAGCGTCAACCGCGCGTACGCCGGGCTCGGCTCCACCTTCGAGCTGCTCCTCAAGGCGTACGGCCGCCGTTCGATCGACGGCAACGGGCTGCCGCTGATCGGCTCGGTCCACTACGACAAGAAGTACAACAACGCCTTCTTCGACGGCGAGCAGATGGTCTTCGGCGACGGGGACGGGGTGGTCTTCCTCGACTTCACCGTCGCGATCGACGTGATCGGCCACGAGCTGACCCACGGCCTGACCCAGTACACCGCCAACCTGAGCTACTACGGCCAGTCCGGCGCGCTCAACGAGTCGGTGTCCGACGTCTTCGGCTCCCTGGTCAAGCAGTACACCCTGGGCCAGACCGCCGACCAGGCCGACTGGCTGATCGGCGCCGGCCTGCTGGCCCCCGACGTCCAGGGCGTCGCGCTGCGCTCGATGAAGGCCCCGGGCACGGCGTACGACGACGACGTGCTCGGCAAGGACCCGCAGCCCGCCTCGATGGACGACTACGTCCGCACCAGCCAGGACAACGGCGGGGTGCACATCAACTCCGGCATTCCCAACCGCGCGTTCTACCTGCTGGCGACGGCGCTCGGCGGCCATGCGTGGGAACGGGCCGGTCAGCTCTGGTTCGATGTGCTCACAGGTGGTCAACTGGCTACGGACGCCGATTTCTCGGACTTCGCCCGGCTGACGGTCGAGGCCGCCCGCAGCCGCTTCGGTGAGGGCGACGAGGTCGAGGCCGTCCTGAAGGCGTGGTCGGAAGTGGGTGTTCCGACCTCGTAGAACCCAGTCAGCCCGCCCGGCCCGGAGGTCGTCGCATGCGTATTCAGGTCAGCAGGACCGGTGGTTTCACCGGCATCCCACGCGATCGTGAGATCGACACCGCCGGGCGGGACGACGGGGCGGAGTGGGAGGCGCTGGCCGCGTCCGCGCTCGCCGAGGGCCACGAGGCGCCTCCGCAGGGGGTGCCGGACGGCTTCCGCTACCGGATCACGGTCGGCGGCCGCACGGTGCACTGCGCGGACCCGAAGCTGACCGACGCCCAGCGGGCCCTGATCTCACGCGTCCTGAAGGAGGGCGCGTGAGACCGGCCGACGGCGGATGAGGAGCGGGCTTCAGAAGCCGAGCTTGCGCAGCTGCTTGGGGTCGCGCTGCCAGTCCTTGGCGACCTTCACGTGCAGGTCCAGGAAGACCGGCGTGCCGAGCAGCGCCTCGATGTGCTTGCGGGACTTGGTCCCGACGTCCTTCAGCCTCTTGCCCTTGGGGCCGATGATGATGCCCTTCTGGCTGGGGCGCTCGATGTAGACGTTGGCGTGGATGTCGAGCAGCGGCTTGTCGGCCGGGCGGTCCTCGCGCGGCAGCATCTCCTCGACGACGACCGCGATGGAGTGCGGCAGCTCGTCCCGTACGCCTTCGAGCGCGGCCTCGCGGATCAGCTCCGCGACCATGACCATCTCGGGCTCGTCGGTGAGGTCGCCCTCCGGGTAGAGCGGCGGGCTCTCCGGGAGCAGCGGCACGATCAGGTCGGCCAGCAGCCCGACCTGCTTGTCCTCGACGGCGGAGACCGGGACGATCTCCGCCCACTCGAAGCCGAGCTCCTCGGCGAGCCGGGAGACGGCGATCAGCTGCTCGGCGAGCTGCTTGGAGTCGACCAGGTCGGTCTTGGTGATGATGGCGAGCTTGGGCGTCTTCCTGATCGCCGCGAGCTCCTTGACGATGTACTTGTCGCCGGGGCCGAGCTTCTGGTCGGCGGGCAGGCAGAAGCCGATGACGTCGACCTCGGCCCAGGTGGTCCGCACGACGTCGTTGAGCCGCTCGCCGAGCAGGGTGCGCGGCTTGTGGAGGCCGGGCGTGTCGACCAGGATCAGCTGGGCGTCCTCGCGGTGCACGATGCCGCGCACGGTGTGCCGGGTGGTCTGCGGCCGGTTGGAGGTGATCGCCACCTTCTGGCCGACCAGAGCGTTCGTGAGAGTGGACTTGCCCGCGTTGGGGCGGCCCACGAAGCAGGCGAAACCGGCCCGGTGGGGGGCTGTGCCCGGGGCCTGCCGCGCGGCGGCGTCTGTGTCAGGTCGAACGCTCATGGCGCCCATTGTCCCCGATCCCGGCGGCCCCGCCGTACCGCGGGGCCGGTCGGTGCCGGCGCCGAGCCTGCCGGGTGGCCTCCGACCGCAGAGCGGACGCGGCACGGTGCGTGCGATTCCGGGGCACCGGGAGGGCCCGGTGGCGGGGCTGCTCGGCCCTTCCGGCATGCCGGAGGCGCGCGTGCCGGGGCGTGGCCGCCCGGTCAGGGGCCGCCCGGCGCGCTCTCAGGCCGTACGGCTCCGGGCGCGGCGGGCCCGTACCCACAGCGCGGTCCCTCCGGCGACGGCCACCAGCAGGACCCCCGCCACCAGCCAGGGCAGCGCGAAGTACGAGGCGGTGGCGGACTCCCTGGTCCGGTCGGCGCTCGCGGTGAGCCGGACCTCGCCCCATTCCAGCTGCGGGGCGCCGGCCCACTGCTCGGTCAGCCGGACCTGCTGGCGGGGCAGCAGTTCGGAGGGGACGCGCTTGAGGTCGCGGGCGAGCAGGGTGCGGCCGAAGAGCCCTTCGGCGCGGAGCGCGACCTTGGGGCTGAGGGTGACGTTGCCCCGGTTGCGGAGCGTGTACGAGATGACCGCCCGGCTGCTGCCGGTGCCGGGGACCAGGGGCTGGCTGTGCTCGATGCGGATGTCGTCCACCGAGAGCGCGGGCACGGTCGGCCCGTTCACCCGCAGGTAGATCCGGGCGCCGACGGCCCGCCGGATGCCGACGGCGACGGATCCGTCACCGGCCGGGCCGACCTGCTCGTCGAGGGCGACCAGCGCGCCGGGGTGGTCGCCCGGTTCGGCGTCCTCGGGGACGGTGACGGTGATCGGGACGTCCACCGAACCCCGCGGGGGCACGGTGACCCGTGGGCGGCCGGTCCTGGCCCAGGCGCCGACCGAGCGCTGCCGCTCGTCCTCGCCTCGTACGGCGAAGCCGCCGTCGCGGGCCGTGTTGTAGGCGTCGGCCGCGTAGAGGCGGTAGGTCCGCGGCCGGTCGCCCTTGTTGGTGACGGTGACCTTGTCGTGGAGCGTGGCCCCGGGGTCGGCCGACAGGTAGAAGTACGGGCGCTGGCCGAGGCGGGTGGTGGCCGGGTAGACCGACCAGCTGCCGTTGTCCGCGGCGTGGGCGGGGGGCGTCCCGGCCGCCAGGAGCAGACCGGCCAGGAGGAGACCGGCCGGGCGGATGCCGGTCGGCAGGAACGGGCGGATGCGGATGCGGATGCGGCGCACGGTACGGGACCCCCGGATGGTGGGCGGGACGGAACGTGCCGGCGGTCCGGACGGGTGCGCGCCCGGACCACCGGCTGCGGGAAGACGCTCGGTCACGTGAGGGTGAGCGTGAGCACTCCGGAGTACGCGCCGGGGGCGGTGTACGCCGGTACGGTCAGCGCGAGCCGGGCGTCGACGGTGAACTCGCCGCCGGTCACCGTGCCGTTCGGGGCGGAGGCCAGGGTGGCGCCCCCGCTGCCGACCGGTCCGGCCGAGCCCGCCAGGCAGGTGCTCGGGCTGCCGGCCTTCGTCGTGCAGGCCGGGGTCCAGCCGAGCGCCGACGCACCGATCGTCGCGCCGCCGGGGCCCTGGAAGTCGGTGACCTTCCCGGTCAGGGACCAGCCCGCGGGGCCGCCTCGGTAGTCCTCGACCGTGACCGTCCGCAGGGAGCCCCGGGAGGCGCCGCCGCGGCCGAGGTCGACCGCCGACATCTCGACGGTGTCCCCGTCCTGGACCATGGAGAGGGTGCCCGCCCGGACGGAGGTCTTCAGCCGCTGGCTGCCGTCCGGAACCTCACCGCCGCCGGGGGTGACGGTGTACGCCTGGGGGCCCGCCCCCTTGGCCGGGTCCCAGGAGCCGCCCTCGTACGCGACGATCCCGGTGGTCGCCGGGTCGGTGACGGTGAGCCGTCCGTCGAAGCCGCCCGAGCCGTCCGCGGTGACGGTGGCCGTGTCGGCGGTCTGCCGGTCACCGGCCCGGCCGGCCAGGGTGACCGAGGCGCCCGGGGTGAACTTCGACCCGGTGACGGCGACCGCCCCGCCCGCCGGGCCGGAGGCGGCCCCGAGCCGGATGGCGCGCTCGTTGACCTGGCCGCCCTCGTCCGTCGCGATGATCGTCTCGGAGACGGGGGCGGGCGGATCGGTCACGGTGCAGGGGGTGTCCAGCTCCATGATGTAGCTGGTGTGGATGTTGTAGTCGCCGGGCGAGAGCCTGATCTGCCCGGGGGCGGTGACCGTGAAGGTGCCGGTCATCGAGAACGACGGGAAGACGCCCTTGCCGGGCACCGGGTCGTTCTTCTTCGGGCCGGTGACCGTGACGCTCGCGCTCTGGGCGCCGCCGACGGTGACCTTGCCGGTCGGCGTCATGATGTCGGCGGGCAGGGCGAGGTCGACCGGGTTGCTCGCGGCGGCCTCGATCACGGTGTAGGTGACGGTGACCGTGTCGCCGACCTTCGGGGCGGCGTTGTCGACCGTGATCTCGGCCCTGGTCGTCCCGTCGATCGGCGGGATGCCCGCGATGGCCGGCGGGATGCAGTGGGTGGGGAAGTCCACCGGGACCGAGGCGGTCGCCAGGGCCTGCGCGGGGCCCGCGAGCACGCCTCCCCCGGCGACGACGAGCGCGCCGACGCCCAGCGCGGCGGCCCAGCGGCGGGCGCGGGCGGGATGCCTGCGGGCGCCGGATCTTCGCGTACTGACTCTGCGGACGGTCGAACGCATGGAGCCCCCTCCTGCGGATGCGGGCAGCGGCTCTTCCGCGCCCGCGCCGACGGGGGCCCATTGACGGCTCCGCCCCCGAAGAAGTCAATGGGGACGGAGCACGTTCACTGATGGACCATCAGATGCTGTCAAGATCCGTACGCGCGCACGGAGCTGCGGCCGGGTCAGCCCGCCGTGACACTGACCCGCAGGGCGCCGTCCGGCCCGGCGAGCAGGACCGGGGTGTCCGGACCGCCCAGATCGCGCACGGCGGCCCGGTCCTCCTCGGACGGGGTCTGCGCCTCCGAGACGACCGCGGCCGCCTCCAGCGAGGTGGCCCCGCTGGCGACGGCCATGGCCACGGCGGTCTGGAGCGCGCTCAGCTTCAGCGACTCCAGCCGTACGGTGCCCGCGACGTAGGTGCGCCCGGTCTCGTCCCGTACGGCCGCGCCCTCCGGCACACCGTTGCGGGCACGGGCGCTGCGTGCCAGCGTGACGATCTTGCGGTCCTCGGGGCCGAGGTCGGTGCTCTCAGTCATGTGCCGAGCATACGAACCGGCGCCGCGCCCGTGCGCGAGCCCCCGCGCACGGGCCGCCGGGACCCGGCCTACGGCCGGTCGAGCCGGAGCCGCTCCGCCCGGGGCAGCCCGGCCACCACCAGGTCGTAGGAGTCCTCGACCAGCTCGCGCAGTACCCGGTCGGGGACGCCGGAGACCGTCACCGTGTTCCAGTGGCGCTTGTTCATGTGCCAGCCGGGCACCACGGCCTCGTACTTCTCCCGCAGCCGCACCGCCTCGTCCGGATCGCACTTCAGGTTCACCGTCAGCGGGCGGGCGTCCAGCGCGCTGAGCGCGAACATCTTGCCGAGCACCTTGAAGACGGAGGTCTCGGGCCCGAACGGGAACTCCTCGACGCTCGCGTTGAACCCCAGGCAGAGCGCCCGCAGCTTCTCCGGGGTCACGCGGCCTCCTCCGGCTCGGGCGCCACCGGCTCCACCAGCACCGTGACGATCTTGTTCCGGCGGCCGGCCGGGGACTCCGCGGTCAGCCGCAGCCGGCGCCCGTCCGGCAGGTCGACCACGGCCGAGGCACCGGCGATCGGCACCCGCCCCAGCGCCTTGGCCAGCAGCCCGCCGACGGTCTCCACGTCCTCGTCGTCGTACTCGTCGAAGCCGAACAGCTCCCCGAGATCGCCGATGTCCAGGCGGGCGGTCACTCGGAAGCGGTCGTCCCCGAGCTCCTGGACGGGCGGGAGCTCGCGGTCGTACTCGTCGGTGATCTCGCCGACGATCTCCTCGAGGATGTCCTCGATGGTGACGATGCCCGCCGTGCCGCCGTACTCGTCGATCACGACGGCGACGTGGTTGCGCTCCTGCTGCATCTCGCGCAGCAGGTCGCCCGCGTTCTTCGTGTCGGGCACGAAGGTGGCGGGGCGCATCGCGGTGGAGACCGGGTCGGCCTCGGAGTCGCGGTTGATGTGGGTCTTGCGGACCAGGTCCTTGAGGTAGACGACGCCCACGATGTCGTCCTCGTTCTCCCCGGTGACCGGGATGCGGGAGAAACCGGAGCGCAGGGCCAGGGTCAGCGCCTGCCGGATCGTCTTGTAGCGCTCGATGCAGACCAGGTCCGTACGCGGCACCATGACCTCGCGCACGAGTGTGTCACCGAGTTCGAAGACCGAGTGCACCATGCGGCGCTCCTCGTCCTCGATCAGCGACTCCGCCTCGGCGAGGTCGACCATCGCCCGCAGCTCGGCCTCGCTGGCGAACGGCCCCTTGCGGAAGCCCTTGCCGGGGGTCAGCGCGTTGCCGATGAGGATCAGCAGCTGCGGGATCGGGCCCATGACCCGGGCCAGCGGCAGCAGGACGTACGCGGCGGCGGTGGCGGTGTTCAGCGGGTGCTGGCGGCCGATGGTGCGCGGCGAGACGCCGATGGCGACGTAGGAGACGAGCACCATCAGCGCCATGGCGACGGCCAGCGCCTGCCAGGTCTCCGGGAACTCCTGCAGGCACGCGTACGTGACGAGCACCCCGGCCGACATCTCGCAGGCGACCCGGACCAGCAGGGCCATGTTGAGGTAGCGGGTCGGGTCGGCCGCGACCTGCTCCAGCCGGGCGCTGCCGCGCCGGCCGGAGCGGACCGCCTCGGCGGCCCGGAAGCTGGAGACCCGGGCGATGCCCGCCTCCGCGCAGGCCGCCAGCCAGCCGACGACGACCAGCAGCACGGCACCCAGGACCAGGGGGACGCTCACGAGACGGTGGGGGCGGGCGACGGGCCTTCCATGCCCCGCTCCGCGCGCCAGCCGTCGACGATCGCGGCCTGGAGCCCGAACATCTCGGCCTTCTCGTCCGGCTCCTCGTGGTCGTACCCGAGGAGGTGCAGCACCCCGTGGACGGTGAGGAGCTGGAGCTCCTCGTCCATGGAATGCCGGGTCTCCGCCTCGTCGCCCTGCTTCTTGGCGACCTCAGGGCAGAGCACGATGTCACCGAGGAGCCCCTGCGGGGGCTCCTCGTCGTCCTTCGACGGCGGACGCAGCTCGTCCATCGGAAAGGACATGACATCGGTCGGACCGGGAAGGTCCATCCACTGGATGTGGAGCTGCTCCATGGCGTCGGCGTCGATCACGATCACCGAGAGCTCGGACAGCGGATGGATCCGCATCCTCGCGAGTGCGTAGCGGGCGATGTCGAGGATCGCCTGCTCGTCGACCTCGGTTCCGGACTCGTTGTTGACATCGATCGACATGGTGCGCTGCTACTGCTTCCCGTTGTGGCTGTCTCGGCTGTCGTACTTCTCGTACGCGTCGACGATACGGCCGACGAGCTTGTGCCGGACGACATCCTGGGAGGTGAGCCTGGAGAAGTGGACGTCCTCCACCCCGTCGAGGATCTCCTGGACCTGGCGCAGACCGCTCTTCGTGCCGTTCGGCAGGTCGACCTGGGTGATGTCACCGGTGATGACGATCTTCGAGTCGAAGCCGAGCCGGGTCAGGAACATCTTCATCTGCTCGGCGCTGGTGTTCTGCGCCTCGTCGAGGATGATGAAGGCGTCGTTGAGGGTGTTGTGGGTCAGCAGATAGTCCTGTGTGACGTAGAGCGAGTCCTCCGCCGCCACCTGGATGCAGACCGTCTCCTCCCGTCCGGCCGGCTCGATGCTGTCGATGAAACGCGTCGGACGGCCGCCGCCGCCCGCCGCGTGGTACTTCTCGGCCTTGCGGGCGAGGCGGAAGGGCTCGATGCCCTCGGGGAGGCGGATGTCGACCACATGGCTGTCGTAGCGGTGATGGACCTCGCGGCCCCTCGCCAGCCCGGGTGCGCGCCCCTCGGCAGCCCTGCGCCGGGTGTACGCGGTGCCCCCGAGGGACTGCACGAGTGCGATCACGTCGTCACGGAGAAGGATCGATGCCGTCGAGTACTGGACACGGCAGGTACGTCCCCGCTGCGTGACCGGGCCACCGTCCGCGTCGAGCAGCCCCTGGAGAACGGCCAGGCGGACGTCCGCGGAATTACGGAGGTACACGTCCGGCACGAACTTGGAGTGGGACCGGCTGCCCAGCAGCTCCAGCTCACGCAGGACACGGGTGACCGGGTTCTCCAGCGTGACGACGTCGCCCGGCGCCTTCTGCCTGTTCAGAACGTAGTCCGGCCCGCCCTTGTGCCGTACCGAAACACCGGGCAGTGCCTCTTCCAGCGCCTCGGCCAGTTCGCGGTCCTCGGTGGCGAACGCCGGGGTGGTCGAGCCGGTCAGACAGCCGTCCCCGAGCAGAAGCCCCACCGCATACGGGTCCATCGGGACTTCTCGCGCGGGAAGGCTGACGGGCGCGGTGAGCATCGGCAGTTCGTAACGGCGGGCGTGCGCCGCGCGAAGATTGCCGATCATGTCCTGGGTCTCCATGACCCGCCAGGGCCGATCACGGCGCTTGTCCGACGCCGTGCGGACCGTCCACAGATGCTCGCCGCAGCACAGAGTCCAGGAACCGTCCTGGGCGGAGACCCGGTAGATGTCTCTTTCGCCCTGCGGGTAGACGCCGAGGACAGGCGTGGGCTCGCCGTCGGAGCCGATGACAAGGTCGCCGACCTGGAGCTCGCCGATGGGGCGCCAGCCATCCGGCGTGAGCACGTTCGTGAAGACCGGTTGGCTCCGGCCTCGCATGTAGGCCAGGGGCGCCACCTCGATCGTGCCCGCCGCCATGAGGCGCGGGATCGAGTCGGGGTCGAGCATGTCGTGCAGCGCGTCGTAGAGGGGGCGCAGGTACGGGTCGATCTTCTCGTAGAGCGTGCCGGGCAGGAAGCCGAGCCGCTCGCCGGCCTCGACGGCGGGGCGGGTCAGGATGATCCGGTTGACCTGCTTGGACTGGAGGGCCTGGACGGCCTTGGCCATGGCGAGGTAGGTCTTGCCGGTGCCCGCGGGGCCGATGCCGAAGACGATCGTGTGCTTGTCGATCGCGTCGACGTACCGCTTCTGGTTGAGCGTCTTGGGGCGGATGGTGCGGCCGCGGCTGGAGAGGATGTTCTGCGTGAGCACCTCGGCGGGGGTCTCCTCGCCGTCCTTCTCTCCGCGCTCCGCCGCCCGGAGCATGGCGATCGAGCGTTCCACTGCGTCCTCCGTCATCGGCTGACCGGTGCGGAGCACCAGCATCATCTCGTCGAACAGGCGTTGGATCAGGGCGACTTCCGCCGCTTCCCCGACGGCGCTGATCTCGTTTCCCCGGACGTGGATGTCGGCCGCCGGGAAGGCCGTCTCGATCACGCGCAGCAAGGCGTCACCCGAGCCCAGGACCGTCACCATCGGATGGCTCGCGGGGACGGTGAAGTGGGCTCGCGCCTGCCTCGGCGCAGGGGTCTGGGCTGTGGGTGTCTGAGTCATGGGCCGGCTCTGTGGCCTGCGCATACCTCCCGTTGCAAGGTTCTCGCCGATCGACAACCTCTCGGATTACCAAGCGTACGGCCCCGCACCCGCAACACCGAGAGCTTTTTCGCACAGATGGGCGAACCGGGCCCCGCGGCCGTCAGGCGTGGTGCCGGAAGCCGATCGTCGGGACGGCGCGGCGCAGCGGCCAGGGGCGGGCGGCGGCGGGCAGCAGGTCGTCCAGGAAGGCGTAGCGGCGCAGTGCGGCCGGGTCCTGGTCGTCGAAGGTGCGGACCCGCTGCCACCAGGCGGCGATCTCCGTCCAGCCGGGCGCCGAGAGCGAGCCGCCGAACTCCTGGACGGAGAGGGCGGCGGTGAGTCCGGCGAAGGCCAGCCGGTCGGCCAGCGGCCAGTCCGCCAGGGTGCCGGTGACGAATCCGGCGACGAAGACGTCCCCGGCGCCGGTGGGGTCGAGCGCCTCGACCTCGATCGCGGGCACCTCGGCGCTCTGTCCGGTCGCCGCGTCCACCGCGTACGCGCCCTCCCGGCCGAGGGTGACCACGGCGAGCGGCACCCGTTCGGCCAGGGCGTGGGCGGCGGCGCGCGGGCAGTCGGTGCGGGTGTAGCGCATCGCCTCCTCCGCGTTGGGGAGGAAGGCCCGGCAGTGCTCCAGGTCGGTGAGGGCGTCCAGGTCCCAGCGGCCGGTCTCGTCCCAGCCGACGTCGGCGAAGATCCGGGCGCCGGCGCGGGCCGCGGCGGCAACCCAGGGTTCGCTGCGGCCGGGGGCGAGGGAGGCGACGGCGGCGCGGGCCCGGGGCGGGCAGCGGGGGACGTCCGGGGCGTCGTCGGGGCCGTCGGGGCCGGGGGCCTCGTGGCCGTGCGAGACCATCGTCCGCTCGCCCTCGTAGGCCATCGAGACGGTCACCGGGGAGTGCCAGCCGGGGACCGTGTGCGACATGGACAGGTCGATGCCCTCGCCCTGTTCCAGGGCGTCCCAGCAGTACTCGCCGTAGTGGTCGTCGCCGAAGGCGGCGGCCAGGGAGGTGTGCAGGCCCAGCCGGGCGAGGGCGGTAGCCATGTTGGCGACGCCGCCGGGGCTGGAGCCCATGCCGCGCGCCCAGGACTCGGTGCCGCGCACGGGGGCGCTGTCCAGGCCGGTGAAGATGATGTCGAGGAAGACGGTGCCGGTGAGGAAGACGTCGCAGTCCGGGTCCTGCGGGGCGCGCAGCCCGTCGAGTGGGTCGATGCCTGGAATGTCCGCGCTCACCTTGCACTCCCGGTCGTGGTGGATCCGGCCAGTGTGCCCGATCGGGAGGCGTGACCGGAGGGCGCGCGCCGCCGGTCGTGCGAGCCGGTCGCAGCACCGCGGACACGGCGCGGACCAGCGCAAACGTCAGCTATTACCCGCGCACTCGGAGCGTAAACGCAGATGTGACCCAGATCACTTGAGGCCGCCTTTCGGGGGACTGTCCGCGGTTGATACAAATTGGCTCGCGAGCCCCTTCGGTGACGGTTGCCGACGAGTGGCGCGAATTCCCCGTACATCCCGTACATCTCGCATGTCCCGCATTGCCCTCCCCTTGCCTTCTGCCGCGTCCCGGCATGTCTTCAGGAACGCCCATGTCCTCGCGCCCGCGCGCCGCGTGGCCTCTGGTCGCCGTGTTCACCGCCGGTTACCTCGCCTCCTACCTGCTCCCCACCATCGTCGGGCGGCTCTCCGTCCATCTCGGCCTCGGCACGGCCCAGGCCGGTCTGGTCGGCAGTGCCCTGCTGCTGGGCTCGGCGAGCGCCGGGTTCTCCCTGGCGGGCCGGGTCGAGTCGTACGGGCCGCGGCGGCCGGCCCGGATCGGGCTGCTGCTGGCCATGGCCGGGTACGGCTGCGCGGCGCTGGCCGGATCGGTGCCGCTGGTGGTGGCGGGCGCGGTGGTCGGCGGGATCGGTTCGGGGACGGCGACCGCCGTGGCCGCCTCGGGCATCGCCGCCCAGCGCGACCCGCACCGGACGTCCTCGCTCGGGCTGCTGAGCGTGTCCGCCACGGCGGGCGCCCTCTATCTGACGATCCCGCACCTGGGCGGCGGCCACCGGCTGCCGTTCGCCTCGATCGCCCTGGTCGCGCTGCTCGTCTGGCCCGCCACCGCCCGGCTCGGCGGCCCCGCGCCCGCCGTCTCCGGCGCTCCGGCCGGCGGTCGGCTGCCGCACCGCAGGTCCGGGCTGGTGCTCGCGGGCGGGATGCTCGTCTGGTCCATGGCGCAGAACGCGCTGTGGGGGGTCAGCGGCCGGATCGGCGTCGCCCAGGTCGGGCTCTCCGAGGTCGTCATCGGCGCGGTGTTCGCCGCCGCGCTCGGGGCCGGGCTGCTCGGGGTGGCGGGGGCCGGGCTGCTGGGGGCCCGGGTGGGCCGGGCGGTGCCGATCGGGCTGGGGACCGTGGTCATCGCGGTGAGCATCGTGCTCAGCTCCTCGGCCGGGAGCCTCGGCTCGTTCGCGACCGGCGAGATCCTCTGGAACACCGTGTACCCGGTGGTCCTGTCGTATCTGATCGGGCTGGCCGCCTCGCTGGACGCGCGCGGCCGCTGGGCGGTGCTCGCGGGCTCCGCGTCGTCGGTCGGGGTGGCCTGCGGCCCGGTGCTCGGCAGTGTGCTGTCGGAGCTGGCGGGCTACCCGGTGATGGGGCTGGTGCTGGGCGCGGCCACGCTGCTGATCGCCGCCCCGTTCACCGCCGTCGCGCTGCACACCGGCGGCCGCCCGCTGGTGCCGGGGTCGGTACGCCGCCGGGGCGGCGCACCGGCCGCGCTGCTCGCCGTCACCACCGGGGCGGTGCCCGGTGCCGTGCCCCGGCTGGGCTCGCCCGAGCAGGCCGTCACGGAGATCAGCCTGCCGGTACGGCGCAGGCGGCCGGTGCGGGGTGCGTTCCGCACGGCCGGGCCGGCGGGCGGCGCCGGTCAGTCGAACGCGTACGCCTCGACCTCGGACAGGTAGCGCGCCCGGCGCTCCTCGTCGTGGTCGAGGAAGGCCGCCTCGAAGGAGTTGCGGGCCAGGGTGCGCAGCTGCTCGCGGTCGAGTCCGAGCGCCTCGTGGACGGCGTGGAAGGTGTCGCCGACGTAGCCGCCGAAGTAGGCCGGGTCGTCGGAGTTGACCGTGCACAGGAGGCCGGCGGCCATCATCTCGCGCAGCGGGTGCTCCTCCAGTACGTCGATGGCGCGCAGCCGTACGTTGGACAGCGGGCAGAGGGTGAGCGGCACCCGCTCGGCGACCAGCCGCTCCACCAGCTCCGGGTCCTCCATGCAGCGCAGCCCGTGGTCGATCCGCTCGACGCCGAGGACGTCCAGGGCCTCGCGGATGTAGGCGGGCGGGCCCTCCTCCCCGGCGTGGGCGACCCGGCGCAGCCCGAGCGCGGCGGCCGCCTCGAAGACCTCGCGGAACTTGGCGGGCGGGTGGCCGACCTCCGCGGAGTCCAGGCCGACCGCGCTGATCCGGTGCAGGTGCGGCCGGGCCGCATCCAGGGTCTCCAGCGCCGAGTCGGCGGACTCGTCGCGCAGGAAGCACATGATCAGCTGGGTGGAGATGCCGTGCTTCTCCTCGCTGCGCTCCAGCGCCCGGCCGAGCCCCTCGACGACGGTGCCGATCGGGACGCCGCGGGCGGTGTGCGCCTGCGGGTCGAAGAAGATCTCGGCGTGCCGGACGCCCTGGGTGGCGGCACGGGCGAGGTAGGCGTCGGCGAGCTCCTCGAAGTCGCGCTCGGTGCGGAGCACGGCCATCAGGGCGTAGTAGAGGTCCAGGAAGCTCTGGAGGTCGTCGAAGAGGTAGGCCTTGCGGAGTTCCTCGGTGTCCGCGTACGGCAGGTCCACGCCGTTGCGCGCGGCGAGGGCGAAGGCCAGCTCGGGTTCGAGAGTGCCTTCGATGTGCAGATGGAGTTCGGCCTTGGGGAGGTGCACGGGTTCTTCACGCTCACAGACGATGGTGCTGGTACGGGGGTGGTCAGAGGTGCCGGGTGGGCACGGGGATCCTGGAGAGGTCCTGGGCGACGGTCAGTTCGCCCTCGAACCCGGCCGCGCGGGCCTGGGCCCCGAAGGCGGCCGGGTCGTCGTAGCGCTGCGAGAAGTGGGTCAGCACCAGGTGCCGTACGCCCGCGTCCCGGGCCACCCGGCCCGCCTGGCCGGCGGTCAGGTGGCCGTGGTCGGTGGCGAGCCGTTCGTCCTCGTCGAGGAAGGTCGACTCGATGACCAGCAGGTCGCAGCCCTCGGCGAGGACGTGGACGCCGTCGCAGAGCCGGGTGTCCATGATGAACGCGAACCGCTGGCCGCGCCGGCGTTCGGATACGTCGTCGAGGGTGACGCCGCCGAGGGCGCCCTCGCGCTGGATGCGGCCGACGTCCGGGCCCCGGATGCCGTGCTCGGCGAGCTTCCCGGGCAGCATCCGGCGCCCGTCGGGCTCGACGAGCCGGTAGCCGTACGACTCGACGGGGTGCGAGAGGCGGTGGGCGCTGAGGGTGTACCCGCCGGTGGTGGCGAGCGCCCCGTCGGCGGCGACGGGGGCCTCGGTCAGGGCGACGGACTCGCGGTAGGCGGTGGCGTACCGGAGCCGTTCGAAGAAGCGCTGCCCGCTCGCCGGGTAGTGCGCGGTGACCGGGTGCGGGACCTGGTCGAGGTTGATCCGCTGGATCACCCCGGCCAGGCCCAGCGAGTGGTCGCCGTGGAAGTGCGTGACGCAGATCCGATCGATGTCGTGCGCGGCGACACCGGCCCGCAGCATCTGGCGCTGGGTGCCCTCGCCGGGATCGAAGAGGATGCCCTCCCCGTCCCAGCGGAGCAGATAGCCGTTGTGGTTGCGGTGCCGGGTCGGGACCTGGCTGGCGGTGCCGAGGACCACGAGTTCGCGTACGGACACGGGAGCCTGGGGCCTTTCGTTCGGATCAGGCCGGATCAGGGAGCGGGGCCCGATCCGGACGACGGGCCCCAGGGGGTGTCTGATAAATGAGTGCGGGTGAAGGAGCGGGATCCGGTGCGTGCGATCGCAAGGCGCCGGGGCGTCCGCGGATGGGGTCTCCTCTGCTCGAACGGAGTTGAGAGCTCGGGGAAGGAGCCACGTGGGCGGTTCGGCAACGCCGCGAGCAGTGGGGTGTCCCCTGCTCGAGCGAAGCCGAGAGCTTGGGGATGTGCCGGACCCCGCGACGCCGCAGGCATGTGTCAGACACCCCCTAGCCGGGGGGCCACTGGAGGCCGCGGCCCCCGAGGACGTGGGCGTGGGCGTGGAAGACGGTCTGGCCCGCTCCGGCGCCGGTGTTGAGGACGATCCGGTAGCCGGTGTCCACGATCTTCTCGTCGGCGGCGACCTGCCCGGCCTCGCGCAGCACGTCGGCGGCGACCGCGGGTTCGGCGGCGGCCAGCGAGGCGGCGTCGGGGTGGTGGAGGCGCGGGATGACGAGGACGTGGACGGGGGCCTGCGGGTTGATGTCCCGGAAGGCGACGGTGGTCTCGGTCTCCCGGACGATGGTGGCCGGGACCTCGCCCGAGACGATCTTGCAGAACAGGCAGTCGGGCTGCGGTTCTCCCGCCATGGGACTGGCTCCTCGGTAGCTGGTGATCGTTGTACGGCATGGTAGCGGGGCGGTTCGCCCCGCCACCTCGGCGGCTATGCCCCGGGCAGTGCGGGCAGCCCGGGTGCCCGGACGGCCGGGTTGCGGGTCAGCGCTTCGAGGGCGATCCGGACCGCCTCGTCGAGCTGCGGGTCGCGGCCCGCCACATGGTCCTGCGGGGTGACGACGACCTCGACGTCGGGGTCGACCCCGTGGTTCTCCACGTCCCAGCCGTACCGCTCGAACCAGAACGCGTACTTGGGCTGGGTGACCAGGGTTCCGTCGACGAGGCGGTAGCGGCTGTCGATGCCGATCACTCCGCCCCAGGTGCGGGTGCCGACGACCGGGCCGATGCCGAGCGCCTTGACCGCGGCGGTCACGATGTCGCCGTCCGATCCGGCGAACTCGTCGGCGACGGTGACCACCGGGCCGCGCGGCGCGTCCAGCGGGTAGCTGTGCGGCCGCGCCCCGCGCGGTACGTCCCAGCCGATCACCCGGCGGGCCAGCTTCTCCACGATGAGCTGGGAGGTGTGGCCGCCGCGGTTCTCCCGGACGTCCAGCACCAGCCCGTCGCGGGCCATCTCGATCCGCAGGTCGCGGTGGAGTTGCGCCCAGCCCGCGCCGCTCATGTCGGGGACGTGGAGGTAGCCGAGGCGGCCGCCGGAGAGCTCGTGCACCCGGGCCCGCCGGCCGGCGACCCAGTCGTGGTAGCGCAGCGCCTCCTCGTCGTCGACCGGTACGACGACGACATGGCGGGGGTCCCCGCCGTCCGCCGGGGCGACGGTCAGTTCGACCGGGTGGTCCGCCGAGCCGGTGAGCAGCGGGGCGGGGCCGGTCACCGGGTCGACCGGGGTGCCGTCGACGGCGAGGAGGGTGTCCCCGGCGCGTACCGCCACGCCGGGCGCGGCGAGCGGTGAGCGCGCCTCCGGATCCGAGGTCTCCGAGGGGAGGATCCGGTCGATGCGCCAACTCCCTTCCTCCGTGCGGGAGATGTCGGCTCCGAGCAGTCCCTGCCGGGTCGACTCGTCGCACCAGCCGGAGGAGGGGCGGACGTAGGCGTGCGAGGTGCCGAGCTCGCCCTGGACCTCCCACAGCAGGTCCACCAGGTCGTCGTGGGTGGCGACCCGGGCCAGCACCGGGCGGTAGCGGTCCAGGACGCCGTCCCAGTCGACGCCGCCCAGGTCGGGGCGCCAGAAGTTGTCCCGCATGAGGCGGCCGGCCTCGGCGTACATCTGGCGCCATTCCGCGGCCGGGTCGAGGAGCCGCCGGACGCGGGAGAGGTCGACGGTGATCCCGCCGTCGCTGCCGCCGTCCTCGTCGTCGGCCGCGACATGGCTGTCGGACGGGACGACACGGAGGGCGCCGCGGGTGTGCAGGACGAGCCGCTTGCCGTCCCCGCTGACTTCGAAGTCCCGTACGTCCGAGGCGATCTCCTCGGAGCGCAGCTTCTCCAGGTCGTACCGCTCCAGGGTGGTCTCGGGGCGGGCTGCGTCGGGGGTGGCGGCGCTGGTGCCGAGGACCCCGGTCGTCGGGTGGCTCAGCCAGAGCAGGCCGTCCTTCGCGGCGCGGAGCGTGGAGTACCCGGCGGCCGCGACGGGCAGCGGCACGATCCGGTCGGCGAGCCCGTCGAGGTCGATCCGGGTGATGGGCAGCGCGGTCGGGTTGTCCTGGTCGCCCTCGCCGCCGCTCTTCTCCTTCTCGACGGGCAGGCCGTGGCGCTGCGGTCCGAACGGGGAGGGGGTGGTGGCGGCGAGCGTCAGCAGGTGCGGGCGGCAGGAGGCGGGGAACGTCAGGTCGAAGACGTGGCTGTCGTAGACCGGGTCGAAGGAGCGCTCGGAGAGGAAGGCGAGGTGCTTGCCGTCGGCGGTGAACGCGGGCGAGAAGTCCCGGAAGCGCAGCGGGGTGGCCTCGGCGACCGACAGGTCGGTGAGGTGGGCGAGTCTGAGCTGGCTGAGCGGGCGGGGGCCGGGGTGGGACCAGGCGAGCCAGGCGGAGTCGGGCGAGAAGACGAGTCCGGAGGCGTCGCCGTGTTCGCTGCGGTCCACCTCGTGGACCTCGCCGCTCTCCCGTTCGACGACCAGGACGCGCCTGTCGTGGGTGGCGACGGCGAACCGGCTGCCGTCGGGGGCGGCGGCCAGTTCGTGGACCCGGCCGAGCCGGCCGGCGGCGAGCCGGTGCGGCGCGGTGCCCGGGGCGGCGCCGGTGGCGGGGGCGCACTCCAGCGCGTCCTCGCCCTCGGCGTCGGTGACCCAGACGACGTGCGGGTCGCCCTCGGCCTGGAAGGTACGGGCCAGCCGGGCGCGTACGCCGGGTTCGGCGGCGAGCGCGCGGGCCGGGCCGCTCCGGTGGGTGACCCAGTGGACGGCGCCGCGCGTCACGACGGCGCTGCCGCGCCCGGTGCGGTCCGGGGAGACGGACTCGACGTGGCTCCCGGCGTGCACGGGGAACGGCTGGAGGTCGGTGCGCTGGCCGCCGAGCCGGATGTCCGGGCGGCGGGGCTCGCTGCCCGTCAGATCGTCCAGGACCCGGAGTTCACCGCCCGAGGCGTAGACGACACGGGTGCCGTCGGTGCTCGCGTGGCGGGCGTAGAAGCCGTCGAGGCCGGTGTGGCGGCGCAGCCCGGATCCGTCGGGGAGGGAGGAGTAGACGGCGCCGGTGCCCTCGTGGTCGGAGAGGAAGGCGACCCGGTCGCCGACCCACATGGGGCATTCGATGTTCCCGTCGAGCTCCTCGTGGAGCCGGACGAACCGCGCCGGGCCGTCGCCCGGGGTCTCCCCCTCGATCCACAACTTGCCCGCGGCGCCGCCCCGGTAGCGCTTCCACCAGGCGGCCTCGCGCCCCATGGTGGCGGAGAGCAGCAGGGCCCGGCCGCCGGGCCCGTACGCGAGCGAGCCGAGCTGTCCGTACGGGAGGACCCGCGCCGGGCCGCCGTCGACCGGAACGGCGTGCGCCCGGGTGCGGCGGAACGACGGCTGCCCCTGGGCGCTGACGACGAGCACCTCGCCACCGGGCGTCCAGCCGTGGACCTCGGTCCGGCTGTCGCCCCAGTACGTGAGCCGGGTGGCGGGGCCGCCGTCGGCCGGCGCGAGGTGGACCTCCGGCGCCCCGTCCCGGGTGGTCGTCCAGGCGACCCGGGTCCCGTCCGGCGATATCCGCGGCGGGCCGACCGGCCGGTTGTCGGCGCTGACGCGCCAGGCCCGGCCCCCGTCCAGCGGAGCCAGCCAGACGTCGTCCTCGGCGGTGAAGGCGACCGTGTCGCCGTGGAGATGGGGATACCGGAGGTAGGAAAGCTGCGTCACACCGCTCACCCTAGGACGCCGCTGTGCCGCCCGTAACCGGGTTGGCCGGAGTCCGACGGGTGGGCCGGGCTCCGGTTCGCACTCACTTTCCCCGGGTGGTCTCGGTCACCGTGACGGTGACCGTGACGGTGGGCCGGAAGCCGTTCCCGCCCGCGGCGGGCGGGGCCGGGGTGATCACGGAGGTCTGCGGCGGGGCGTTGCAGTCGCCGAGCACATCGGCCCGGAAGACGGACCGCCCGCCCGTCCTGGCGGTCAGATCGCCCCGTACGCACCGGCCGCCGAGCTCCTGGGTCACCTTGCCGCTGAGCGTGATCGCCTCACCGCTGCCGGTCCGGCCCGTGCAGTCGACGTTCGCGCTGCGGGGTACGGACGCGGCGGGCGAGGCGCCCCAGGCGCGGGCGCCGTCGACCCCGGCGGAGCAGCTCAGCCACCGCACGTTCACCCCGTTGCTCTCCAGTGCGCCGGTGCCGACCCGGTCGGTGGTCACGGCGATGGAGGCGGAGTTCAGCCCACCCGTGGGTTCGCAGGCGGCGACGCCCAGGACGGCCGCGACCACGAGTGCGGACGCGGCCGGAACACGTCGGCCTCGCCCCTGAATCCATGCCCTTGTTGTCCCCATACGGGCAGCTTCCCACCGATCGCCCGCCGGACGGTAGACGGCATGCGGGCGCGCCGCAAATGGCGCCGGGCGCACAACCGGGGATCGCGCGGCGCTACTTTCGAAACACCCCTAGGACCAGCGGCCGGTGCGCCCCAGGAGCAGGGCCGTCGCCGCCGTGCCCGCGGTGGAGGTGCGCAGCACGCTCGCACCGAGCCGGCAGGTCCGGGCGCCCGCCTCGGCGAAGACCGCGAGTTCCTGCGGCGACACCCCGCCCTCGGGCCCGACGACCAGCACGATCCCGCCCCGCTCGGGGAGTTCGACGGTGGCCAGCGGTTCGCTGTCGTGGTCCCGGTCCTCGTGCAGCACGGCCGCGAAGTCCGCCCCGGCCAGCAACGCCGCGACCTGCTTGGTCGTCATCGCGTCGGTCACCTCGGGGAAGCGCACCCGGCGGGACTGCTTGCCCGCCTCCCGGGCCGTACCGCGCCATTTCGACAGGGACTTGAGGCCGCGGTCGCCCTTCCACTGGGTGATGCAGCGGGCCGCCTGCCAGGGCACGATCACGTCGACGCCGGTCTCCGTCATGGTCTCCACGGCGACCTCGCCCCGGTCACCCTTGGGCAGGGCCTGGACGACGGTGATGCGCGGGGCGGGCGCCGCCTCCTCCCGGACCGGAGCCAGTTCGGCGAGGACGAGGCGGTCCTTGCCCTCGGCGGCGGCCACGACGCCCTCCGTCCAGCGGCCCCGCCCGTCGGTGAGCACGACGGCCTCGCCCGCGTGCAGCCGCTTCACCGACACGGCGTGCCGGCCCTCGGGGCCCTCCAGGACGAACCCGGGCCCCTCGGGGACCTGTTCGACGACGAAGACGGGTGCGGTCACTTGGTGCCTCCGGTGCTCAGTGCCGTACGCGCGGCGTCCAGTTCCTCGGCGAGCAGTCCGACCAGCCGGCCGGCCGGCAGCTCGCGGGCCATCCGGTGGCCCTGCCCGGCCCACAGCGCCATGCCCTGCGCGTCCCCGGCCTTCGCCGCCGCCCGGCGCAGCCCGGCGGTCAGGTGGTGGACCTGCGGGTAGGCGGCGGGGGCGTACGGGCCGTGCTCGCGCATGAAGCGGTTGACCAGGCCCCGGGCCGGGCGACCGGAGAACGCCCGGGTCAGGGCGGTCCGGACGAACAGCGGGTTGGTCAGCGCCTGCTTGTGCAGCGGGCTCGCCCCGGACTCGGGGCAGACGAGGAAGGCCGTGCCGAGCTGGGCCGCGTCGGCGCCCGCGGCGAGGACCGCGGCGATCTGCGCACCGCGCATCAGCCCGCCGGCGGCGAGAACCGGGATCTGCACGGTCTCGCGGACCTGGGACACCAGCGAGAGCAGCCCGATCCCGGAGCCGTCGGCCTGCGGGTCGTCGCGGTGGGTGGACTGGTGGCCGCCCGCCTCGACGCCCTGGGCGCAGACCGCGTCGGCCCCGGCCCACTGGGCGGCCTGGGCCTCCTCGGGCGTGGTGACCGTCACGACGGTGTACGTGCCGACGTCGGCGAGGGCGTCCAGGGTGTCCCGGGTGGGGCAGCCGAAGGTGAACGAGACGACCGGAACCGGGTCGTCCAGCAGGATGGCCAGCTTGGCCTCGTAGCCGTCGTCCCCGTCGACGTCCAGGTCACCGAGCGGGGTCTCGTACCAGGCGGCCTCGCCCGCGAGCTGGTGGCGGTAGACCTCGACGGCGCTCGGGTCGGCGAGCCCGGGCTGCGGCAGGAAGAGGTTGACGCCGAAGGGCCGGGCGGTCAGCCCGCGGACCTGTTTGATCTCCTGGTACATCCCGTCCGCCGTCTTGTAGCCGGCGGCGAGGAAGCCGAGACCGCCCGACCCGGAGACGGCCGCGACGAGCGGGGGGCCGGAGGCGCCGCCCGCCATCGGGGCCTGCACGATCGGATACCGGCAGAGATCGGTCAATGCGGATGACATGACCGCATCGTGTCACGTCCGGGCCGGACCGGACCCGCCGGGACGCACCGGCCGCGACCCGGGTACGCGCGGACGCCGGGCGGGCCCCGTCGAGGGGGCCCGCCCGGCGTCCGGACACCGCGGGTCAGCGGCCGTTGAAGGCGTCCTTCAGCCGGGAGAACAGCCCCTGCTGACCGGGCTGGAACTGGCCGGTGGGCCGCTCCTCGCCCCGCATCTTCGCCAGGTCCCGCAGCAGTCGTTCCTGCTCCGGGTCCAGCTTCGTCGGGGTCATCACCTCGACGTGCACGATCAGGTCGCCGCGCCCGCCGCCCCGCAGATGCGTGACACCGCGGCCGTGCAGCGGGACGGACTGGCCGGACTGGGTGCCGGGCCGGATGTCGACCTCCTCCAGCCCGTCGAGCGTCTCCAGCGGCACCTTGGTGCCGAGCGCGCCCGCCGTCATCGGGATGGTGACCGTGCAGTGCAGGTCGTCGCCGCGACGCTGGAACACCGCGTGCGACAGCTCGTGGATCTCCACGTACAGATCGCCGGCCGGGCCGCCGCCGGGGCCGACCTCGCCCTCGCCCGCGAGCTGGATGCGGGTGCCGTTGTCGACACCGGCGGGGATCTTCACCGTGAGCGTGCGCCGCGAGCGGATGCGGCCGTCACCGGCGCACTCCGGGCACGGCGTCGGCACGACCGTGCCGAACCCCTGGCACTGCGGGCAGGGCCGCGAGGTCATGACCTGGCCCAGGAAGGACCGGGTGACCTGCGAGACCTCGCCGCGGCCGCGACACATGTCACAGGTCTGGGCGGAGGTACCGGGCGCGGCACCCTCGCCGCTGCACGTGGTGCAGACGACGGCCGTGTCGACCTGGATGTCCTTGGTCGTTCCGAACGCGGCCTCGGCGAGGTCGATCTCCAGCCGGATCATCGCGTCCTGGCCGCGCCGGGTGCGCGACCGGGGCCCGCGCTGCTGCGACGTACCGAAGAACGCGTCCATGATGTCGGAGAAGTTGCCGAAGCCGCCCTGTCCGAAGCCGCCCGCGCCGGCGCCGCCGGAGGAGGACAGCGGGTCGCCGCCGAGGTCGTAGACCTGCTTCTTCTGCGGGTCCGACAGCACCTCGTAGGCGGCGTTGATCTCCTTGAACCGCTCCTGGGTCTTCGGATCGGGGTTGACATCCGGGTGCAGCTCGCGGGCGAGCCGACGGAATGCCTTCTTGATCTCGTCCTGGGACGCGTCGCGGCGTACGCCGAGTACGGCGTAGTAGTCCGTGGCCACTTACGACTCCGCCAGGATCTGTCCGACGTAACGTGCCACTGCGCGTACCGCTCCCATCGTTCCGGGGTAGTCCATGCGGGTCGGTCCGACCACGCCGAGTTTGGCGACTGCCTCGTCGCCCGAACCGTAGCCGACCGCGACGACGGACGTGGAGTTGAGCCCCTCGTGGGCGTTCTCGTGCCCGATGCGTACGGTCATGCCCGAGTCCTTGGCCTCGCCGAGCAGCTTCAGCAGCACGACCTGCTCCTCCAGAGCCTCCAGCACCGGCCGGATCATCACGGGGAAGTCGTGCCCGAAGCGCGTGAGGTTGGAGGTGCCGCCGATCATCAGCCGCTCCTCCGTCTCCTCGACGAGGGTTTCGAGCAGGATGGAGAGCACGGTGGAGACGGTGCCCCGGTCCTCGCTCTCGAAGGATTCCGGCAGATCCTGCACCAGTTGCGGGACGTCCGTGAAACGGCGCCCCACCACCCGGCTGTTGAGCCGGGCCCGCAGGTCGGCGAGAGAGGTCTCGCCGAACGGGGCGGGGCAGTCGATCATGCGCTGTTCGACCCGGCCGGTGTCCGTGATGAGCACGAGCATCAGCCGGGCGGGCGCCAGCGAGAGCAGTTCCACGTGCCGCACCGTCGACCGGGTCAGCGAGGGGTACTGCACGATGGCGACCTGCCGGGTCAGCTGCGCGAGCAGCCGTACGGTGCGGCCCACGACGTCGTCGAGGTCGACCGCTCCGTCGAGGAAGTTGTGGATCGCGCGGCGCTCCGGCGACGAGAGGGGCTTGACCCCCGCGAGCCGGTCGACGAAGAGCCGGTAGCCCTTGTCCGTCGGAATGCGTCCGGCGCTGGTGTGGGGCTGGGCGATGAACCCCTCGTCCTCCAGCACGGCCATGTCGTTGCGGACGGTCGCCGGGGAGACCCCCAGCTTGTGCCGCTCGGTGAGCGCCTTGGAGCCGACGGGCTCCTCCGTGCCGACATAGTCCTGGACGATGGCGCGGAGCACTTCGAGTCTGCGTTCACTGAGCATCGCGCACACCTCCAGCTGTGTTTCCTCGGTGGTTCCCGGGCCGTTCCCGTGTCCCTGTCCAGTGTCCCTGTCCAGGATTTCGCCTGGCACTCTGTCACCCCGAGTGCCAGCAATCCCCCGCCAGTGTACGGCGGCCGAGTGGGGGCCTAGCAAGGGCGACCGGCCAGCCCGTCACGGGACCCCGCGGGTGTTTTGCCGATAGCGTCGCGGTATGGACGCTTCTTGGGAAGAGTTCGGGTGGGAACGGATCGGCCACGGAGTGGGCCGGCGGCGCCTTCCCGGATGGGATGCGACGGTCGCGCTGGTCGTCGGGGCGGACGGCGCGCTGCTCTTCGACACCGGCTCGACGCTCCGCGAGGGGGCCGAGGTGCGGTCCCAGGCCGAGGCGCTGCTGGGCCGGAGGGTGACACATGTCGCACTCAGCCATCCGCACTTCGACCACGTGCTGGGCACCGCCGCGTTCTCCGGCGTCCAGGTGTACGGGGCGGCCGGGCTGGCGGAGTTCCTGCGGAAGGACGGCGCGGCGGAGCTGCGCGCCTCGGCGGTGCGCCACGGGGTCGCGGAGCGCGACGCGGCGGAGGCCGTCGACGCGCTGGTGGTGCCGGGGCACCCGGTGCGCGGGGAGTGGACGGTCGGCCTGGGCGGCGGGCGCGAGGTGGTGCTGGCCGAGCTGGGCCCCGCGCACAGCGGCCACGACCTGGTGGCGGTCGTCCCCGGCTCCCCCGGATCGCCCGCCGTCGTGCTCTGCGGCGACCTGGTCGAGGAGTCCGGCGAGCCCCAGGCCGGCGAGGACGCGCATCCGGCCCGCTGGCCGGGCGCGCTGGACCGGCTGCTTGCGCTGGGCGGCGAGGACGCGGTGTACGTGCCGGGGCACGGGGCGGTGGTGGACGCGGGGTTCGTACGGGAGCAGCGCGGGCGACTGGCCGGACGTTTCGGCGTGTCGTGACCCCCGGGGTCCGGTCGTCCTATCGTCGTGCGATGCGCAGCTACCAGCCGGACCTGACCCCGCCGTGGAAGAGGTCCGCCCCCGTTCCCGAGATCCCCGCCGAGCCCGATCTGGTGGTGGAGGAGGTGTCCACCGGATTCTGCGGTGCGGTGATCCGGTGCGAGAAGACGGCCCAGGGTCCGACGGTGACCCTGGAGGACCGCTTCGGCAAGCACCGGGTGTTCCCGATGGAGCCGCGCGGCTTCCTGCTGGAGGGCAGGGTGGTCACCCTCGTCCGCCCGGCGGCCGCCGCCCCGGCGCGCCCGTCCCGTACGGCCTCGGGGTCGGTCGCGGTCCCCGGGGCGCGGGCCCGGGTCGCGCGGGCCGGGCGGATCTACGTGGAGGGGCGGCACGACGCGGAGCTGGTGGAGCGGGTCTGGGGCGACGACCTCCGGATCGAGGGCGTGGTCGTGGAGTACCTGGAGGGCATCGACGACCTGCCGGGCATCGTGCGCGCCTTCTCCCCCGGCCCGGACGCCCGGCTGGGCGTGCTGGTCGACCACCTGGTGCCCGGCTCCAAGGAGTCCCGGATCGCCGAGCGGGTGACGGAGGCGGACGTGCTGGTGGTGGGGCACCCGTACATCGACGTGTGGGAGGCGGTGAAGCCGTCCTCGGTGGGCATCCCGGCGTGGCCGGCGGTGCCGCGCGGGCAGGACTGGAAGACTGGGGTGTGCCGGGCGCTGGGCTGGCCGGAGAACACCGGCGCGGCCTGGCAGCGCATCCTCTCCTCGGTCCGCTCCTACCGGGATCTGGAGCCGTCGCTGCTGGGCTCGGTGGAGCACCTGATCGACTTCGTCACGGCGCCGCCGCAGTAGCCTTCCCCGGGGCCCTCAGTCAACCAGGTCCCGCACCACCGCGTCCGCCAGGAGCCGCCCGCGCAGGGTGAGCACCGCCCGTCCGTCCTCGTACGGGGCGGGCTCCAGGAGGCCGTCGGCCAGGGCGCGGCGGGCGGCGGCGAGACCGGCCGGGGCCAGCAGCGACAGCGGGCAGCCGTCGGAGAGCCGGAGTTCCAGCAGGATGCGCTCGACGCGCCGGTCCTCGGCGGAGAGGATCTCCCGGCCGGCGCCGGGCGAGCGCCCCTCGGCGAGGGCCTGGGCGTAGGCGCCGGGGTGCTTCACGTTCCACCAGCGGACCCCGCCGACGTGGCTGTGCGCCCCGGGGCCGGCGCCCCACCAGTCGGCGCCGCGCCAGTACAGCTCGTTGTGCAGGCACCGGCCCTCGGGGGTGCGGGACCAGTTCGACACCTCGTACCAGGAGTAGCCCGCCGCGGCCATCGCCTCCTCGGCGATCAGGTAGCGGTCGGCGTGGACGTCGTCGTCGGTCATCGGGACCTCGCCGCGCCGGATGCGGCGGGCCAGCTGGGTGCCCTCCTCGACGATCAGGGCGTACGCCGACACATGGTCGGGTCCGGCGCCGATCGCCGCGTCCAGCGAGGCCCGCCAGTCGTCGTCGGACTCGCCGGGGGTGCCGTAGATCAGGTCGAGGTTGATGTGCTCGAAGCCCGCCTGCCGGGCCTCGGCGACGCAGGCCTCGGGGCGCCCGGGGGTGTGCGTGCGGTCCAGGATCTTCAGGACGTGCTGCCGGGCGCTCTGCATCCCGAAGGAGATCCGGTTGAAGCCGCCCTCGCGCAGTTCGGCGAGGTAGGCCGGGCCGACCGATTCGGGGTTGGCCTCGGTGGTGATCTCGGCACCGTCCGCGAGCCCGAACTCCTCGCGGATCGCCGCCAGCATCCGGACCAGGTCGGCGGCGGCGAGCAGCGTCGGGGTGCCGCCGCCGACGAAGACCGTGCGGACCGGGCGCGGGTCGTCGCCGAGGACCTTCCGGGCCTGGCGGACCTCGCCGATCAGATGGGCGGCGTAGTTGTCCCGGGAGGCCAGGGCGCCGCCGGAGCCGCGCAGCTCGGTCGCGGTGTAGGTGTTGAAGTCGCAGTAGCCGCAGCGGGTCGCGCAGTAGGGCACGTGCAGGTAGAAGCCGAGCGGCCGGTCGGCGGCGCCTTCCAGGGCATGGCGGGGCAGCGCCCCGTCGTCGGGCACGGGTTCACCATCGGGCAGTACGGAAGGCATACCGCCCATTGTCGCGCGCCGCCGGGGCGTTCCCGGCCACGCGCGGTCCGCTCCCCTCTTCCCGGTACGGGATCAGCCTGCCTGGAGGACCAGCAGGGCCAGGTCGTCGTCGGGCGGCCGCTCGGCGAATTCGTGCACCGCCCGTTTGATCCGGTCCGCGATGCCGTCCGCCGGCAGTCCGGCGCATCCGGCCAGCGCCCGGGCCAGCCCGTCCCCGTCGTCGAACATCCGCGTACCGGAGCGCCGCTCGGTGACCCCGTCGGTGACGCAGAGCAGGCTGTCGCCGGGCGCCAGCTCGAAGCTCTGGCTCTCGTACGCGACGTCGTCGAAGATCCCGAGCAGCATCTGCGGTTCGGCGGCCGGGCGCACCTCGCCGTCGGGCCGCAGATGCAGCGGCAGCGGATGGCCGGCGCTGGCCAGCGTGCAGCGGGCGCCGCCGCCGGGCAGCGGGACGAGTTCGCCGTACAGCAGGGACAGGAAGCGGGACTGGCCGGTGTCCGGGGTCTGCTGGCCGCCGGCGGCGGCCACCATCAGCGCGGCGGCCTCGGCGGCCTCCATGGCGTCGTCGAGGAGGAGCCGGTTGAGCCGGTCCAGGACCTCGCCGACGCCGAAGCCCTCCCGGGCCAGCAGCCGCAGCCAGGGCCGGGCGAGGCCGGTGACGACGGCGGCCTCGGGGCCGCTGCCCTGGACGTCGCCGAGGACGAAGCACCAGCGGTCGCCGGGGCAGGGGAAGATGTCGTAGAAATCACCGCCGACCACCCCGTCGTCGCTGGGCTCGTACACCAGCGAGCTGGCGACGCCGGGTATGTCGGCGACCTTCCCGGGCAGCAGGGCCCGCTGGAGGATGCGGCTGATGGTGGCCTGCCGGCTGTACTCGCGGGCGGCTCCGACGGCGAGGCCGACCCGGCGTACGAAGTCCTCGATGAGCGCGGTCACCTCGTCGGGGACGCGGGCGAGCCCTTCCCGGCCGAGGAGCACCGCGCCCAGGGTCCGGCCGCCGGAGGTGATCCGGTAGGCGAGGGCGGAGACGGCGGGGCCGTCTCCCTCCTCGTCCTTCCCGGTCTCCTCCGTACCGCCGGGCCAGGGCTCCTCGCCGCCGGGCCAGGGCATGGAGACGGGGCCGGTGCCGACCCGCTCGGGCAGCCGTATCGGGCCCTGCTCCAGCAGGGCGCGGAGCCCGCCGGTCTCGGTCTCGTCCCGGTGCCAGACGCTGGCGAGCCGGGGAACCGCCGAGGGGCCGCCGTTCTCCGGCTCCAGCCAGATCGCGCACCAGTCCGCGAGGCGGGGTACCAGTAATTGTCCGGAGAGCGCGGCAACGATGTCCTCGTCGAGCTGACCGGCCAGCAGGTCCGACGCCTCGGCGAGGAAGGAGAGCGCGCCCCGGCCGGCCCAGTCCGCGTCGTCGCGCAGCGCGCGCCGGGCGGAGGGGGCGAGGAGTTCGGCCTCGCGCAGCCCGTGCGGAAGGACGGGATCGGCGGGCGCCTGCGGGAAGGGGTTCCAGTCGTCCACCGGGAGCCGGGCCCAGACGGTCTTGAGGCCGGTGCGGTAGGTGATCCCCCAGCGTTCGGCGAGGGTGCCGACGAGCTGGAGGCCCCGGCCGTACTCGGCGGGCTCGTCGGGGCCGACGGCGCGGGTGCCCTCCGCCGCGTCGGCCGCGCTTCCGGACTCGGGGCGGTCGCTGCGCACCGCGCGGGCGGGGTGGTGGTCGGAGACCTCCAGCGACAGGGCCGCGGCCTCGTCGTCGTCGGCCTCCTCCAGCCGGACGACCAGCTCCACGGTGGTCCCGGCGTGCACGACCGCGTTGGTCACCAGCTCGCTGACGACGACCTCCGCGTCCTCCGCCAGGCGCCCGCTGAAGCCCACGGCCGCCGGGAGCCCGAGCCCGGCCCACTCCTCCAGCGCGGCCCGGACGAACCGGCGGGCGGCGGAGGGGGCGAGGAGGTTGCCGGGCAGGGACGTGTGGGCGGTCGGCCGCGTGTCCGCGCGGTCTGCGGGATTTCCGGGACGCTGAACGATGTCCCGCTGCAAGGGAATGGACCCCACGGTGCAGCTCCTGACCTGTCTCGCTCTGTCTGTTCTCGTTGCCGTCTGTCGGTTCTCGTCTGCGCGGGCGACACCGACAGCGTGACAGATGGACCATGCCCATAAGCAGCGAGTTGCCGAAGTGGGCGGAGAAAATGAGCGGGACGGAACGGGCGCGGCCGCAAGATCCGTACTCGCGACCGCGCCGGTGGGGCGTGGTGGGTCAGCGCGTGCCTACGCCTCGCGGGTTCCCGCGTACATGTCGTCGATCAGGTCCTTGTACGCGCGCTCGACGACCGGCCGCTTCAGCTTGAGGCTGGGGGTCAGCTCGCCGTGCTCGATGTCGAGGTCGCGCGGGAGCAGCCGGAACTTCTTGATGGTCTGCCAGCGCTGGAGGCCCTCGTTGAGCCGCTTCACGTACCCCTCGACGAGGGCGACGGTCTGCGGGGCGGCGACCACGTCGGCGTACGACTTGCCGCCCAGGCCGTTCTCGGCGGCCCAGCCGAGGAGGGTCGGCTCGTCGAGGGCGATCAGCGCGGTGCAGAAATTGCGGTCGGCGCCGTGCACCAGGATGTTGGAGACGAACGGGCAGACCGCCTTGAACTGCCCCTCGACCTCCGCCGGAGCGATGTACTTGCCGCCGGAGGTCTTGATGAGGTCCTTCTTGCGGTCGGTGATCCGCAGGTAGCCGTCCACGGACAGCTCACCGATGTCGCCGGTGTGGAACCAGCCGTCCGACTCCAGGACCTCGGCGGTCTTCTCCGGCTGCCCGTGGTAGCCCTCCATGATCCCGGGGCCGCGCAGCAGGATCTCGCCGTCGTCGGCGATCCGTACCTCGGTGCCGGGGAGCGGCTTGCCGACGGTGCCGGTGCGGTACGCCTCGCCCGGGTTGACGAAGGAGGCGGCGCTGGACTCGGTGAGTCCGTACCCCTCCAGGATGTGGATCCCGGCGCCGGCGAAGAAGAGGCCGATGTCCGGGGCGAGCGCGGCGGAGCCGGAGACGCAGGCCCGCAGCCGGCCGCCGAACGCCTCCCGGATCTTCGCGAAGACCAGGGTGTCGGCCACCTTGTGCTTGGCGCCGAGCGCGAACGGGACGGAGGCGGTGCCGGTGCGCCGGAAGTTGTCCTGCGAGACCTTGGCGTGCTCCCGGGCGACCCCGGCCGCCCACTGGAAGATCTTGTACTTGGCCCCGCCCCCGGCCCGCGCCTTGGCGGCGACACCGTTGTAGACCTTCTCGAAGATGCGGGGCACGGCCGCCATGTACGTCGGCTGGACGACCGGCAGGTTCTCGATGATCTTGTCGACCCGGCCGTCGACGGCGGTGACGTGGCCGACCTCGATCTGGCCGGAGGTGAGGACCTTGCCGAAGACGTGCGCGAGCGGCAGCCAGAGGTACTGGACGTCCTCGGAGGTGATGAGGCCGGTGGAGACGGTCGCCTTGGCCATGTACGACCAGTTGTCGTGCGGCAGCCGCACGCCCTTGGGACGGCCGGTGGTGCCCGAGGTGTAGATCAGGGTGGCGAGCTGCTCCGGGGTGATGGCGGCGACCCGCTCCTTGATCGCCTCGGGGTGCTCCGCCAGGTACGCGGTGCCGCGGGCCTCCAGCTCGGCGAGGGTGAGCAGCCAGCCCTCGGGGTCGTCCTCGGCGGCTTCGGCGCCCTCCGGGTCGATGACGACGACATGGGCGAGACCGGGCAGCTCGGCGCGGCGCTCACGGGCCTTGGCGAGCTGGCCGGCGTCCTCGGCGATCAGCACCCGGCTGTCGGAGTCGGCGAGGATGAACGCCGACTCCTCGGCGTTGGTCGACGGGTAGACCGTGGTGGTCGCGGCGCCGGCGCACATCACGCCGAGGTCGGCGAGGATCCACTCCACCCGGGTGGAGGAGGCGAGCGCGACCCGCTCCTCGGGCCGTACGCCCAGGGCGATGAGCCCGGCGGCGACGGCGTAGACCCGCTCGGCGGCCTGCGCCCAGCTCAGCGACTTCCACTCGTCGGGGCCCTGCCCGGTGGCCGAGGGGACGGGGTAGCGGTACGCCTCCCCGTCGGGGGTGGCCGCCACGCGGTCGATGAAGAGGTTCGCCACGGAGGGCGGTCGGTTCTCGATCAAGGTCAGTGTGTCGCTCACGACGTCCTCCGGGCCTGCGGCAGTGCTTCACGACCGGCTGCTGTTTGCTGCTGACTGCTGTTGCTGCTTGTTCCTGCTTCTTCTTCGTCCTGCTGTGTCTGGTGTCCCGCGTACGGTGTGCTCCGCGTACGGCCGTCCGCCGGTCCGGTGGCTCCCGGTCCCGCTTGTTTAACTGGCGAGTAACTACGAGGCCGTGATCAGGGTAGAGGCCCCGGGTCCGCCGCGTAAGAGGCAAGGGGCCGCCGCTTGATAACGAACGGGCCCCCGCCGCCGCAGGACGCTGCGGTGCGGGGGCCCGTCCGGACGGCCCGGGGGGCTGGGCGCGGGCCTACTTCTTGCCCTTGCCCTCCGCACCGGAGTCGTCGGTGGACAGCACGGCGATGAAGGCCTCCTGCGGGACCTCCACGCTGCCGACCATCTTCATCCGCTTCTTGCCTTCCTTCTGCTTCTCCAGCAGCTTCCGCTTACGGGAGATGTCACCGCCGTAGCACTTGGCGAGGACGTCCTTGCGGATGGCTCGGACCGTCTCACGGGCGATGACCCGGGAGCCGATGGCGGCCTGGATCGGCACCTCGAAGTTCTGCCGGGGGATCAGCTCGCGCAGCTTGGCGACCAGCCGCACGCCGTACGCGTACGCCTTGTCCTTGTGGGTGACGGCGGAGAACGCGTCGACCTTGTCGCCGTGGAGCAGGATGTCGACCTTGACGAGCTGGGCGGTCTGCTCGCCGGTGGGCTCGTAGTCGAGCGAGGCGTACCCGCGCGTCTTGGACTTCAGCTGGTCGAAGAAGTCGAAGACGATCTCGGCGAGCGGCAGGGTGTAGCGGATCTCGACCCGGTCCTCGGAGAGGTAGTCCATGCCGAGGAGGGTGCCGCGGCGCTGCTGGCAGAGCTCCATGATCGCGCCGATGAACTCGCTGGGGGCCAGGACCGTGGCGCGCACGACGGGCTCGTGCACCTTGTCGATCTTGCCCTCGGGGAACTCGCTCGGGTTGGTGACGGTGTGCTCGGTGCCGTCCTCCATGTCGACGCGGTAGACCACGTTGGGGGCGGTGGCGATGAGATCGAGGCCGAACTCGCGTTCCAGCCGCTCGCGGATCACGTCGAGGTGGAGCAGGCCGAGGAAGCCGACGCGGAAGCCGAAGCCGAGGGCGGCGGAGGTCTCCGGCTCGTACACCAGGGCGGCGTCGTTGAGCTGGAGCTTGTCCAGGGCCTCGCGCAGGTCCGGGTAGTCAGAGCCGTCCAGCGGGTAGAGCCCGGAGAACACCATCGGCTTGGGGTCCTTGTAGCCGCCCAGCGCCTCGGTCGCGCCCTTGTTGAGGGAGGTGATCGTGTCACCGACCTTGGACTGCCGGACGTCCTTCACACCCGTGATGATGTAGCCGACCTCGCCGACGCCGAGACCGTCGGCCGGGGTCATCTCCGGGGAGGAAACCCCGATCTCCAGCAGTTCGTGGGTGGCGCCGGTCGACATCATCCGGATGCGCTCGCGCTTGTTGAGCTGCCCGTCGACGACCCTGACGTACGTGACGACGCCCCGGTACGAGTCGTAGACCGAGTCGAAGATCATCGCGCGGGCGGGGGCGTCCGCGACGCCGACCGGGGCCGGAACGTCCCGGACCACCCGGTCGAGCAGCGCGTCCACGCCGATGCCGGTCTTCGCGGAGACCTTGAGCACGTCCTCCGGCTGGCAGCCGATGAGGTTGGCCAGTTCCTCGGAGAACTTCTCTGGCTGCGCGGCCGGCAGGTCGATCTTGTTGAGCACCGGGACGATGGTGAGGTCGTTCTCCATCGCCAGGTAGAGGTTGGCGAGTGTCTGGGCCTCGATGCCCTGGGCCGCGTCGACCAGCAGGATCGTGCCCTCACAGGCGGCCAGCGAACGCGAGACCTCGTAGGTGAAGTCGACGTGGCCCGGGGTGTCGATCATGTTGAGGACATGGGTGCGGCCCTGTCCCTCGCCCGTCTCGGGCGTCCAGGGCAGACGGACCGCCTGGGACTTGATGGTGATGCCGCGCTCGCGCTCGATGTCCATACGGTCGAGATACTGAGCGCGCATCTGCCGCTGGTCGACCACCCCGGTCAGCTGGAGCATCCGGTCGGCAAGGGTCGACTTGCCGTGGTCGATGTGCGCGATGATGCAGAAGTTGCGGATCAGCGCCGGGTCGGTACGGCTCGGCTCGGGCACGTGGGTAGGGGTCGCGGGCACGCAGGGTCC
Source organism: Streptomyces sp. NPDC001108 (assembly GCF_053598535.1). Taxonomy (NCBI): domain Bacteria; kingdom Bacillati; phylum Actinomycetota; class Actinomycetes; order Kitasatosporales; family Streptomycetaceae; genus Streptomyces; species Streptomyces sp. NPDC001108. Next base: position 235,291 of record NZ_JBSFKL010000004.1, read on the forward strand.
TGATTCTTGAGACGCCGAACGCCGTGTCTCGGGTCGATGTCGGGTCGGTCGGATCGATACGCAGCCTCCATCGTCCCATGGTTGCCGGGCGGAGACCGGTTTGGGCCGGTCGGAGCGGTGCTGGTACCGTTGACAGCTGTGTCTCGCGACTCTTTCGGGCCGCGGGGCGCACACCGAAGATCCAACGAACCTGAAAAGGCTCTTTTCGTGGCGAACATCAAGTCCCAGATCAAGCGGAACAAGACGAACGAGAAGGCGCGCCTGCGCAACAAGGCCGTCAAGTCCTCGCTCAAGACCGCTATCCGCAAGGCCCGCGAGGCCGTCGCCGCCGGTGACGTCGAGAAGGCCACCGTGGCCACCCGCGACGCTTCCCGTGCGCTCGACAAGGCCGTCTCGAAGGGTGTCATCCACAAGAACGCCGCCGCCAACAAGAAGTCGGCGCTGGCCTCCAAGGTTGCCACCCTCCAGGGCTGAGCATTCTGATGTGATCGCCGGAACGGACCCAGCGGGCCCTCTCTCCCGCTCCTGACCGGCACCCCGCGCCGCACACCGAACCTGCGTTCGCCACGCGGGTGCGGCGCACCGAAGCGTGAACCGAAGGCCCCGGCCTCCGCCCTCCCCCAGGGCGGCTGCCGGGGCCTTCGGCGTGCGTACGCGTGGTTCCCCTGGGCTTACGAGGCACCTGCGGGGCGAGACCCGGTGGGCCGGAGGCAGGGCGGGCCGGAGGAGGCAGGCGGGCGCCACCTGGGACGCAGGGGGCGGCGGCCCGGCCCCGGCCCGTCGCCTGCGTCAGACGGGCTGGCCGATCGGACGGATCACCAGCGTGTTGACGTCTGTTCCGGGTGGCTCGCCGACCGCCCACACGATCGACTCCGCGACCTGCTCCGCGACGCCTAGCGGCCCGACCGGGCGGCCCGGGCCACCGCGACCACGGCCTTCTCCAGCGCGTACTCCGGGTCGTCGCCACCGCCCTTGACCCCGGCATCCGCGTCCGCGACCGCGCGCAGCGCGAGGGCCACCCCGTCCGGCGTCCAGCCGCGCATCTGCTGCCGCACCCGGTCGATCTTCCAGGGCGGCATGCCCAGCTCACGGGCGAGATCGGCGGGGCGGCCGCCACGGGCCGAGGACAGCTTGCCGATCGCCCGCACGCCCTGGGCCAGCGCGCTCGTGATCAGTACGGGCGCCACGCCCGTCGACAACGACCAGCGCAGCGCCTCGAGCGCCTCCGCCGCCCGCCCCTCCACCGCGCGGTCGGCGACCGTGAAGCTCGACGCCTCGGCGCGGCCCGTGTAGTAGCGGGCGACGACCGCTTCGTCGATAGTGCCCTCGACGTCCGCGACGAGCTGCGAGACGGCGCTCGCCAGCTCCCGCAGGTCGCTGCCGATGGAATCGACCAGGGCCTGGCACGCCTCGGGCGTGGCCGACCGGCCCAGCGCCCGGAACTCCGACCGTACGAAGGACAGCCGCTCGGCCGGCTTGGTCGTCTTCGGACAGGCGACCTCCCGCGCCCCGGCCTTGCGCGCCGCGTCGAGCAGCCCCTTCCCCTTGGCGCCGCCCGCGTGCAGCAGGACCAGAGTGATCTCCTCGACCGGGTCGCCGAGGTACGCCTTGACGTCCTTGACCGAGTCGGCGGAGAGGTCCTGCGACCCGCGGACGATCACCACCTTGCGCTCGGCGAAGAGCGAGGGGCTCGTCAGCTCGGCGAGGGTGCCCGGCTGGAGCTGGTCGGAGGTGAGGTCGCGGACGTCCGTGTCGGGGTCGGCGGCGCGGGCCGCCGCCACCACCTGCTGCACGGCGCGGTCCAGGAGCAGGTCCTCCTGGCCCACGGCGAGCGTGACGGGAGCGAGCGGGTCGTCGGTGGAACTCTTTCTGGTGGCCATCGCCGTCCAGCATCCCACGCACCTCCGACAACGGCCCCGGGCTCCCTCCCCCACCGCTTCCCCGGGCACCTCCCGGGTACAGGAGAATGGCCCGGTGAGCGATGTGAGACATGTGCTGGTGCTGCCCGACCGCGACGCGGCGGAGGAGGTGGCCGAGGAACTCGGCCTGCGCTTCGGGGTCGCCGAGGAGCCCCAGCTCGTGCGCGACGCGCTGGCCGGCGAGGACGACGCCGAGGACGCCCAGTGGCTGGTGGTCGTGGAGGACGCCGCCGCACGGCTGGACGCCACCGCGCTCGACGCCCTCGCGGCGGAGTACGAGGGGTGGCTCGAAGCCCCGTAGCCCTGGAGCCCGTTCCCGGGGCGACCCTGCGGCTCAGCCCTTGGGGACTATCTGCATGTCCAGGTCGATGGCGATGCTGGAGCCGACGGCAGCGATGCCCCGGGCCAGCATGGTCTGCCAGGTCAGGGTGAAGTCCTCACGGTGCAGTTCCGTGGTGGCCCGGCAGGCGGCGCGGGTCTCGCCCTCCAGGCCGCTCCCGAGACCGAGGTACTGGCTGTCCAGCGTGACCGTCCGGCTGACACCGTGCAGGGTGAGCGCGCCGGTCACGCCCCAGCGGGTGCCGCCCCGGTGGACGAAGCGGTCGCTGTAGAACTCCATCGTCGGGTACCGCCCGACATCGAGGAAGTCGCTGGAGCGCAGGTGGTCGTCGCGCATCTGGACGTTGGTGTCGATCGACGCGGCATCGATGATCACGTGCATGGCCGAGTCCTCCATGCGGTCGGCGATCCGCACGGCCCCGGCGAAGGTGTTGAACCGGCCGTGGATCCGCGCGAGGCCGATGTGCCGGGCGGTGAAGCCGATCTGCGAGTGCATCGGCTCGATCGCCCACTCGCCCGGGGCGGGCAGCTGCGGGGGCGGGGACAGTTGGAGGGTCACGTCCCCGAGGTCGGCGTGACCGCCCTCGACCACCGTGGCCGAACCATGGAACGGGGTGAAGCCCTCGGCCGTGACGACCAGCCGGTACTCACCGGCCGGGACGGTGGCGAGCACACTGCCGAACGGGTCCGTCCCACCGCTGAAGATCCGGTGCCCGGACCTGTCCATGACGGCGAACTCGGCCATCGGAACTATCTCGTTGACGGGGTCGAGCACACGGCAGCTGAGCAGCCCGGCGGTCCGCGGCACCTTGACCCCGGCGAGGGCGTTGCCCTGCCCGGGCCCCGCCGCTCGGTTCTTCAGCCAACGCCCGAACATCTTCCACCTCTCCCCGGGAACGGTTCGCCTGGGCCCGGCGGCTGAACCTTCCTGTCGGAGCAGCGGCCCACCGACGACCATGCATTCGACCATCATTGTGGCGTTCGAGGCAAACGGAGCGACTGAGGGCGACTGGTTACGAGACATCACCAAAGCCCCGAATCGCCGACCGCCCGCAGCCCCGCTCCGGCGCCCGACACCGCGATCGCCCCCTCGGTGTCCGTACGGAGCACCGTGGCCCCACCCGCCCGGAGCGCGTCGACGGTACGCGCGGCCGGATGACCGTACGGGTTGTCCCGGCCCACGCTCACCAGAGCGAGTCTCGGGCGCACCGCACGCAGCAGGGCGGGATCCTGGTAGGCCGAGCCGTGATGGGCGACCTTGAGCACGTCCACCCGCGACAGTGCCGGGTATCTGCGCAACAGCCCCTGCTGGGCCGGGGGTTCGAGGTCCCCGGGCAGCAACAGGGTCAGCCCGCCGGACCGGACGTACAGGGTCACGCTGGCGTCGTTCGGGTCCCGGGGCGCGGGCTCGGCACCGGAAGCCGCCCAACCGCCGCCCCCTCCGGCCGTGGTGGCGGGCCAGAGGACCTGCCAGTCGAGCGCCCCGATCCTGCGGTGTTCCTCCGGGAGGGCCCGGACCAGCGGTACGTGCGCCGAGGCCGCCGTTCTGCGTACGAAGGCGGCCTGGTCCGGCGGTTCGTCCAGGCTCGTCGTCTCGATCGCGCCGACCGCCCTGCCCCGCAGCACACCGGGCAGCCCGCGCACATGGTCGGCGTGGAAATGGGTGAGGATCAGGAACGGCACCTCGTCGACACCGAGTTCGCGCAGGCACCGGTCGACGAGCAGCGGGTCCGGTCCGGCGTCGACGACCACCGCCGCCCCCTCCCCCGCGGCCAGCACCAGGGCGTCCCCCTGCCCCACGTCGCACATCGCGAACGCCCAGCCGGGCGGCGGCCATCCGGTCAGGGCCCGGGTGAGCGGCACGGGGCGCAGTACCGCGAGGACCAGCAGCAACGCCGCCGCCGAGCAGACCCAGGGGTGACGGACGAGGCGGCGGGCCAGAAGCGCCACCACCAGGGTCAGGGCGGCGAGCAGTACCGCTCCCCTGCCGCCGTCCGGCCAGTCGATCCCCGCGCCGGGCAGGGCCGCCCCGGTACGGGCCACGGTGGCGATCCACCTGGCCGGCCATCCCGCGACCCGGGCGAGCAGCTCCGCCACCGGCATGGCCACCGGGGCCACGGCCAGCGAGGCGAACCCGAGCACCGTGGCCGGAGCCACCGCGAATTCGGCCAGGAGATTGCACGGGATCGCCACCAGGCTGACCCGGGAGGCGAGCAGCACGACGACCGGGGCGCACACCGCCTGCGCGGCCGCGGCCGCGGCCAGCGCCTCCGCGAGCCGGGGCGGCACCCCGCGCCGTCGCAGCGCGCCGCTCCACACCGGGGCGACGGTCAGCAGGGCCCCGGTGGCCAGCACGGAGAGGACGAAACCGTAGCTCCGCGCCATCCACGGGTCGTACAGCACCAGCAGCAGCACGGCCGCGGCCAGGGCGGGGATCAGGGATCTGCGCCGTCCGGTGCCGATGGCGAGCAGGGTGATCAGCCCGCAGGCCGCTGCCCGCAGCACACTCGGCTCGGGCCGGCAGACCAGTACGAAGGCCAGGGTGAGCCCGCCGCCGAGCAGTGCCGTCAGCCGGAGCGGAATCCCCAGCCGGGGCGCCAGGCCGCGGCGTTCGGCGCGGGTGGCCGTGCCGGGCGGTCCGATGAGAAGGACCAGCAGGATCGCCAGATTGGCGCCCGAGACCGCCATCAGGTGGGTGAGGTCGGTGGCCCTGAACGCCTCGTGGAGTTCGGGACCGACCCGCGAGGTGTCGCCGACCACCAGGCCCGGCAGCAGCGCCCGCGCGTCGGGGCCGAGCGGCTCGGTCGCCTGTCGCAGACCGTCCCGCAGCGTGCCCGCCGTGCGCTGGAGGAGGGACGGCGGGCCGATGACACGGGGCGGGCCCTTGCCCTCGGCCCGCAGTACGGCGGCACTGCGCTCGCCGCCGTGCAGCGGTGGCGCCAGTCGGCCGTCGACGCGCAGCCGGGTGGACGGGAGCAGCCGCTGCCACCGGTCCGCCGCCCCGCCGGGCCCGGCCGCACCGGGCCCGGCTCCTTCCTGAACGGCTCCGTCCGGCCCGGCTCCATCCAGACCGGCTCCGTCCGGCCCGGCTCCTCCTGGCGTGACGACGAGCAGTACCGGCGTGCTGAGCCCGGTGACCGTACCGCCGGGCCCGGTCAGCCGGTTCACCTCCGCGTCCACCAGGAGCGAGACGGGCATGCCACGGTCGCCGCTCACCCGGGGCAGGGTCCGCCGGGCGTCGGACACCACCGTCACCTCCGCCTCGACCCGCTCGTAGTCCTGGGCCAGCCGATGGACCGGCCCCTCCCGTACGTCCGCGCCGCGCAGCCCGGCGGAGGTGGCCCCGGCCGCCGCACAGAGCAGCGCCGCGGCGATGGCGGTCGCGGTCGCCGCGTCCCGGGACCACCGCCGGGGGTTCGTGGCGGGGCCGCGCGACGCGGCGCGGGCGCTCCGGGCTCCGGACAGGGCCAGGAGGACCATGGCCGCACCCGTGCAGAGCACCACGCCCACGACCGTCCACCGCCCCGGCGCGCTCAGCGCCACGGCCGCCCCGGCCCAGGCGGCCAGGGCCGGCGGAACCAGACGGAGGTCGACCGGACCCTCCCGGCGCGGCTCAAGGGCGCCGGGCCGGTCGGGCGGCGACACGTGGGTGTCCTCGGCGCTCATGGCCCCACCAGCGGCCTGAGGTCGGCGAACCTGCGGTCACCGATCCCGCTGACCTCGCGCAGCTCGTCGACGGACCGGAATCCGCCGTGCTGTGCGCGGTAGCCCACGATGCGCTGGGCAAGGACGGGGCCGACGCCGGGCAGCGTCTCCAGTTGTTCGGCGGTCGCCGTGTTGAGGCTGACCGGCCCGGTCGGCGGGGATCCGCCGCCGACCGTGGCGGCTCCACCCGTCCCGCCCGGCACCGAGCTCTCCGGAGGGGTGCCCACCACGATCTGCTCGCCGTCGACGAGTACCCGCGCCCGGTTGAGGCCGCTGAGGTCGGTGCCCTCCCGGGCCCCTCCCGCCGCCCGTAACGCGTCGGTGACCCGCGCCCCGGACGGCAGCGTACGGACACCGGGCCTGCGCACCTTGCCGCTCACGTCCACGACCACGTGTCCGCCGGGCCCTCCCGCCGGTGCGGGACCGCTCGACGGTTCCGGCGCCCCGGCGCCCTCGGCCACCGGGGACGGTGCCCGCACGGACCCGGCCTCGGCGACCTCGGGCACCCGTACGGAGTGCGGACGCGCCGACCAGAAGTGCACCGCGGCGAAGGCCCCGGCCGCGACCAGGACCACGGTCAGGGCGGCGAGGGCCCTGGGATCCAGGCCGCACCGGAGCCGCACCCAGACCGGCACCCGCTCCCACAACGCGGGGGCCAGCCGTTCCCACCGCCCGCCCGGTCCGGCGGCACCGGGGGCCGGAGCGGGGACGGAAGCAGCGACCGGGGCGACGGACGCGGCCCCACCCGGATCAGGGTCCGGGCCCGCCCTCGTACCGCTCCCCGGACCCGTGTCGGGCGTCGGCCGCGCGCCCCGCCCGACGTACCCGCCCGCCATCAAGGCGTCCGCCCGGCGGCGCGATGCCGCGGCCAGGGCGGCATCCGTGTCGCCGTGCCGTCGGCGGCCGGGACCACTGCGCACCCGGACGTCCGAGACCGGAGCACGGCCGGGGCCGCTGCCCCTGCCTGCGCGACTGCTTGCACGATGTGTTCGGAGAGCCATGCCTCACGACGTTAGGCACATCCGTCCGAACCCGCTGAGCAGCCTCAATCCCTGTGGATGTCCCATGAGTTGTGGACAACTCGGTCACCCTTGGGAGTGAGGGGTGGGAGCGGGGAACGAGAGCCGGCGGGGCTCAGCGCGGCGAGACCACGGCACCGAGCAGGCCGGGCCCGGTGTGCGCGCCGATCACCGCGCCGACCTCGCTCACATGCAGATCGACCAGCCCCGGTACCCGCTCGCACAGCCGCTCGGCGAGCCGCTCGGCCCGCTCGGGCGACGCCAGATGATGCACGGCGATGTCCACCCGCCCACCGCCCGCCCGCTCCGCGACGATCTCCTCCAGACGGGCGATCGCCTTCGACGCCGTCCGCACCTTCTCCAGCAGTTCGATGCGGCCGCCGTCGAGCTGGAGCAGCGGCTTCACCGCGAGCGCCGAACCCAGCAGCGCCTGCGCGGCGCCGATCCGGCCGCCGCGGCGCAGGTAGTCCAGGGTGTCGACGTAGAAGTAGGCGGACGTGCCCGCGGCCCGCTTCTCCGCGGCGGCGACCGCTTCGTCGAGGCTTCCGCCCGTCTCCACCGTCTCCGCCGCGGCCAGGGCACAGAACCCGAGCGCCATCGCCACCATCCCGGTGTCCACCACCCGGACCGGAACCGGCGCGTCCTTCGCCGCGAGCACGGCGGCGTCGTACGTACCCGAGATCTCCGCCGAGAGGTGCAGCGAGACGACGCCGACGGCTCCGGCGTCCGCCGCGGCCCGGTACGCGGCGGCGAACATCTCCGGGCTCGGCCGGGACGTGGTCACCGGCCGGCGCTTCTGGAGCGCCACCGCCAGCGAGCGGGCGGAGACCTCCGTACCGTCCTCCAGTGCCTGATCACCGAGGACGACGGTCAGCGGCACCGCGGTGATGCCGTGCCGCTCCATCGTCTCGGGCGGCAGGTAGGCCGTGGAATCGGTGACGATCGCGACATGGCGGGACATGAGCGGGAGGTTACCTGGCAAGTCCGTGTCCTGGCAGTCCGACCCCGACCGAACGATCCCCGCTGATCGCTTCGGATCACTTCCTGTCACCGGGGGTCGTCGAACGTCCGGGAAGGTCGGAAAGCTCACCCGTCTCCAGCAGGTTCACCGAGGGCCGGAAAGAGCCGAAGGGGCTGTCGGACGTTCCGGGTCGGCCCACCGTTTCGAGCCTAGCCGTACGACGCGTCGTTCCGGCCCCGGACTCCCGCCGGCTCTCCGGCCCCGGACGCACGACGCGCGTTCCGACCCCGGACGCACGACGCGTGGTTCCGAACGGGCCGGTCAGTTCGTCGCCTCGGGCCGGGCCGTCTTCTGCCAGGGGTATCCGGTGTTCCGGAGCGGGTCCGGAGGCGTGATCGAGCGGGGCGTGCCGTCGGCCGCCGGACCGTTCTCCCGCCTGCGCTCCGGCCGTCCCGTGCTTTCCCGCCGGGGCGGGTTCCCGTCCGCAGCCGGCTGGTCCTCCGCCGCCGTCCAGTGCCGGAGCGCGTCCGCCTCCAGGCCGATCTGCGCGTTCAGCGCGTCGAGATCGTCGTCGGTCATGCGCTGGGCCCGATCGCGCGCCGCCCACCTCAGTGCGTCCGCCGACTGGGTGATCCGCTCCGTGCGCTGCTTCAGGCCGGGCAGCAGCGAGGCGACCGTACTCCGGTCGGGGTCGCGCTCCAGCTTCCTCAGCTCCTCGTCGAGCTGCCGCCCGTGCGCGCTCAGGCGTTCGAAGAGGCTCAGCGACTCCGCGAGCGAGGCGTCCTCGGCGACGCCCTGTCTCAGGGCGTCCTGCGTGGCCCGCATGGAGGTGCGCAGCGAGAGCCGCAGCTGTGCCAGCTCACCGCCCACGCCCGTCTGGCCATAGCTCTTGGCCCGCAGAGTGGTCTCCTCGACCGTCCGCCGGGCCTGCGTGATCGTGCGGTCCACGCCGCGTTTCGCCGCGCCGACCGCCTTGACGCCCGCGTACACACCCAGGGCCACGAACGCGAGAAAGAGCAATCCCAGGATCAGGACCACGGCTAGCATGAGCGCCCCTCGGAGGTTGTTTCGGCTGCCGGTGCCGGCTCCTCCACCGTAAACGGAAAAGGGCGGCCGGGGGTTCCCCCGGAACCCCCAACCTGCCCGTAGGGGAACGCCCCCACTTCACCGCCCGGCACTGCGGCGCCCCGCTCCCACGGGGCGCCGCGCCATCACGCCGGGACGATGTTGACCAGCTTCGGCGCCCGCACGATCACCTTGCGGATGCCCGCGCCGCCCAGGGCCGCGACCACGGCCGGATCGGCCAGGGCCAGGGCCTCCAGCTCCGCGTCGGTGATCGACGGGGAGATCTCCAGGCGGGCCTTGACCTTGCCCTTGACCTGCACGACGCAGGTCACGGTCTCGTCCACCACGTACGCCGGGTCGGCGACCGGGAAGTCCTGGTGCACGACCGACTCCGTGTGGCCCAGACGGCGCCACAGCTCCTCGGCGATGTGCGGGGCCAGCGGGGCCACCAGCAGCACCAGCGACTCCGCGACCGACCGGGGCAGCGGGCCGCCCGCCTTGGTCAGGTGGTTGTTCAGCTCGGTGACCTTGGCGATCGCCGTGTTGAAGCGCATCCCGGCCATGTCCTGGCCGACGCCGTCGATCGCCTTGTGCAGCGCGCGCAGCGTCTCCTCGTCCGGCTCGCCGTCGACGACGGTGACCTCGCCGGTCTCCTCGTCGACGACATTGCGCCACAGCCGCTGCAGCAGCCGGTACTGGCCGACGACCGCGCGTGTGTCCCACGGCCGCGACACGTCCAGCGGCCCCATCGCCATCTCGTACAGGCGCAGCGTGTCCGCCCCGTACTCGGCGCAGATCTCGTCGGGGGTGACGGCGTTCTTCAGGGACTTGCCCATCTTGCCCAGGACGCGGCTGACCTTCTCGCCCTGGTGGTAGAACGCCCCGTCGCGCTCCTCGACCTCGGCCGCCGGGACCGCGATGCCGCGGCTGTCCCGGTAGACGAACGCCTGGATCATGCCCTGGTTGTACAGCTTGTGGAACGGCTCGGCGGACGAGATGTGCCCCAGGTCGTGCAGCACCTTGGACCAGAAACGGGCGTACAGCAGGTGCAGCACGGCGTGCTCGGCGCCGCCGACGTACAGGTCGACACCGCCCGTCGGCTGTCCCTCGCGCGGCCCCATCCAGTACTGCTCGATCGCCGGGTCGACCAGCTGCCGGTCGTTGTTCGGGTCCAGGTAGCGCAGCTCGTACCAGCAGGAGCCGGCCCAGTTGGGCATGGTGTTGGTCTCGCGGCGGTACTTCTTCGGGCCGTTGCCGTCGCCCAGGTCCAGGGTGACGTTGACCCAGTCGGCGTTCCGGGACAGCGGGGTCTCGGGCTGGGTGTCCGCGTCGTCCGGGTCGAAGGTGCGCGGCGAGTAGTCGTCGACCTCCGGCAGTTCCAGCGGCAGCATCGACTCGGGCAGCGGGTGGGCGACGCCGTCCTCGTCGTAGACGATCGGGAAGGGCTCGCCCCAGTAGCGCTGGCGGCTGAACAGCCAGTCGCGCAGCCGGAAGTTGACGGTGCCCTCGCCGACGCCGTGCTCCGTCAGCCACGCGGTGATCCGCGCCTTGGCGTCGACGACGCCCAGGCCGTCCAGCGAGATCTCGTCGTTGGCGGAGTTGACCAGCTTCGCGTCGTACGAAGCGAAGGCGTCGTCCCACGTCGAGGGGTCGGTGCCGCGGTCGTCCGACGGCTCGACGACACAGCGCATCGGCAGCTCGAAGGCGCGCGCGAAGGCGAAGTCGCGCGCGTCGTGCGCCGGTACGGCCATGATCGCGCCGGTGCCGTAGCCCATCAGGACGTAGTCGGCGATGAAGACGGGCACCTTCTCGCCGCTGACCGGGTTGGTCGCGTACGCGCCGGTGAAGACGCCGGTCTTGTCCTTGGCCTCGGCCTGCCGCTCCACGTCGGACTTGGCGGCGGCCAGCTTGCGGTAGGCGGCGACGGCCTCGGCCGGGGTGGCGTACCCGCCGGTCCACACGGGGTGGGTGCCCTCGGGCCAGACGGCCGGGGTGATCCGCTCGACCAGCTCGTGCTCGGGCGCCAGCACCATGTAGGTGGCGCCGAACAGGGTGTCCTGGCGGGTGGTGAAGACGGTGATGCTGTCGGCGCCGTCCACCGGGAAGTCGACGCGGGCGCCCTCGGAGCGGCCGATCCAGTTGCGCTGCTGCAGCTTGATGGCCTCGGGCCAGTCCAGGCCGTCCAGGTCGTTCAGCAGCCGGTCGGCGTAGGCGGTGATGCGCATGTTCCACTGCCGCAGCTTCGCCTTGAACACCGGGAAGTTGCCGCGCTCGGAGCGGCCGTCGGCCGTGACCTCCTCGTTGGCCAGGACGGTGCCCAGGCCGGGCGACCAGTTGACCGGCGCGTCGGAGGCGTACGCCAGTCGGTACTCGCCCAGGACGTCGGCGCGCTCGACGGCGCTCAGCGCGCTCCAGTCACGGCCGTCCGGGGTGGGACGCGCACCGCTCTCGAACTGCGCGACCAGCTCGGAGATCGGGCGGGCCTTGTCGGCCTCGGTGTCGTACCAGGAGTTGAAGATCTGCAGGAAGATCCACTGGGTCCACTTGTAGTAGTCCGCCTCGATCGTGGCGAAGGAGCGGCGCTTGTCGTGGCCCAGTCCCAGCCGGCGCAGCTGGGCGGTCATGTTCGCGATGTTGGCCTCGGTGGAGACCCGGGGGTGCGTGCCGGTCTGCACCGCGTACTGCTCGGCGGGCAGCCCGAAGGCGTCGAAGCCCAGGGTGTGCAGCACGTTGTGGCCGGTCATCCGCTGGTGGCGGGCGAAGACGTCGGTGGCGATGTAGCCCAGCGGGTGGCCGACGTGCAGACCCGCGCCCGAGGGGTACGGGAACATGTCCATGATGAACTTCTTCGGCCGGGCGGCCAGCTCCGGATCGCCCGCCAGGTCACCGCTCGGGTTCGGCGCCTCGTACGTCCCCTCGGCGTCCCAGAAGTCCTGCCAGCGTGCCTCGATGTCGGCGGCCATCGCCGCCGTGTAGCGGTGCGGCGCGGCCGTCTCGGCTGCGGAATTCGTCTCGCTCATGATCCTCAAAGCTCCATCGATCGACATCTGCCGACGCCGTGCCTACGGACACGCGTCTCGGGAAACGAAAAATCCCCTCGCACAGGAGGGGACGCCGCGCCGATTCCGACCAGGCATTCTCACCGGTCGGGACTGATCAGCGCGGCTCGCTAAGCAGAAGGCGTACGGCACGCATGGCGTCAGGGTACCGCACGACATCGGAGCCGGTCCGGACACGGTCAGGAAATGAGCAAGGAAGCGGGCCACTCGCGATGAGTGACCCGCTTCCTGTTTCACTGTGGAGCTAAGGAGAATTGAACTCCTGACCTCCTGCATGCCATGCAGGCGCTCTACCAACTGAGCTATAGCCCCTTGCTGTGTTCCGCCCGGTTTCCCTGGCGACATCGAGAACATTACCGGTGACCCCACCAGTCCACCAAATCGATTCCCCACCGCTCCGGTTTGCCCGATTTTGCGGTACCGTTCCGGGCCAGAGGGACCACGGGACGGTCAGGCGGTGGCGAAGGAGTAGAAGCGCTTGAGCGTGCAGTGCTCCTCCAGCAGCCGACCGTAGATCGGCTCCCCCTCCAGCTCCCGATAGGTCTCGATCGGGTCGCCCTTTATGATCAGCGCCCGCGCGCACTCCTCGCACCAGTACTGGTACTCCGGATTGATCGGGTCCATGTCCCTGACGATGGGCGTGCCGCTGCCGCACCAGTCGCATTTCCGCCTGTGCGCGCCCATGGATCAGCTCCGACCGGAGCTGCGGGCGGCGCCCGCGCGGCGGATCGCGGGGGACCGGCCGGGGGCGGGGAGAAGGCCGACGTGACCACGGCTCACGGAAGCCGGCACGAGCCCCGGAACGGGAAGCACGGAGACGGGGAACGCGGAAACGAGGAGCAGGTCCGGGATCGTGCGGCCGCTCGCAGGCATCGCGCGCCCCCTCCCGTTCGATCCGTCGCCCCCTCCGGCGTTCCGATTCTGCCATGCCCCCGCAAGGGGAACAGCCCGTCGGAGTTCAGGCCGTTCGACGACGCCGTACGAGCCCCGCCGCCGCGCCCGCCAGCGAGGCCGCGGTCAGTGCGAGGGCGCACACCCACAGGGCCTGCCCCGATCCCTGCGGCCCTTGCGCGCCAAGGCGGTTGAGGTAGAGGGTGCCGAACGCGGCGACCCCGGTCAGCTGGCCGAGCTGAGTGACGGTCACCAGGGCGCCGCTCGCGTCGGCCGCGTCCTCGGGACGGACGTCCGCCAGCGCTCCGGTCAGGGTGGGGCTGAAGCCCAGCGCCAGCCCGGCCCCCACCGTCATGAACGCCACATAGAGGAGGGGCCCGCCGTCCCCACCGTCGCGCATCAGCAGCCCGACGGCCGCTACGGACACGGCCAGCAGTACGAATCCGCCCGGCACCAGGAACCGCCGCAACCCCGCCGGCCACCGCCGCCAGGTCAGCCCGACCGCCCCGAAGACGAGCGCGGTCGGCGCGAACACCAGCCCGGCCCGCAGCGGCGAGTAGCCCAGATCCGCCTGGACGTGCAGCGTCATCAGGAACAGGAATCCCGCATTGACCGCCATCGTGAGAAGGACGCGCAGCGCCGCCGGGGCCATGCCGGGCAGGCGGAGCACCCGGGGCGCGATCAGGGGCGCGCCGCCGCGCGCGGCGAGCCGGGACTCGTACACCACGAAGCCGGCGAACACCGCGACGGAGACCGCCGGGCAGACCAGCGACCAGACCGGCCAGCCCAGTTCCTGCCCGAGCACCAGGGGGACGGTGAGCAGGGTGACGGCGGCGGCGAGCAGCAGCAGCCCCGGCAGGTCGAGGCCACGCTCCCGGGCCCGTGCCCTGCCGGGCGCGGTGCGCGGTTCACGGGGCAGCGTCCTCGCGCCCAGCACCAGCAGGACGATCCCGATCGGCACGTTCACCAGGAAGACCGGCCGCCAGCCCGCGCCGAACAGGTCCATGCTGACCAGCACCCCGCCGACCACCTGCCCGGCGGCCGCCCCGACGGCCAGCACCGCGCTGTAGGCCGCGAGCGCCCGGACCCGGGCCTCACCGGTGAAGTGGCGCTGGACGAGGCTGAGCACCTGCGGAATCATCACCGCGGCCGCCGCGCCCTGGACCAGCCGGAAGGCGATCAACTGCCCGGCCCCGGACGCGAGCCCGCAGGCCAGCGAGGCCACGGTGAAGACACCGAGCCCGATCAGATGGGCCCGGCCGTGCCCCAGCAGGTCGCCGAGCCTGGCGCCGGTGACCAGCAGGACGGCGTACGTGATGGTGTAGCCGGCCACGACGAGCTGCAAACCGGCGCCCGAGGCACCGAGTTCGGTCCGGATCGTCGGGGCGGCGACATTGACGATGAAGAGGTCGAGCAGCGCCATGAACTGGGCCGCGAGCACCAGGGCGAGGATCCTGCGGGGCCGGTTCCCGCGGTCGCGCCCGCCGTTCGGGTGCCCGTTGTCAGTGGCGGGGTCTTTACTGGGTGCGGAAAGTGGAGTTGCCTCGGATGCCGTCGTCATGAGGTCGAGCCTGGCCCCGGTCCCATACGGGTAACGAGAGCCCGCCGATGCTGGTACCGACAGCACCTGGCAACTCCCCTGCCGGTCACCGAACATGGGGGTGTGACAGCGGTGACGACGCATCAGGCGGCGAACGGTACGGGGCGGCACCGGCGGCGTCCGGAGCTGGCGGCCTTTCTCCGCAACCGCCGGGCGCGGGTGACGCCGGGCGATGTCGGCATGGCCCCCGGGCTGCGCCGCCGCACGCCGGGTCTGCGCCGCGAGGAGGTCGCGCAGCTCTCCGGTGTCGGTATCACCTGGTACACCTGGCTGGAGCAGGGAAGACCGATCAATGTGTCGCCGCAGGTGCTGGACGCCGTGGCCCGTACGCTCCGGCTGGATCCCTCGGAGCGCGAGCACCTCTACCACCTGGCGGAGGTGGCCCACGCGCCCGACCGGCAGTCCGACGTCATCGAGGTGGGGCCGGAGATCCAGGGCATCATCGACGCGCTCGACCCGCATCCCGCCGTGGTCTACAACTCCCGCTACGACGTCCTGGCCACCAATCCCGCCTACCTCGACCTCTTCGCGGTCCCGGAAACGGTCGCTATCGGGGCGCGGGTGCGCAATGTGCTGTGGACGCTGTTCACGGTCTCCGAGGAGGGCTGCCCCGTCGTCCACCGGTCCCGGGAGCTGCCGATCATGGTGGCGACCCTGCGCGGCGCGTACGGGCGCCACATGGGGGAACCGGCCTGGGAGTCGTTCGTCGAGCGGCTCTCGGCCGCCAGCCCGTACTTCGCGGAGCTGTGGCGCAGCGGAGACGTCACGCCGCCGGGGCCACGGGTGAAGGTCTTCCGGCACCGGGCGGTGGCCGGGGACATCCGGATGACCTCGGTGTCGTTGTCCATCAACGGGATGCCGGAGTGCCGGATCGTGGCGTACACCCCGGCGGACGCGGACAGCCGGGAGCGGATGGCCGTGCTGCGGAGCCGCCGCAGAGCCTGAGCCCGGGGCGGACGTCCGGCGGGGTACGGGACCACCGGGGCCGGTCGGCGCGGCGAGCACTCCGGGGATGCAGAAGATCCCGCCCCCTGTCGGGGACGGGATCTTGACTGTGGAGCTAAGGAGAATTGAACTCCTGACCTCCTGCATGCCATGCAGGCGCTCTACCAACTGAGCTATAGCCCCGTCATTCGCGGTCTTTCTCTGCGCTCCCGCGCTGCGAACAAGAAGAACTTTAGCCTGTGACCTGCCGGAAAGTGAAATCCGGCCGGTGGGCCCCGGTCTCCCGGCCGGACCGGGTCCGGTCCGGCCCGTGCGGCGGGGCTCAGGTGTCGTCGCCGAGCACCGGCTCCGGCAGCGTGCCGGCGTTGTGCTCCAGCAGGCGCCAGCCCCGCGCGCCCTCGCCCAGGACCGACCAGCAGCAGTTGGAGAGACCGCCGAGCCCTTCCCAGTGGTGCGCCTCCAGGCCCAGGAGCCGGCCGATGGTGGTGCGGATGGTGCCCCCGTGGCTGACCACGACCAGCGTGCCGTTCTCCGGCAGCTTGTCGGCGTGGCCCAGCACGACCGGGGCGGCCCGGTCGGCGACCTCGGTCTCCAGCTCGCCGCCCCCGCGCCGCACCGGCTCGCCGCGCTTCCACGCGGCGTACTGCTCGCCGTAGCGCGCGACGATCTCCTCGTGGGTGAGCCCCTGCCAGGCGCCCGCGTACGTTTCCCGCAGGCCCGCGTCGTGCGCTACCTCCAGGCCGGTGAGCACGGCGAGCTGGGCCGCCGTGTCCGCCGCCCGCTGGAGGTCGGAGGCGACGATCGCGTCGGGCCTCAGCGAGGCGAGCAGCCGGGCGGCCCGGCGGGCCTGCCCGACTCCGGTCTCGGTGAGCGCGATGTCCGTGGACCCCTGGAACCTGTGCTCCAGGTTCCAGGCCGTCTGACCGTGGCGCCAGAGAACGATCCTGCGGCCCCTGCCGCTTCCGCTGCTGTTCAGCTCTGCTCACCTTCCGTGCCGCCGGTGAGCCTGGCGTGCTCCTCGGCCTTGCCGCGGGTCTTGACGGCGTCCTCGGGAAGCGCGATCTCGGGGCAGTCCTTCCAGAGGCGCTCCAGCGCGTAGAAGACCCGCTCCTCGCTGTGCTGGACGTGGATGACGATGTCGACGTAGTCGAGAAGGATCCAGCGGGCGTCGCGGTCGCCCTCGCGGCGCACCGGCTTGGCGCCCAGCTCCTTCTGGAGCCGCTCCTCGATCTCGTCGACGATCGACTTGACCTGGCGGTCGTTGGGGGCCGAGGCGAGCAGGAAGGCGTCCGTGATCGACAGCACGTCGCTGACGTCGTACGCGATGATGTCGTGCGCGAGCCGGTCGGCGGCCGCCTGGGCGGCGGCGGTGATGAGCTCGATGGAGCGGTCCGTGGCGGTCACATGCAGGCTTTCGTCGGAGGTCAGGTCGGCCTCTAAGGGCTGTCCCGTCATCCGTGGCGGATCGGCGCGCGGCGTCGGACGCGGTGCGTCGCGGGGCGGAGGGGCCGTCCGCACACCGGAAGTGTGCGGACGTTCCGACAACGCCGCGAGGCGCCGTAGCCGTCGTCGCGCGCCCGCCAGGGATCGCGGGGTCTGTCCTTAGGGTCTCACGGACCACCGACAGCGACCGCAGTGACGGCCGGCCGCCCGGACCGGCGGGGTCCGGGCGGCCGGGCACGGCTCACTTGATCTTGTAGTCCTGGCCGAGCAGTACGGACACGTCCGCGTTGGCGGCGGGCTTGCCCTGCTTCACCGCGCTGTCCGGCAGTCCCAGGGTCGCGGCGACCTGTGCCGCCTTCTCCTTGTCCCCCGCGGCCCGGTAGACGACCTCGGACAGGGGCGTGGCCGTGGACGAGCCGCCGCTGACGAAGGTGTAGCCGCCGTTGATCAGCTTGACCCGGGCGGAGCCCAGCGCCTCCTGGTCCCCGGTGCCGTTCTTGACGCCGACCCGCACGGCCGCGTCGGCCGCCGGAGCCTTGACCGAGCCGCCCAGGATGTTCTTGACGACGTCCTCGGTGGCCTCGTCGGTGAGCGATCCGTCCGCCTGCACCGGCAGCAGGGTCGTCTTGTAGTCCCCGAGCTTGGCGTGCTGGGCGAGCTTCGCGAGCGAGGCGCCCAGGTCCTTCTCGGGGAGCGACGGGTCGAGGATCTGTCCCAGCGTCTGCACGGTGACCGTGGCGGCCTTCGGATCGTCCGAGACCTTCCGCAGCACGCCGCGCATGACCGCCCCGAACCGGGTGAGCTGCTTGGCCTCGGCCTCGCCCGGCCCCCGGTAGGTGGCGTAGGCGACGGCCATCTGGCCGCTCAGCGTCTGCGCCTCGCCCTTGTTCACGAGCGGGGAGGCGCCCTTCTTGGTGTCCGGTACGTCGGTGTCGGTGTCGACCTCGATGTTGCCGACCAGGTCGACCAGGGTCTCCAGGTACGGGGTGTCGAGGCGCCAGGTGCCCGTGATGTCGGTGCCGAGGAGGTTGCCGAGGGATTCGCGGGTGCCGGTGGTGCCGTCGGCGTCGACGGACTTGCCGAGGGTGGTGCCGACACCGTCCTCGTCGGCCACCGCGAGCGAGTTGGGGAGCAGGACGGTGGTGCCCTGCTTGGTCGTCACATTGTCGACGAGCAGCGCCGTGGAGGTGCCGCCCTTCTTGGTGTTGTGCAGGTGGACCACGATGACGTCCCGCTTCTGCGGGCCCGTCGACGCCGTGGTGTCCTTGTCCGTGTCGGACAGGCCGGGGATCATTCCGGCCGACCAGAGGTAGCCGATCCCGCCGACCACCAGCAGGGCCACCACGACTATGAGCGCGACCATGCGGTTGCGGCCGCGACGCCGGGCCTCCTCGCGCCGCTCGCTCCGGCTCTCGGTGAACTTCAGCCAGTCGATGACGTCTTCGGAGTCCTCGTCGGGCTCCTCGATGAAGGAGAACTGCTCGGTGCGGTAGTCGCGGTCGGCCCTGCGCTGTCCGGGGACGGCCGGGTCGGGGTCCGCGCCGTCGTCCGGCCCCGGCCCGGACTCCGGCGCGGGCCGCGGGGCCGGTGCGGGCTCGGGCGGGGCGGGGGGAACGGGCGGAGCGGCGGCCTGCTGCGGGATGTTCCACTGCTGGGTGGTGTCGACCGCGGCCGGCTGCTGCCCGGTGTCGTAGCCGTAACCGTCGTACCCGCCGTACCCCTGCTGCTGCGGCTGCTGCCCGTACGGGTCGTACGCCTGCGGCTGTGCGGGCTGGGGCTGCTGGCTCTGCTGGGGCTGGGCGTACGGGTCGTAGCCGTAACCCTGACCGGTCTGCTGCGACTGCTGCTGTCCGCCGTACGGGTCGTACTGCTGATGCGGCTGTTCGTGCTGCGGCTGCTGGTACACCGGCTGCCCGTACTCGTCGTAACCGACGATCTGCGGCTGCTGATAGTACGGATCGTACGGATTCTGTCGGTCGTTCACCGGTGCCCCTCTGCCTCGCTCATTCGCCGCGGTACAGCTGGCGCTTGTCGATGTAACGGACCACGCCGTCCGGCACCAGGTACCAGACCGGCTCCCCCTGCGCGACCCTCTCACGGCAGTCCGTGGACGAGATCGCGAGCGCGGGAACCTCCACCAGGGAGACCCCGCCCGCCGGCAGTCCGGCGTCCGTGAGCACGTGCCCGGGCCGTGTCACGCCGATGAAGTGGGCGAGCGAGAACAGCTCGTCCGCGTCCCGCCAGGTGAGGATCTGGGAGAGCGCGTCGGCGCCGGTGATGAAGAAGAGGTCCGCGTCGTCGTGGAGGGCGCGCAGGTCCCGCAGCGTATCGATGGTGTACGTGGGGCCGCTGCGGTCGATGTCGCTCCGGCTGACCGAGAACTGCGGGTTGGACGCGGTCGCGATGACCGTCATCAGATAGCGGTCCTCGGCCGGGGAGACGTGCTTGTGGCTCTTCTGCCACGGCTGCCCGGTCGGGACGAAGACCACCTCGTCGAGGTGGAACTGGGCGGCCACTTCGCTGGCCGCCACCAGGTGTCCATGATGGATCGGGTCAAACGTCCCGCCCATCACGCCGAGTCGGCGCTTCACGCGGCCGGTAGGCACTTCCTGCTCTCCCATGCGTGCAGAGCCTACTGGCACAGCTGTACGCCTCCGCCTCAGCGGTCGCGGTTGAAGCGCGTGGTGATCCAGAGCAGGAGCAGCAGCGCGACGAACGCACCGCCCCCGGTGAGAAGCGGGTTGAGGCTTTCGTGGTTGCCACCGTGCTCGCCGCCTTCGGAGGCGAGGGTGACCAGCTGGTGCGCGGTGCTCGTGAGGCTCATCTTCGGCAGGACCTATCGATCGGGAGTCGGAAGGAAGACGTCGCGCACATCGTATGCGTGCGCCCCGGGCACGCTCACGCCGACTCAGTCGTTGTCGTCGTTGTTGCGGTATCCGCGGAGCAGGAACCAGGCGAGCAGCACGGCCCCGACGATCGAGACGAGCAGCGCGACACGGAGCGTGCCGCCGGGTCCTTGCGCCCCGGAAGCAGCGGCGAGCAGAGCAACGGTGTGCGGCATGTCGGGCGTCTCCTCAGTTATCCACAGCCCCCCGCACACCGTAGCCCCAGCACCTACGCTGGGCTGTGTCAGGGGGCGAGCGACATCGTGTACGAAAAGGGGGCCCATTCATGACCGAACGCAGCCACGAGAGCCATGAGAACGTGCCGAGCAGGCAGCGGCGGCGGTTCCCGGACATCTCGTCCCGTGCCTACGAACACCCGGCGGACCGCTCCGCCCTGGTGGCTCTGCGCAAGCTGAGCGGCTTCGACACCGTGTTCAAGACGCTGAGCGGTCTGCTGCCCGAGCGCAGTCTGCGGTTGCTCTTCCTCTCCGACTCCGTCCGGGTGAGCGACGCCCAGTTCACCCACCTCAACGACATGCTGCGCGACGCCTGTTACATCCTGGACCTGGAGAAGGTCCCGCCGATGTACGTCACCCAGGACCCGCGGCCCAACGCCATGTGCATCGGCCTCGACGAGCCGATCATCGTGGTGACGACCGGGCTGGTCGAACTGCTCGACGAGGAGGAGATGCGGGCCGTCATCGGCCACGAGGTGGGGCACGCGCTCTCCGGGCACGCGGTGTACCGCACGATCCTCCTCTTCCTCACCAGCATCGCGGTGAAGGTCGCCTGGATCCCGCTCGGCAACGTAGCGATCATGGCGATCGTGACGGCGCTGCGCGAGTGGTTCCGCAAGTCCGAGCTGTCAGCGGACCGGGCCGGGCTCCTCGTCGGCCAGGACATCCAGGCGTCGATGCGCGGTCTGATGAAGATCGCGGGCGGCAACCATCTGCACGAGATGAACGTGGACGCCTTCCTCGCCCAGGCGGACGAGTACGAGAAGGGCGGCGATCTGCGCGACTCGGTGCTCAAGATCCTCAACCTGCTGCCCCGCTCGCACCCCTTCACCACGGTGCGCGCCGCAGAGCTGAAGAAGTGGTCCGAGACCCGTGACTACCAGCGGATCATGGACGGCCACTACCCGCGGCGCGAGGAGGACAAGGACACCTCGGTGACCGACTCCTTCCGTGAGTCCGCGGCCCATTACGCGGACACGGTGCGTTCCAGCAAGGACCCGCTGATGAAGCTGGTCGGCGACATAGCCGGGGGCGCCGGCGACCTGGGCGGCAAGCTCCGCGACAGGTTCACCGGCCAGGGCCGGGGCCCGGCGGGCAAGGACGGTGCCGCCGACGGGTCGTCGGACTCGGCCCGGCCCCAGGAGCCGGGGGACACCGAGGGGCCGGGGGCTAGCGGGAGCTGAACGACAGGGTGCCGCAGAGCGCCGCCGCGGACCGGCCCGTCGCGTAGGGGTCGGTGCCCGCGGGGCCTCGGGGGGCGGCATGCTGCCCGGCGAGCAGGGGGCGGAGCGCGCCGGTGGTGTCCGCCGGGCAGGCCTGCGGTCCGGCCTCGACGTAGCTGGCGCGCACCTCCAACCGGTGCAGTCGCAGGTCCTCCTGGTCGAAGCGGAAGGTCAGCTCGCGCCGCACGGTGAAGAGGGAGGCGTCACCCGTCCGGTGGGGGCCTCCGGCGGCCGGGCGCAGGGTGTAGGTGAAGGTGTGGTCCGAGGTCACCTGCAGCGTGTTGGCGCCCTCCTCCCGGTACTTCAGCGTTCCCCGGACCTTCACGTCCGGAGCGGCCAGCGCCACCTTCGCGGGGTCGAACCGCACCAGCCACCCGGCGGTGGCGTGCGCGCCGTCGTCCTTCGGCCGGTCCACGCTCCGCTCGAACTGGGCGGTCTGGCCCGGGTCCAGCAGCATCTCCACGGGGCGCACCTGGGCTCCGGTGAGGACGTCGGGGTCGAGCGAGGAGGCGACGAGGTACTCCTTGGCGGTGTTCAGGGCCGCCATCACCTGGCTCTCGGAGAAGTTGTCCGTCGGGCCGGCCGGAGGCAGGTTGATGCCGTCGGCGCCGGTGTCGAACTGCGCGGCGGGGCTCCTGGCGAGGAGCGAGGCGGGGGTGCCGCCCGGCACGGTGCCCCGGGGCGCGAGGGGGATCACGGTCGATCTGAGCGGCTCGGCCGGGCGGGCGGAGGATGCCTGGTAGGGCCTGCTCAGCCCCATGAAGACGGCGGTGCCGAAGGCCAGCGCGATCAGGAGGACCAGGACGACGGCAGCCCTGGGACCGGTACGCCAGCGCCGGGACGGCAGGCTGCGCACGGCGGGAGCATGGTCCTCCATGCGCTCCTGGGCGGAGAACTCGCGCAGCCGGGCGGCGCGGACGAACGACTCGTCGAAGACCAGTGACCGGTACTCGTCGTCACCGCCTCCCGCAGGGTTGCCGGGCCCATCCGGTGGTTCTCCGCGGTCTGCCATGACTTCTCCCGACTCCACGTCACCGACCACGGCCGGAACGCTTCGCTCCGCCCCGGCCGAGCGGCCTCGGACAGGGCCTGCCCGTCATGAATGCGCATGGCGCCGCCCGGCTACGCGTACGACGGACGGCTGAGGAGCCCTCTCGGCGAAAGGGGCCACACTTTCAGGGTAGGTCGATCGGGGCCTGGGTAAACGCCCGGTCGCCGAGGAACCACGGAGGACCGTGAAGAACCACGGACGCGAGCGTGGAGAACGGTGGAGGCGGGCCGGACCGCGGACGGCCGCCGGTACGGCTCAGCCGGTCCCCGGGGCCACGGACGCCGTGGGGCGCGGATATTCCGGCGAACTCCGCGGGGCGGTGCCCGGAGCGGTGTCCACCCCCGTCGTGGCGGGTGGCGGAGCGGGGTCCTGGCGGCCGCCCGAGTTGTTCCGGTAGACGGCGCCGAAGGCCAGCGCGACCATCCCGATGCCCATCAGCACCGCAAGCAGCCAGGCCACCGGCCGGTGCCAGCGTGCGGCGCCCCGGTACGGCCGCAGACCGCCGCCGTGCCGCCCGTAGGGGCCGTCGTCGTACCCGTCGTCGTCCAGCTCCGGGGGGTCGCCCTTGGGATGGCGCGCGTACCCGCCGGAGCCGTACCCCTCGTCGGGGAGGTCGTCGTCCAGGGGGCCGCCGCGCGACGCCGCGCGGGCGGCCTCGGCCTCGGCGCGCGCCTGGGCCGCCGCCAGCAGCCGCTCGACGGCGGTCGGCTCATGGATCTCGGCGGCCCGTACGAAGTCCTCGTCGAACACCACGGAGGCGAAGTCCTCGTCCGCGCCCCCGCGGTCGTCGTCGGGCTCCCAGCCGTCCGGGAACGGCCCGCCCCCCACGTCGTCCGGCACGTCTCCAGACTAGACCCGCCGGGTCGTTCTGGGCAGGGAGCCCGCGACATTCACCGTGCCCGGATCGTCACCGCACGTGTCCGTCGCCGGTGACGATGTACTTGGTCGAGGTGAGCTCCGGCAGCCCCATCGGGCCCCTGGCGTGCAGCTTCTGCGTGGAGATGCCGATCTCGGCGCCGAAGCCGAACTGGCCGCCGTCGGTGAAGCGGGTGGAGGCGTTGACCGCCACCGTCGTGGAGTCGACCAACTGGGTGAAGCGGCGGGCCGCGGCCTGGGATGTGGTCACGATCGCCTCGGTGTGGCCGGAGGACCAGAGCCGGATGTGCGCGACGGCGGCGTCCAGCGAGTCGACGACGGCGGCGGCGATGTCGTACGAGAGGTACTCGGTCTCCCAGTCCTCCGGCACCGCCTCCACCACCGTGGCCTTGGAGCCCTCGGCGTGGGCACGGACCCGCGCGTCGGCGTGGACCGTCACTCCGGCGTCGGCCAGCGCGTCCAGGGCGCGGGGCAGGAACCGGTCGGCGATGTCCTGGTGGACCAGGAGCGTCTCGGCGGCGTTGCAGACGCTCGGGCGCTGCGCCTTGGAGTTGATCAGGATGTCCACGGCCATGTCGAGGTCGGCCTCGGCGTCCACGTAGACGTGGCAGTTGCCGGTTCCGGTCTCGATGACCGGAACGGTGGACTCCTCGACGACGGTGCGGATCAGCGAGGCGCCGCCGCGCGGGATGAGGACGTCGACGAGACCGCGGGCGCGCATCAGCTCCCGCACCGATTCGCGGCTCTCGCCCGGGACCAGCTGCACCGCGTCGGCCGGGAGCCCGGCGCCGCCGACCGCGTCGCGCAGTACCCGGACGAGGGCGGTGTTGGAGGAGTACGCGGAGGAGGAACCCCGCAGCAGGACCGCGTTGCCGGACTTCAGGCAGAGCGCGGCGGCGTCGACCGTCACATTGGGCCGGGCCTCGTAGATGATGCCGACCACGCCGAGCGGTACCCGCACCTGCCGCAGGTCGATGCCGTTGGGGAGGGTCGAGCCGCGGACGACCTCGCCGACCGGGTCGGGCAGCGCCGCCACGTGGCGCACGTCGGCGGCGATGGCGCGGATGCGCTCCGGGGTGAGGGTGAGCCGGTCGATGATCGACTCGCTGGTGCCGGCCTCGCGGGCGCGGGCGACGTCCTCGGCGTTGGCCTCGACGATCTCGGCGGTCCGCACCTCCAGCGCGTCCGCGATCGCGAGCAGTGCGTCGTCCTTCGCCGCGCGCGGCAGTGGCGCGATGTCGGCGGCGGCGGCGCGGGCCCGGTAGGCGGCCTGAGCGACCGGGGACATGTTGTCGTACGGCGAGAGCGTGGTCATGCCCGCAGGGTAGTGCGCCCACTGCGGGCATCCGGCGCGTATCCCGTGATGCGAGACGACTCCCCGCCGACGGCCCCGGCGCTCAGTAGGGATGCACGCCGACCGGGGCGGCCGGGGGCGGCCCGTACCCCTCGGCGACGCGCTGGTGGTACGTCTCGCGGTCGATGACCTCCAGGCCGACGATCTTCCAGGGCGGGAGTCTGGCCGTGGAGCGGTGCTCGCCCCACAGCCGCAGGGCCACGGCCGCCGCGTCGTGCAGGTCCCGGGCCTCCTCCCAGTAGCGGATCTCCGCGTGGTCGTCGGCGTACCTGCTGGTCAGCAGGAAGGGGTGGTCGTGCGCGAGCTGTTCGAGTCCGCGCCTGACCTCCTTCAGCGGCGTGGCGTCCCCCGAGACGCTGAGCGTGATGTGCCACAGCTTCGACGGGGTGCGCTCCTCCCTCGCCGTCCGCTCGGGCGCGGTGGCCCGGCCGTCGTCGGCCCGGTCCGCCGTCCGGCTCCCGTCGTAGTCGGCCCCCGTTCCGACGCTGGTCAGGGCCCGGCCACTCGTTCCTCGGGGCGCCGCCCCCGGGCGCGCTCGTCTCACCGGCGGCCTCCTGTGAATGCGTTCGCTGTGCTGTAACCCCGCTGTTCCCCACTACAGAGTTGACCAGTCCGCGGCGGGAAATGGGGCGGTTTTCGTGAAGGTCTCCGTCCCGAGGCTGGACTTTCAGCCGATTCAGGGTGTCTCCGGGCGGACTTCAGCGGTCCAGGACGACCAGATCGTCCCTGTGTACGATCTCGCGTTCGTAGGCCGGGCCGAGCTCCCGCGCCAGATCGCGGGTGGAGCGGCCGAGCAGCTGCGGGATCTCCTTGGCGTCGAAGTTGACGAGCCCGCGGGCCACCGGACGGCCTTCGAGGTCGCGCAGCTCCACCGGGTCGCCGGCGGTGAACTCGCCCTCGACGGAGGCGATCCCCGCGGGCAGCAGCGAGCTGTGGCGCTCGACGACCGCGGCCACGGCGCCGTCGTCCAGGGTCAGCGAGCCCTGCGGGGTGGAGGCGTGGGCAAGCCAGAGGAGCCGGTCGGCCGAGCGGCGTCCGGTGCGGTGGAAGTACGTACCGGTGTCACGGCCCGCGAGGGCGTCGGCGGCCCGGCTGGCCGAGGTGAGGACGACGGGGACCCCGGCGGCCGTGGCGATCCGGGCGGCCTCGACCTTGGTGACCATGCCTCCGGTGCCGACCCCCGCCTTCCCGGCGCTGCCGATGACGACGCCCGCCAGGTCCTCGGGGCCGGCCACCTCGGCGATCCGCGAGGTGCCCGGGGTGCTGGGGTCGCCGTCGTAGAGGCCGTCCACGTCGGAGAGGAGGACCAGCAGGTCGGCGCGGACGAGGTGGGCGACGAGCGCGGCGAGCCGGTCGTTGTCGCCGAACCGGATCTCGTCCGTGGCCACGGTGTCGTTCTCGTTGACGACCGGGAGCGCGCCCATGTCCAGGAGCTGGTCGAGGGTGCGGCAGGCGTTGCGGTAGTGGGCGCGGCGGCTGGTGTCGTTGCTGGTGAGGAGCACCTGGCCGACCCGTACGCCGTACCGCGCGAAGGAGGCGGTGTAGCGGGCCACGAGGAGCCCCTGGCCGACGCTGGCGGCGGCCTGCTGCCTGGCCAGGTCCTTGGGGCGGCGCAGCAGGCCGAGCGGGGCGAGCCCGGCCGCGATGGCGCCGCTGGAGACCAGCACGATCTCGCGTTCCCCGCCGCTGCGCACCTTGGCCAGTACGTCGACGAGCGCGTCGACGCGGTCGGCGTCGAGGCCGCCCGCCGCGGTGGTGAGGGAGGAGGAACCGACCTTGACCACGATCCTGCGGGCCTCCGTGACGCCCTGCCTTGCCCCTGACACGTCCATCCCCAAATGTTTCGGCCGCTCCGGCCCACGCAATCTACGCGAGCCGGGGCGGGGGCGCTCGGGTGTTCCGCCCCCTGGACCCCTCCCGCCGGCCCGGGTCCCACCGGTGGACCGCCCCGTCCACCCTCTCCGCACGCGGACGTACCGGACCGGCACACCGTTGCCCCGCCGATGCGAAGGAATCGTGAATATCAAAATACCTGTTCTTAACCTGCCCCGACCTCGGACGGCCGCCCGGCGAACATCTGTTGGACGCCGGTTCACATATGGCCAAATCACAACTGTCCGTACAGGCAACCATTGGGGCGTCCGGATCATCTAACAGCCGATAGGGTGCACGGCGGGCGACGCGCCATGCCCGTTTCCAGCGGCATGGACCCCGTATCGAACGCCGCCAGAGGGACTTCTACAGACATGGGACCGCAGCAATGCCAGTCAAAGTAAGTGTCGTCATTCCTGTGTACAACCCGGGGGAATACATCACCCCCTGCATCGACTCGCTTCTGCGGCAGACCCTCCCGGCGGAGGAATTCGAAGTCCTCTTCGTCAACGACGGCTCGACCGACGACACGCGCGAGCGGCTGGAGAAGCTGGCCGGGGAGCACCCTCATTTCCGCGTCATCACCATCCCGAATTCCGGCTGGCCGGGGAAGCCCCGCAACATCGGCGTGGGCGAGGCCAAGGGCGAGTACATCCAGTTCGTCGACCAGGACGACCACCTCGCCCCCGACGCCCTGCGGCGGCTGTACGAGATGGGGCGGCGCAACGGCTCCGACATCGTCATCGGCAAGGTGGCCAGCAACTTCCGCGGCGTCCCGCACGGGGTGTTCAAGCAGAACCGCGAGAAGTGCACGCTGCACGACGCGCCGCTGTACGACAGCCTCACCCCGCACAAGATGTTCCGCACGGAGTTCCTCCGGAAGAACGGCATCGCCTACCCCGAGGGGAAGCGCCGCCTGGAGGACCAGCTCTACATGATGGAGGCGTACTTCCCGGCGGAGGTCGTCTCCATCCTGGGCGACTACACCTGCTACTACTACTCCCGCCGCGACGACGGCAAGAACGCGGGTTCCACCAGGATCGTCCCCGCCGCCTACTACGGGAACCTTCGCGAGGTCCTGGACGTGGTGATGGCCAACACCGAGCCGGGCGACTTCCGCGACCTGCTGCTGCGCCGCTTCTACCGGGTCGAGATGCTCAGCAGGCTCAGCGAACCCGCGGTGGTCAAGTACCAGCCCGCGTTCTTCGCCGAGATGTGCGACGCGATCCGGCCGCTGGCGCTTGAGTACATGGGCGACGGCGTGCACGACGGGCTCGGCCCGCTGCTGCGGCTCCGCTCCGACCTGCTGCGCGCCGACGACCGGGAGGGGCTGCTGCGGATCGCCCGGTTCGCCGGCTCCGTCAAGGCCGCGGCCCGGCTGGAGGAGTTCGCCTGGCAGCCCGACGGCAGCGCCGCCATCACCGTCACCGCCCGGCTGGTCCGGGGCGAGGACGAGGAGCCGGTGAAGCTGCTGCGCCGGGGCGACCGCTACTTCCTGCACCCGGACAACGAGGGCGCGCAGGCGGCCGGGGCCGAGCTCCTCGACGTCACCGACGACCTCGGCTCCTTCTCCGCCGAGATGTCCGTGCGCAACCGTGAGACGGCCGTCGAGTGGCCGTGCCCGTCGACGTTCACCCGGCGGATCGAGGATCTCGGCGACGGGGCCTGCGAAGTGGTCCTGCACGGCAGCGGCCGGGTCTCCCCGGAGGCGGTCAAGGGCCGCGGCCGGCTCGGACGCGGCTTCTGGGACCTCTGGGTGCCGCTGCGCGGCCTCGGCCTGGTCCGCAAGGCCCGGCTGGGCGCCGACCGCGCTCCGGAGGTGGACGCCGCCTGCCTGCCCGCCTCGCTGGGCTCACCGGCCCGCGCCGTCATCCCGTACTTCACCGATCCGTTCGGCAACCTCACGCTCGATGTCGCCCGGCGCAGCAAGACGCTCGCCACCTACCTGGCCGACCGGCCGGTGATGCGGGCCGCCGGGCGCGGCAACGAGCTCCGGCTGGACCTGCTCACCACCGCGGCGACCGCCTCCTCCGACGTCGAGCTGGTCCTGAGCCCCGCCGACGACTCCGGCGCGGCGGCGCACACGCTGCGGACCTCGCTGCGCCCCACCGGGGGCCGGGCCCACATCGACGTGCCCGGCCGCGCGCCCGGCGTGACGGCGGGGTCCTGGAAGCTCGCCGTCCGGCTGGACGGCGAGAAGCGCCCCGCGCTCGACCTCTGTGCCGTCACGGTCACCGGGGACGGCCGGCTCAAGGTGGACCCGGGGCTGCCCGAGATCCCCGCGGCCCTCATGGCGGACGTGGCCGCCAAGCGCCGCAGGGCCGCCCTGCGCCGTGCGCTGCGCGCCGTCGGCGGCCCGGTCGTGCGCCGGCTCCCCCCTGCGGGGCGCAAGAAGGTCCGGCGGCTGGCCGCCCGGTTCACCGGCTGAGCGCCGCCCCTCCCCCGTACCCCACATCAGCACCAGAACACAGAACAAGGACGTGATCGCATGCGGCAGCTCTCCATCGACGGAGCCTGGGTGCATGAGCCCAAGGTCTTCCCGGACAGCCGCGGCAGCTTCCACGAGTGGTTCAGGGCCGCGGAGCTGGAGGAGGCCGTCGGGCACACGCTGCGGCTGGCGCAGGCCAACTTCTCCGTCTCCAGCCGGGGCACGCTGCGCGGGGTGCACTTCGCCGACGTGCCGCCGAGCCAGGCGAAGTACGTCAAGTGCGTGCGCGGTGCGGTGCTCGACGTCATCGTGGACATCCGGGTCGGCTCCCCCACGTACAAGCGGTGGGAGGCCGTCCGGCTCGACGACGTCGACCACCGCTCCGTCTACCTTGCCGAGGGGCTCGGCCACGCCTTCATGGCGCTGACCGACGACGCCTCGGTGGCCTATCTCTGCTCCGAGGGCTACGCGCCCACCCGCGAGCACGGCCTCCACCCGCTCGACCCCGACCTGGGCATCGAATGGCCGTCGGACATCACCCCGCTCCTGTCCGACAAGGACGCGGCGGCCCCCTCGCTGGCCGAGGCCGAGCGGACGGGCCTGCTGCCCACGTACGCGACCTGCCAGGAGTACTACGCGCTGCTGCGCGCCCGCGGCTGAGCCCCGGACAGTACGCCGAAGCCCCGCGGGACGGCCCGCGGGGCTTCGGCGTACGGCCGGTGTCAGCCGGTCACCCGCTCGATGCGCGGGCGCAGGGAGGTGAACGCGGAGCGCGGGCGGCGCAGATCGCGTGCCCGGACGAGGGCCGGCCAGAATTCGGCGCGGAGCAGCGCCTCGGGCCGTACGGCGCTCTTCCGGCCCAGCACCTCCTCGGGCACGTCCTGCGGGTCGGGGACGACGTACTCGTCGACGATCCGCTCGTACGCGTTCCTCAGGGTGGTGTCCGCCGGGTCGGCGCCGAACACGACGACCACGCCGGTCGGCTCCGTGTCCACCTCGACGACCAGCAGATCGGGCCGGTGGCGGCGCAGCACCCGCACCAGCTTGTACACGTCGCCGGTCCAGTACTTCGTGTGCCGCTCGCGGGCGGCCTCGTCCACGTCGCGCGGCAGCATGTCGTCCAGCACGATCACGCTCGACCAGCGGGAATGCCGCTCGACGTTCATGAAATCGCGCAGGGCGTATTCGAAGAGGTGTATCCCGTCGATGAACGACAGTTCCACCTTCGGGTCCCCGCCGAACAGACCGAACGCGTCGCGACGGGCGAGGGCGCGGAACGGGTTGCGGCCGGTGCGCAGATGGATCAACGGATCCGCGCGGGCGAAGAAGTCGTCGCTCGTCGCCCTGATCAGGTGGACGTCGCAGCTGATGGCGGTCACCACCCGGAAAGCGGGGTCGACGGCGACGGAAGGAACCCGTGAAAGGGCCAGGCTTCTGCCGTCGTTGACCCCGATCTCCAGATAGTTCCGGGGGCGGTAGACACGGTGCAGATGACGAAGGAAGTCATGGCGGTTCACGTGGAGCGGCCCTTCGCAGAAACCAAAATGACTTGGTGTCCCGCGAAGTTATCTCATGACCACTTCACGACCTGAGCATTCGTCAATAGGTAAATCCGTGTTGTGTCTCTTTCGTGTGGGCCGGTCGGTCGATGCTCCGCACTCAGGGGCGTTCCGCCGCGAGCAGCGCCGGGAACGCCTCCGTCAGCGCCTCCCGCCAGTCCCGGACCGGTTCGATTCCGGCCGCGGCCCAGCGGTCGTGGCCCAGCACGCTGTACGCGGGCCGGGGCGCCGGCCGGACGAAGGCCGCGCTGGTGGTGGGGCGGACCCGCTCCGGGTCGGTGCCAAGCAGCCGGAAGATCTCCCGGGTGAAGCCGAACCAGGTCGTCTCGCCGCCGCTGGTGCCGTGGTAGACGCCGGCGGGCGCGGTGCCCGCGAGGGCGGCCTGCCCGAGCCGGACCAGCCGGTCGGCCAGGTCGACCGTCCAGGTGGGCTGGCCGCGCTGGTCGTCCACCACGTCGAGGGTCTGCTTGACGCCCTCCAGCCTGATCATCGTCCGGACGAAGTTGCCGCCGCCCGCGCCGTACAGCCAGGCCGTGCGGACGACGTAGCCGGTCTCCGGCAGGGTGCCGAGCACGGCCCGCTCGCCGGCGAGCTTGGTGCGGCCGTAGGCGCCGCGCGGTCCGGTCGGGTCGTCCTCGGCGTACGGCTTGTCGGCGTCGCCGGCGAAGACGTAGTCGGTGGAGACCTGGAGGAGTACGGCGCCGTGCTCGCGGCAGGCCCGGGCGAGGACCTCGGGGCCCGTGCCGTTGACCCGCAGCGCGGCCTCCTCCTGGGACTCCGCGTCGTCGACCGCGGTCCAGGCGGCGCAGTTCACCACGACGGCGGGGCGGTGCTCCTCGAAGGCGGCCCGCACCGCGTCCGCGTCCGCGACGTCCAGGGCCGCGCGGTCCGCGGCGACCGCGGTCACGTCCTCCGCGGCGAGCCGGGCCAGGACGTCCCGGCCCAGCATCCCGGCGGCGCCGGTGACCAGCCAGACGGCGCTCACAGGGCGGCCCTCTCCTTCAGCGGCTCCCACCAGGCGCGGTTGTCGCGGTACCACTGGACCGTCTCGGCGAGGCCGGTGCGGAAGTCCTTGCGGGGCTCGTAGCCCAGCTCCGCGCGGATCTTGGTGCAGTCGACCGAGTAACGGCGGTCGTGGCCCTTGCGGTCCTCGACGTAGGTGACGCTGGTGTCCCAGTCGGCGCCGCAGGCGTCCAGCAGCAGCTGGGTGAGCTCCTTGTTGGAGAGCTCGGTGCCGCCGCCGATGTTGTAGACCTCGCCGGCCCGGCCCCGGGTACGGACCAGCTCGATGCCCTGGACGTGGTCGTCGATGTGCAGCCAGTCGCGGACGTTGGCGCCGTCGCCGTAGAGCGGGACCGTCTTCCCGTCCAGCAGGTTGGTGACGAAGAGCGGGATGACCTTCTCGGGGAAGTGGTGGTGCCCGTAGTTGTTGGAGCAGCGGGTCACCCGCACGTCGAGGCCGTGGGTGCGGTGGTAGGAGAGCGCGATCAGGTCGCTGGACGCCTTGGCCGCGGAGTACGGCGAGTTCGGCGCCAGCGGGTGGGTCTCGGGCCAGGAGCCCTCGTCGATCGAGCCGTACACCTCGTCGGTGGAGATGTGCACGAAGGTCCGGATGCCCGCCAGGTGCGCGGCGTGGATCAGGGTGTGCGTGCCCACGACGTTGGTGCGGACGAACTCGGCGCCCCCGTCGATGGAGCGGTCCACGTGCGACTCGGCGGCGAAGTGCACCACCTGGTCGTGCTCGGCCATCAGCTTGGCGACCAGCCCGGCGTCGCAGATGTCGCCCTGCACGAACCGGAAGCCGGGATGCTCGCGCACCTCGTCGAGGTTGGCCGGATTTCCCGCGTAGGTGAGCTTGTCGAGCACGGTGACCGCGACGTCCCCGGGGCCCTCGGGGCCGAGCACCGTACGGACGTAGTGCGAGCCGATGAAGCCGGCACCGCCGGTCACCAGGATGTTCGTGGTCATGAGGAGATCTGCACCTTGCTGTGGTCGCCGAGCACGAGTCGGTGGGCGGACGGGGAACGGGGGGCGGGGGTCACTTCGACGTCATGGCCGATGAGCGATGCCTCGACGCGGCGGACACCGACGATGGAGGCGCCCCGCAGGACGATGGAGTACTCGATCTCGCTGTCCTCGATGCGGACGTTCTCCGAGACCGAGGTGAAGGGGCCGACGTAGGCACCGCTGATCACCGAACCGGCGCCGATGATCGCGGGGCCGACGATCCGGCTGCCGCTGACCCGGGCGCCCGGCTCGATCCGCACCCGGCCGATGATCTCGCTGTCCGCGTCGACCTCGGCGCCCTCGTGGGTGGGCTCGACGGTCTCCAGGACCGTCCGGTTGACCTCCAGCATGTCGGTGACGTTGCCGGTGTCCTTCCAGTAGCCGTGGATCGTGGTGGAGCGCACGTCGCGCTTCTGGTCGATCAGCCACTGGATGGCGTGGGTGATCTCCAGCTCGCCGCGCCAGGACGGCTCGATGGCGCGGACCGCCTCGTGGATCACGGGGGTGAAGAGGTAGACGCCGACGAGCGCCAGATCGCTCTTGGGCTCCTTCGGCTTCTCCTCCAGCGCCACCACCCGGCCCGCGGCGTCCAGCTCCGCGACACCGAAGGAGGTCGGGTTGGGCACCCGCGTCAGGAGGATCTGCGCGTCCGGCCGGTCCGAGCGGAACTCCTCCACCAGGCCGGTGATCCCGCCGACGATGAAGTTGTCACCCAGGTACATGACGAAGTCGTCGTCGCCCAGGAAGTCGCGGGCGATCAGCACCGCGTGGGCCAGCCCGAGCGGCTCCTCCTGCGGGATGTACGTGACCTCGATGCCGAGCGCGGAACCGTCGCCGACGGCTTCCCGGATCTCCGCGGCCGTGTCACCCACGATGATGCCGACCTCGGTGATCCCGGCTTCCGCGATGGCCTCCAGCCCGTAGAACAGCACGGGCTTGTTCGCCACCGGCACCAACTGCTTGGCCGAGGTGTGGGTGATGGGACGCAGGCGGGTGCCGGCCCCTCCGGACAGTACGAGAGCCTTCACTTGACCAGTCCCCATGATGATCTGTCGGACCCGTCGCATCCGCGACGTCCGATCGACTTTACTGAGATTCGATGTGTTATTCGGGGAATCCGCCGCACTCACCCCCCAGAAACGCGCACCCTTTACAAGGGGTCATTCCCCCACATTCAGGCGCCCCTTCCAGCGCTTCGCGTCGCGCCGCATCCGGCGCGCCACCCTCCTGGACAGCGAGGCACGGCGGGCGGCGGCCCGCGGGCTCTCGACGCGCTCGCCACCGCGCCAGTCGGGCACGGTGACCTCGTACAGGAAGTCGGGCAGCGCGGCCGCCCGGTCGCGGAAGCGGGGGTACGCGAGGTAGAGCGTCCTGCCGTCGGGCGAGCAGACGAGGTCCGGCACCTTCTTCGCCCGGACGTACCGGACCACCTCGACCAGCAGGTCCGGGCTGCCGTACGCCACGCAGGCGAGCCGCAGCCGCTCCGGGACCTTGATCAGCCGGGCCACGCCGCTGTGCCAGTACGCGTCCATCAGCGGACGCGCCAGTTCCATCTTGTGCCGCCGGACCTCTTCGGAATCCCGCAGCACGACGGGGCCGAACTGCTGGAGCATCCCGACCGTGAAGGGGCGGACCATCAGGAAATCCCGTTTGGGCCCCGGCGGTTCGATGCGATGAATGAGCTCCATCATGGCGCGCACCGAGTCGAAGCGCCATTCATAGGTGCCGCTCTTCGTGACGTGCTTTCCGTCGTCGCGGCCCACCAGGTAATAGCAGACGTAATCGGCGACGACCGAGACGCCGGACCCCCGCAGATACGCCTCCATCGTGAAGAGGGCGTCCTCACCGGTCCTGAGATTCTCGTCGAACCTCAAGGAGAGCCGTTCCAGGAGTTCGCGCCGGAAGAGCTTCTGCGCGCTCAGGGTGTAGATGACCTTGGAGTTGTAGACGTCGACGCGCTCCGCGGTGGCGCCCCACATCGACTGCGGCGCTCCCCTGTTCACGCCGACCACCCTGCCGAGCACCACATCGGTTCCGGCCTTGTCCGCCATGGCCACCATGCGGGCCAGGGCCTCCTCGCCGAAGTAGTCGTCCGCGTCCAGGAAGAACACGTAGCGACCGCGCGCGAGACCGAGCCCCACGTTCCGCGGCCCACTGGGGCCACCGGAGTTCTTCTGCCGGACCACTCTGGTCCGGATTTTCGATCTCGCCGCGAATTCCTCCAGATACTCACCGGTGCCATCGGTGGAACCGTCGTCGACCGCGACGATTTCAATCCGGTCGGCGCCGATCGTCTGCGCCTCCACCGATTCGAGGCAACGAACGAGGTAGGGCATCGCCTCATACGCACCGACGACCACGGTCACGTCGGGAATTCGGGTCTGGCTCACGTAAAAAGAAGACAGTCGACCGTCTCCATCGGTTGTCTTCCGTGACATGAATACATGGTGACACTCATCACAAAGGCCCGGTACAACCTTTTGCGGGTTGCGCCGGGCCTTCTGCGATCACGTAATGCGAATGGCCGATCCTCAGCCGCCCACGGGCTCCCCGAGGCTCTTGGCGACCCCGGTGTTCCGGGCCTCGGACTTGGCCGAGAGCGCCTTGACCGCGTTGTCGAACTGCACGATCGAGGTGGGCTCGTCCGGGCCGAGCAGGTAGTTCTTGAGCTCGCGCCGGCCCTCCGCACGGGTGTCCGCGGCCGGGTCCGTCACCGCGGCGAGCAGCTCGTCCAGCTCGGCCGCCGAGTTGGACAGGATCACGGCGGCACGGACCGCCGTGTTCTGCCGACGGAACTCCTCCTCGCCCAGCTCGGCGGAGTCGGTGACCGCGTACGGCTTGCCGCTCGCGATGAAGTCGGAGACCACGCTGGAGATGTCCGAGACCATCGCGTCCGACTCGTTGAAGCAGTCGTACAGCCGCATCCGGGCACCGGTGATGACCCGGTGCTCCCACCAGCCCCGCGCACGCCAGGACGCCGCGTTCCACTCGTCCTTGAGCCGCGCCGTCTCGGCCTCGCGCGCCGGGTCGGCCAGCGAGTCGCGGGACGTCTCCGCCTCGTCGCGGCCGGCGCCCGCGCCGCCCTCCAGCTCGGCCAGCCGGGCCTCGATACGGGCCAGCTCGGCCCGCGCCGCGGCCTGGTCGCCCTTGAGCGCCGCGGCCTGCTCCGCCCAGCGGGGATCGGTGGCGCGCTCGGCGGCGGCCTGCTCGATCATCGCGGTGATGCGCAGATGGACGGCCTTGGCCTTGGCACTGCGGGTGCCGGTGAAGGGGTGCGGCTTGTAGAGCAACCGGACCGGCCGCTCGGCCTCCAGCAGCCGCCGGACGATGTTCTCGCCGGCCAGCAGCAGGGAGGTGTTGCCCGGGTTGTCGTCCCAGCCCTCCCAGGTGGGGGCGTACAGCACGGTCGGGATCGGGTTCTTCTGCGTACCGGTCCACGTCTGGATGGAGGCCAGCTGCGGACGGCCCACCTCCACGATGTCCTCGTCGCGCACTCCGACGTCGGCCAGCGCGTAACGGTCGCGGCCGGCCCGGCCCGCGGTCCACACCTCGTCGTAGACCTTGCTGAACGGGTTGACGCTGGCGAGCTTGTCGCTGTCGCCGTGGCCGATGAAGACGTGCTTCATCGTCGGCACCCGGAGCAGGTGGATGTTCTTGCCGACGTTGGCCGCGTAGAGCGCGACCCGCACCGACGAGAGGTCCAGGTTCATCAGGTGCACACCACCGGGCACGCAGAGCACCGGCACCGAGGTGGTGGCGAGCTGCGGCAGGATGTTGCGCTCACGCAGCAGGATCATCGGCCGCCCGCCGAGCTGCGCCATCGTCTCCAGCCACATGTTGGCCTGGTAGGCGGACTCCTTGGAGCCGGAGAAGTACAGCACCACGGTCGGCCGGTACTCGGCGAGCCAGGTGTCCACCGCG
Source organism: Streptomyces sp. NPDC001108 (assembly GCF_053598535.1). NCBI lineage: Bacteria > Bacillati > Actinomycetota > Actinomycetes > Kitasatosporales > Streptomycetaceae > Streptomyces > Streptomyces sp. NPDC001108. The sequence continues at coordinate 271,649 of NZ_JBSFKL010000004.1, forward strand.
GCCAGCGTCTGCTCCGCGGACGGCACGCGCCGCTTCCGGCCGATGTACGGCACGAGCAGCAGCAGGTACCCGAGGGCCGCGACGAGCGTGACGGCGAAGCCCGCGTAGGCGATGCCGTCCACACCCGTCTCGATCGCGATCAGCACGCCGATGACGGCGAAGACGTCCAGGTGGAGCATCTTTTCCGCAGGGCGGTTCATCAGGAGCGACGGCGGGGCGTCCGGAACGCGCAGCCGCTCCAGGTCCACGTTGCGAGTGGCCACCGGCAGCTTCCGGCGCAGCCGGATCAGGGTGACCACCGCGCTCTGCGGCGCCTGGAGCCCGTAGAACGCCAGCAGGCAGGCAACCGTGACGTAGAACAGCGTCTCCTCACCGAGTCCCATGCGGGACAGCAGGAGGATCAGCAGCAGCTGTCGGACCAGGAAGCGGATCGAGATCCCGGCCCGGACGGCGGTGAGCCGGTTGAGCAGGTAGCTCCCGCGATGGTGCAGGTAGCGGTCCGCGAGGTAAGTGGCCGCGGCGGCCGCCGCAAAGAACCAGAGGTTGGGGATTATCGCCGCGAGCATTATGCACGGGAATCCCACAGCCATCAGGAGCGCTGCGGCCAGCTCCGAGCCGCTGCCCACCCGAGCCAAGCGCATGGCTTTCGAAATCACGAAGTACCGCTCCCGAGGGTGCCGACTTGCTTTACGTTACGAGGGGATTGTGAAGGCAGAGCTTCACGAATTCGGACCCCTGCGGTTCGCAACGAAGCGACAACAGGGGTCCGAATAGTCGATTATCCAGAATTATTACACATCGGCCTGACGGTCGAGGACGGCGGCAAGGGCCTGCTCGAAGCCGGACGCCTCGGACGCGCCCTTGGTCGGGTCCTGCTGGCGTACGTCGATGACATGGCCGGTCAGCTCGGAGAGCAGGACGTCGAGCGAGGTCCTGGCGACCGCCTCGGAGGAGAGCAGCGTGCCCGCCGGCTCCTGGCCGAACGCCTTGGTGCGCATCGGGGTGGCGGTGCGCTCGGGGTTCACGCAGTTCACCCGCACACCGTCGGCCGCCCACTCGTCCGAGAGCGCCTGGGTGAGGTTCACCATGGCGGCCTTGGTCGAGGAGTAGAGGCTGTACTCGGCGCGGCCCCGGGTGTAGCTGCTGGAGGTGTAGAGCAGCAGCTGGCCCTTGGTCTCGGCGAGGTACTTGTACGAGGCGCGGGCGATCTGCACGGGGGCCAGGTAGTTGACGTTCAGCGCTTCCTGGATGGTCGCGCTGTCGGTCTCGGCGAGCTTGCCGATGCGGAGCACCCCGGCGGTGTTGATCACGTAGTCGACCCGGCCGGTCTCGGAGTACGCCTTGGAGAGCGCCTCGTCGACGTGGGCCGGGTTCTCCACGTGGGTGCCGGTGGTCGAGCGGCCCAGGGCGTAGACGGTGGCGCCGTAGGACTCGGCGAGCGCCGCGATGTCCGCGCCGATGCCGTACGAACCGCCGAAGACGACCAGGGTCTTGCCAGTGAGCAGCTCGCGGTAGGCGGCGTCGTCGGCGGGCTGCGGAGCCGCCGTGGAGGCCAGCTGGAACAGCTTGTCCGCGATGAAGACGTCGACCGGCTGCGTGACCTTCATGTTGTACTCGTCGCCGGCCACGACGTAGATCGGCACGTCGGGAAGGTACTTCAGGACGACCGAGCAGTCGTCGGTCGCCTGGAAGTTCGGGTCGCCCGAGGCGACCTCGTAGGCCCGGCGGATCGTGGAGAGCTTGAACGCCTGCGGCGTCTGGCCCCGGCGCAGCCGGGAGCGGTCCGGCACGTCGGTGATGAACTCGCCGTCGTCGCCATGGGTGCGGGTCACGATGATCGTGTCCGCGGACGGGATGGCGACGTCGACCGCCTGGTAGCGGTCGAGGGCGTCGACGCAGTCCTTGATGACGCGCTGCGAGAGCAGCGGGCGCACGGCGTCGTGGAAGAGGACGTTGCGGTCCTCGCCCTCGGCCAGGCCCTCGCCGAGGGCCTCGATGGCGCGCTCGGTGGTCTCGTTGCGGGTCGAGCCGCCCTCGATCACCTTGACGACCTTGGTGAGGCCGGCCTTGGCGACGATCTTCTCCACGTCGGGGACGTAGCCCGGCGCCATCAGCACGATGATGTCGTCGATGGAGTCGGCCTGCTGGAAGATCGACAGCGTGTGCTCGATGACGGCCTTGCCAGCGATCTTCAGCAGCTGCTTGGGAATGGACAGACCCACGCGCTGGCCGGTGCCGCCGGCGAGCACGACTGCTGTGGTTCGGGCTTTGGCTATGTGCTGAGCAGACACAGACGACCTACCTTGCGAGGCTGGGAGATACAGCGATGGTTGCACTCTCCGTTACCGTCTCGCAAGGTGGACGATGGCCGTCGCACGCCCCCTCGACACCTTTCGTTCCCTTGCCATCAGGGCGAATACCGGAATCCGCGCCTCCCCGGCAGGTGATCGACACCACACGACCGAGCGCCACGAATCACCCCTGAGCAGGTTTGGTTCCCTCGGACGTGTGACAAAGGAACCGTTCCACCGACCACCCGGAACCCGTGTGGATTCCTCGGAACGCATCCCGGGTGGCCGGAACAAGGTGTCCGGATCAGAACGGATTGAACCCCTCGTAGTCCTGCTGCGCCTCGTCGCGCTCCGCCTCGCGGTCGCGACGGCGCTGCGCGGCCGGGCGCGGCGCCTCGAAGCGGTGGTCCTCGCCGCGGCGGCCGAGCATCTCCGCACCGGCGGACATCGACGGCTCCCAGTCGAAGACGACCGCGTTGTCCTCGACGCCGATCGCGACTCCGTCGCCGGACCGGGCCCCGGCCTTCAGCAGCGCGTCCTCGACCCCGAGGCGGTTGAGCCGGTCGGCCAGGTAGCCGACGGCCTCGTCGTTGTTGAAGTCGGTCTGGCGCACCCAGCGTTCCGGCTTCTCGCCGCGCACCCGGTACAGGCCGTCCTCCTCCTGCGTGACGGTGAAGCCCGCGTCGTCGACGGCCTTCGGGCGGATGACGATCCGGGTCGCCACCTCGACCGGCTTGGCCGCGCGCGCCTCGGCGACGATCCCGGCGAGCGCGTAGGAGAGCTCCTTCAGGCCGGTGCGGGCGACCGCGGAGACTTCGAAGACGCGGTAGCCGCGCTCCTCCAGGTCCGGGCGGATCATGTCGGCGAGGTCCTGGCCGTCCGGGATGTCGATCTTGTTGAGGACGACGATGCGGGGCCGGTCCTCCAGCCCGCCGTACTGCTTCAGCTCCTCCTCGATGATGTCGAGGTCGGAGACCGGGTCGCGGTCGGACTCCAGCGTCGCGGTGTCCAGCACGTGCACCAGGACCGAGCAGCGCTCGACGTGGCGCAGGAACTCCAGGCCGAGGCCCCGGCCCTGGCTGGCGCCCGGGATCAGACCGGGGACGTCGGCGACGGTGTAGACCGTGCTGCCCGCGGTGACCACGCCGAGGTTCGGGACGAGGGTGGTGAAGGGGTAGTCGGCGATCTTCGGCTTGGCCGCGGAGAGGACCGAGATCAGCGAGGACTTGCCCGCGCTCGGGTAGCCGACCAGCGCGACGTCGGCGACGGTCTTCAGCTCCAGGACGATGTCCCGGGCCTCGCCGGGCTCGCCGAGCAGCGCGAAGCCGGGGGCCTTGCGCCGGGCGGAGGCCAGCGCGGCGTTGCCGAGGCCGCCCCGGCCGCCCTGACCGGCGACGAACGTGGTGCCCTGGCCGACCAGGTCGGCGAGGACCTCGCCGTTCCGGTCGAGGACGACCGTGCCGTCGGGGACCAGCAGGACCAGGTCCTGGCCGTCCTTGCCGGAGCGGTGGTCGCCCGCGCCGGGCTGGCCGTTGGTGGCCTTGCGGTGGGGGTGGTGGTGGTAGTCGAGGAGCGTGGTGACCGCCTGGTCGACGACCAGGGTCACATCGCCGCCACGGCCGCCGTTGCCGCCGTCCGGGCCGCCGAGCGGCTTGAACTTCTCGCGGTGTACGGAGGCACAGCCGTGGCCTCCGTTACCCGCGGCGACATGCAGTTCGACGCGGTCCACGAAGGTGGTCATGGGTGGAACCTCCAGTTACATCCGTACAGAAATGTCTCACTCGTGCCGCCCCTCCGCGCCTGCGTGACGGCCGGGGGACGGCGTTCCTCATCGGAGGAACACGCGAAAGGCGGACCCGCTTCCCGTAACGGGAAGTGAGGTCCGCCTCCGCAGGAACCGCTCGACGAGCGCCGGGGTGTCAGCCGGCGATCGGAACGATGTTCACGACCTTGCGGCCACGGTGCGTGCCGAACTCGACCGCACCCGCGGCGAGCGCGAACAGCGTGTCGTCGCCGCCACGGCCGACGCCCGTGCCCGGGTGGAAGTGGGTGCCGCGCTGGCGGACCAGGATCTCACCGGCGTTGACGGCCTGGCCGCCGAAGCGCTTCACGCCGAGCCGCTGAGCATTGGAATCGCGCCCGTTCCGGGTGGACGATGCGCCCTTCTTGTGTGCCATGTCTCCTCAGTCCCTTACTTCGCAGCCGCGGGGATACCGGTGACCTTGATCGCCGTGTACTGCTGACGGTGACCCTGGCGACGGCGGTAGCCGGTCTTGTTCTTGTAGCGAAGGATGTCGATCTTCGCGCCCTTGTGGTGGTCCACGACCTCGGCCTGGACCTTGATGCCGGCCAGCACCCACGGGTCGCTGGTCACGGCGTCGCCGTCGACCACGAGCAGGGTCGAGAGCTCGACCGTGTCGCCCACCTTGGCGGTGGAAATCTTGTCAACCTCGACGATGTCACCGACAGCAACCTTGTGCTGGCGGCCACCGCTGCGCACGATGGCGTACACGCGGATCTCTCTCTCGCTCGGAACGGAACCCCTGATGCCAGCCACTCACCCGGGCCGGGGCCCGGAATGATCCGAATGGACGAGCGGCCTCTCCCGGCGGACGGAGCCACCAGGAGGAATGTGCTCAGGGGAAGGCGCGCATAGGAAACACGCCGATGGGCAAGATTACGGGGCTGCCCGCAGCCGGTCAAACCGGGACGCTGCCGGATGCCTCACGCGAACGCTTGTCGCACCAGGTCGTAGGCTCGCCGCGCGAGGCCCTACTCCGAAAGGCAGACGTTCAGTGAACTACAGAGTCCAGCCCACCGCCCAGGTCGACGAGACCGCCGAGATCGGCGCCGGAAGCAGCGTCTGGGAGCTCGCCCAGATCCGCGAGGGCGCCCGGCTGGGCGAGGGCTGTGTGGTCGGACGCGGCGCCTACGTCGGTACGGGCGTCCGGATCGGCGACAACGTGAAGATCCAGAACTACGCGCTCGTGTACGAGCCCGCCGAACTGGCCGACGGGGTCTTCATCGGCCCGTCAGTGGTCCTCACCAACGACCACAACCCGCGCTCCGTCGACCCCGACGGCAAGCAGAAGCGCGGTGGCGACTGGGAGGCCGTGGGCGTGAAGATCGCCGAGGGCGCCTCCCTGGGCGCCCGCTCGGTCGCCGTCGCCCCGGTCCGGATCGGCCGCTGGGCCATGGTCGCGGCCGGCGCGGTGGTCACCAAGGACGTCCCCGACTTCGCCCTGGTCGTCGGCGTCCCGGCCCGCCGGGTCGGCTGGGTCGGCCACGCGGGCGTGAAGCTCGTGGAACGCGAGGGCGAGCCGGGTGTGTGGGAGTGCCCGCAGACCGGCGCCCTGTACGCGGAGAAGGACGGGGCCCTGACGGAGCACACCGCGTAGCCCCACGGCCCGTCCGGGACGTCGTATCGGACAGATGTACGGAAGGGCGCCGGACGACCTGAGCGCCGTCCGGTCCCCTTCCCCCGTACCGGTTTTGGGGTCAGCCGCCGATGACTACGCGGCGGACGCCCTCCCAGCGGGCCGGGTCCGTGGTGCGGCGGCCGTCGACCAGGACGCGGACGTCCGGGAGGTCGGCTGCGGCCAGCTCGCGGTACTCGGCGTGGTCGGCCTGGAGGATGGCCGCGGTGACCGTCTGGCCCTCGTGCGGGACGAGGCCGTGCGCGGCCAGTTCCTCGGACGTGTACATCGGGTCCGAGACGAACGGAACCGCGCCCCGGGCCTTGAGGGCCTCGACGGTCGGGAAGACGCCCGAGAAGGCCGTCTCCTTCACGCCGCCCCGGTAGGCGGCGCCCAGCACCAGCACGCCCACCCCGTCCAGGTCTCCGTAGGCGGCGGCGAGCAGGTCGACCGCGTACTCCGGCATGGCGGCGTTGGCCTCGCGCGCCGAGCGGACCACGGTGGCCGACGGGTCGTTCCAGAGGTACATCCGCGGGTAGATCGGGATGCAGTGGCCGCCGACGGCGATGCCCGGCTGGTGGATGTGACTGTAGGGCTGCGAGTTGCAGGCGTCGATGACCTTGAGGACGTCGATGTTCTGCTGGTCGGCGAAGCGGGCGAACTGGTTGGCCAGGCCGATGTTGACGTCCCGGTAGGTGGTCTCGGCGAGCTTGGCCAGCTCGGACGCCTCGGCGGTGCCCAGGTCCCAGACACCGTTGGGGCGCGGCAGGTCGTCGCGGTCGTCGAAGTCGAGGACCGACTCGTAGAACGACACGCCGTGCTCGGCCGAGGCCGCGTCGATACCGCCGACCAGCTTCGGGTAGCGGCGCAGGTCCGCGAAGACCCGGCCGGTGAGCACCCGCTCCGGGGAGAACACCAGGTGGAAGCCGTCGCCGGCCTTCAGCCCGGAGCCCTCCTCCAGCATCGGCGCCCAGCGGGTGCGGGTGGTGCCGACCGGCAACGTGGTCTCGTAGCTGACCAGGGTGCCGGGCTTGAGGCCGGCGGCGATCGTCTTGGTCGCGGAGTCCATCCACCCGAAGTCCGGGGTGCCCTCGGCGTCCACGAAGAGCGGGACGACGACCACGACGGCCTCGGACTGCGCGACCGCGGCGGCGGTGTCCGTGGTGGCGGTGAGCAGGCCGGCCCCAACGGCCTCCTTGAGCTTGACGTCCAGGTCGTGCTCGCCGGGGAACGGCTCGAGACCAGCGTTGACCAGCTCGACGACCTTCTCGTTGACGTCGGCGCCGATCACCCGGTGGCCCTTGGCGGCGAACTGCACGGCGAGCGGCAGACCGATCTTGCCGAGGGCTACTACACAGATGTTCATGGTTATTTCCTCTTGGAGCGCTTGGCGCCGATCAGCCGGGAGCGGAGCCGCGAACCCAGCGGTGTCTTGGACGGGTGGAGCGGGCCGGTGACGATCACCACGCGCCCCTTGGAGTTGAGGTGCGCCGCGGCACGGTACGGCTCATCCTCACCGTGCCATTTGCGGGCGAGCGGCATGGGCTGCCCGTCGCCGCGCACCGGGATCTCGTACGTCCTCCCGGCCACGTCCACGTAGACGCGTACTCCGCGCTTGGCCTTCCGTGCCGCGAGCGGTATTCGGGCGCGCAGCAGGGTGGCGTTGCCGTCGGACGTCATCTCGGTGGTGAACTCTCCCTGGACCGGCGGCAGTTCATGACCTCCAGGCAGGCGTCGGGCGCGCGCCTTGTCGGCGCTGTTGGGCATGGCCCCTTCGGCAAGGCGGACCACCGCGGAGCCGGTGTCACCCACGACACCGATCCGTACGGCCAGCGCCAGCGCCAGCTCGTCGCCCTTCTGCAACCACTCCGACTCGACCAGCGCGGTCTTGTCGGCGAGTCGGCCGGGGACGGCCTCCCCGACCAGTTCGAAGCAGCGGTCGGGCAGTCCGAGACCGACGTCGCGGAAACCGGGGTAGCGGGCGAAGGCCCGGCCGTCCTCCAGGTGGAAGGGCGGCGCTCCGTGCTCGGCCTCCTCGGTGATGGCTCGGCAGAGCTCGTCGATGGCGCCGCGCTGTGCGAGCCGGAGGCGCGCCCGGAGCTTCACCGGCAGCGCGTCGCTCAGCGCGTCCGTCAGATAGGCATCGGCGAGCCGGGCGATTCCGGCGCAGACGCTCCCCTTCGTCTCGCCATCGAGCGCGACGAAATCCTTCTGGATGAGCTTGGAGAGTTCCCAGGTGAAGTGACGCTTGAGGACGGCATCACGCTTCGGTCCGGCCTCGACCAGCTCCGCCGTCCGGTCCATGATCTCGGCGGTACAGCGCAGCCGCGCCAGGTGGTTGGCCCGGTAGGTGATGTTGCTGGCGTCCCCGCGTTTCACCGCGTAGTAGCAGGTGTAGTCCGCGACCACCGATATCTTGCGCGCGCGTACGCAGGCCTCGATGGTGAACGGCTGGTCGCTGCCGACCGGCAGATCCTCGGGGAAGCGCAGTTTGTGCTGCTCCACCAGGTCACGGCGGAAGAGTTTGGTGTTGGCCAGGGCGAACGGCAGCTCGGGGCCGTAAAGGCTGATGTCGGGGTCGTTGGCCTTGTAGAGCGACTGGCGCACGTACCGGCCGTTGGTGCCGACCATCTTGCCGATGACGACGTCGGAGCCGTTGGCGTCCGCGCAGGCCACCATCCGCTCCAGCGCCTCCTCGCCGAGGTAGTCGTCGGAGCCGATGAAGTAGACGTACCGGCCGGTGGCCAGGTCCAGTGCCCGGTTGCTCGGCATGGCCGGACCGCCCGAGTTGGCCTGATGGACGACCTTGACCGTGTCCGGGTAGCGCTCGGCGAACCGGTCGAGTTCGGCACCGCTGTCGTCGGTCGAGCCGTCGTCGACCGCGACGACTTCCAGGCGGTCCAGTCCGATGGACTGCCTCATCAGCGAGTTCAGGCACTCGGTGAGGTACGGCATGGTGTTGTACACGGCCACGACGACCGTGACATCGGGGGCAGCGGTCCTGCCGGTCACACCGTCACCTCGGCGGGTCTCTCGGCGGATACGCGACGGCTACCGGGCAGCAGCTTCGTATACACCTCGTCGAGCTCCGCCGCCTGGGCTTCCCAGGTCCACTGGTCGAGCAGACCGGGCCGGTCGTAGACCTCCCGGTACTTCTTCGGGTCGGCGAGGACCGCCTTCACCGCGCGGACGTAGTCCGCCACGTCCTCCGCCTTGAAGACCTCACCCTGACCGGTCTCCGCGACCATGGCGCTCATCGTCTTCACATCACTGACCACGAACGGCAGCCGGGCGTGCGAGTACTCGAAGAACTTGGTGATCAGAGCGATCTCGTGGTTCGGCCAGTGGTGGATCGGGATGACCCCGAGGTCCGCGGCCGACAGGAAGCGGACTACCTGGTAGTGCGGCACGTACGGGAGGATGTGCACCCGGTCGGCGACACCGAACTCCTCCGCGCGCTCCGCCAGCCCGGTCATGTACGCGGACTTCGGGCGCAGCACGATGAACGCGACGTGCAGATCCGGCAGTTGCGGCAGCGACTCGATCATGATGTCCAGGCCGCGCTGCGGCGCCGCGGCACCGCTGTAGACCGCGAGCGGCGCATCGGGGCCGATGCCGCACAGCTCGCGCAGGTCAGGGACCGGCTCCGCGGCCTGTTCGGGCGAAACCTCGGCGTCCGGGGCGTTCAGGACGACCGCGGGCTTCTCGGCGAGCCCGTGCCGCTCGACCAGCATGTCCGCGAGGGTGGACGAGACCGTGGTGACCGCGTCGGCGTACCTGGAGTAAGCCAGCTCGTGGAGGCACTGCGCTGCGTGCCAACGGGGGTGCGGGTCCCACGGCTTGATGCCGGGCAGGAACTCGTGCGCGTCCCACACCAGCTTGATGTCACGCCGCTCCGCGCGCGCCCGCATCACGGCCCGGGCGCCAACGCCCAGCATGCGGAAGTCGTTGGCGTGGATCAGGTCGGGCTTCAGCTCGTCGATCACCTTGCCGTAGGCGAGGTCGAGGTCGAGGAGGAAGGGGTCGAGCTTGCGCCAGGCCCGATCGCCCATCGTCCGCTGCCAGAACGCCGTGGTGAACCGGTCCAGCGGAGCATCCATCCGCTTGCGCCGCTGCTCCAGGGCAAGAGTGCTCCGCACCCGGGTGTCGACCCAGCGGCTGGCCACCTTCGCCCCGACCCGCTCGGGAAGGAGCGCCGCCTTCGACAGCGCCGCGCCGTTCTCGTTCGCCATGATCCGGCGCAGCTTGAGGTCGGCCCGCCATGCCTTCATCTTCTGCTTGCGGTAGGCGGCGAGCGGTCCAGGCCGATAGGCCAGCGGGGAGCGCAGCGGGGCACGCCGGTACTCGTGGCGGCGGCGCTGCATCGGTGCGGGCACCTTGAGCAGCCGGACCTGTGCGTCGCCGAGCATCCAGTGCTGCTCGGACTTGCTGGGCGACTTGCCGAGCAGGATGACGTCCCAGCCCGCCTCCGCCGCGGAGCGGGCTTCCTTCTGGACCCTGGAGTCCCCGTTCACCGCGTTGTCGACGAGCATGACGATCCGACCCCGGGTACCGAGGCGCGGCGTCGTGTTGTTCTCAGGATCCATGTGTGGCCAGCTCTCCTGCGGAGGTCGTGATGGTGCGTCCGCTCCGCGCCGATTCCAATACCGCCGCGGCCACCTCGACCGTGCGGAGACCGTCACGCAAGGTGCAGATGTCCTTCTCGATGCCGCGTACCGCGTCCCGGAAGAGCTCGTGCTCGACCAGCAGCGGCTCGCGCTTGGGTATGGCGTAGCGGATCATGTCGCCCTCGGAGACGCCCCGGAACGCCTGGAGCGCCTCCCACTCGGTGGCGACCGCGGCGTTCGAGTGGAAGGTCAGGTCGGCGGTGAGGGTGTCCGCAATGAACGTGCCGCGCTCGCCAGTAACGGAGGTGAAACGTTCCTTCAGCGGGCTCAGCCAGTTGACCAGGTGGTTGACCATAGTCCCGTCGGAGAGCCGGCCCACGGCCGAGACCATGTCCTCGTGCGGACGGCCGGACTTCGACACGGTGTGGGCGGCGATCGACTCGTACGTCTGCCCCGTCGCCCAGCCCGTCAGGTCGATGTCGTGGGTGGCGAGGTCCTTGACCACGCCGACGTCGGCGATACGGTGCGGGAAGGGGCCCTGGCGCCGGGTGACGACCTGGAAGACCTCGCCCAGCTCGCCGGCCTCCAGCCTGGCCCGCATCGACCGGAGCGCCGGGTTGCAGCGCTCGATATGGCCGACGCCCGCGACCAGGCCCCGCGACTCGAACGCCTCGACCAGGCGCCGAGCGCCTTCCACAGTGTCGGCGAGCGGCTTCTCGATCAGCGCGCAGACCCCGGCCTCGGCCAGGCGGAGCCCGACCTCCTCGTGGAGCGCGGTGGGGCAGGCCACGACGGCGTAGTCGAGGCCCTGGGCGATCAGCTCGTCGACCGTCGACAGGACGGGGGCGCCCTGCGCCCAGCCGTTCTTGTCCCCCATCGGGTCGACGACGCCGACCAGCTCCACGCCTTCCAGGCCGGCCAGCACACGGGCGTGGTGGCGGCCCATCGAGCCGAGGCCGACCAGGCCCGCTCTCAGTCCTGCGGTCACTGCATTTCTCCCAGCGAGTTCACTGCGGCAACGATGCGCTCGAGGTCGTGCTGCGTCAGCGACGGGTGCACGGGCAGGGAGACGACCTCGGCAGCGGCGCGCTCGGTCTGCGGCAGGTCCCAGTTACGCCCGGCCTTCTGGTCGGGCTCCCAGTACGGCTTCAGCCGGTGGATCGGGGTCGGGTAGTACACGGCGTTGCCGATGCCCGCCTCGGTCAGCCTGGCCATGGCGGCATCCCGGTCACCCTGCACCCGGATGGTGTACTGGTGGTAAACGTGACGTGCACCTTCGGCGACGGGTGGAACCGTGATGTTGGGCGCGCTGATGTGCTGGTCGAGATAGGCGGCGTTGGCGCGTCGCTGCTCGGTCCAGCCGAGCACCTTCCCGAGCTGTACGCGCCCGACGGCGGCGGAGACATCGGTCATCCGCATGTTGGCGCCGACGATCTCGTTGGCGTACCGCTGCTCCATGCCCTGGTTGCGCAGCAGCCTGAGGGTGCGTGCGACCTCGGCATCGGCCGCGGTGATCATGCCGCCCTCAAGAGAGTGCATGTTCTTGGTGGGGTAGAAGCTGAAGGCACCGCCGGAACCGAAGGCGCCAACCGGGGTCCCGCCCAGCGCCGCGGTGTGCGCCTGGCAGGCGTCCTCCACGACGGCCAGGGCGTGCTTCTGCGCGATCGGCATGAGCGCGTCCATCGCGGCCGGGTGGCCGTACAGGTGGACGGGCATGATCGCGGCCGTACGGGGCGTGATCGCCGCTTCGACGGCGGCCGGGTCCAGCCCGAAGCTGCCCGGCTCGATGTCCGCGAAGACCACGTCGGCGCCGGCCAGGCGGACCGCGTTCGCGGAGGCCGCGAAGGAGAACGACGGGACGATCACCTCGTCGCCGGGGCCTATCCCGAGCGCGAGCAGCAGCAAATGGAGCGCCGAGGTGCCCGAGTTGACCGCCACGCAGTGGCGTCCGCCCACCAGCTCCGAGAAGCCCTCCTCGAAGGCCGCGACCTCAGGCCCCTGCACGACGCGGCCGCTGCGCAGTACGCGCACGGCGGCCTCGATCTCTTCCTCACCGATCACCGGCCGGGCTGCGGGGATCATCTCCCCGTTGTCGCTCGACATGGACACCCTCCTTGACACCGCAAGATCACGTGAAAGGCGATGACTCCGAGGGCCTGCGAATGTCGGATGAGGCTCCGCCGCCCCGGCGCATGGCCGATTCCGTACCAAAATTTGTGCACAAATCGCCCTTTTGCCTCGGGTGTGACGCACCCGGGCGGAAGGCTTTCTGGTTCTGCCGACGCAGGCTGACACACCACCCAACCCTCTGAAATCAGACTGTTCGGTGGCAGCCGCGTCACATTATCAGGCTTTTCACAGGAGGTTTCGTGAAGGTAAAAGGCAACGTGACGCACGCCTCAGCGGTGATCCATAAAGAGTGAAAGCGCGGAGGGGGCGCGGACCATCGGTCCGCGCCCCCTCCGTCGTGTTCCGGCCGCCGGTCAGCTCTCGACGTCGGCGGGAGCGGCGGCCTTCGCCGCCTTCTCCGCCGTGGCGGCCTTCTTCGTCGCCGCCTTCTTGGCCGTCGTCTTCTTCGCGGCGGTCTTCTTGGCGGCCGTCTTCTTCGTGGCCGCCTTCTTGGCCGTGGCCTTCTTGGCGGTCTTGCGGGCCGCCTTCTTGGCCGGGGCCGCCGTCTCGGCCTCCGCGTCCGCCGTCGCCTCGGGCTCGGGCTCGGACGGGGCGGTCACCACGACGACCTCGGCCCCCTCTCCACCCGCGGGCGAACCCGCGGGGGCGGTGACCTTGCGGGTCACCCGGCGACGCGCACGCGGCGGGGCGGCCTCGGCGGGCGCCTCCTCGGGTGCGCCCTCCGGAGCGGCGGGCCGCTCGGCCGGAGCCGGCTCGGGCTCGGCGGGCTCCGCCGCGGCGGCCGCCTCGACAGGTGCCGCCTCGACGGGTGCCGCCTCGGCCGGGGCCTCCTCGGACGGGGCCGGGGAGCCGGCCGGTGCGGTCGCCTTGCGGGTCGCCCGGCGGCGGGTACGGGCCTTGGGGGCCTCGGCCGCGGGGGTCTCCTCGGCAACCGGGGCGGGGGCCTCGGCCACCGGCTCCGGAACCACGACCGGCTCGGCCTCGGGCTCGGCGGGCTCGGCGGCCACGACGGGCTCCGGCTCGACGGCCTTCGGGGCACCGGCCGGGGCCGTCGCCTTGCGGGTCGCCCGACGGCGGCCACGGCCGCGGGACACCGCCGCCTCGGCCTCGGCCGCGCTGCTGTACAGCTCCTCGTCCGGGGCGAACTCCGGCTCGGGCAGCGCCATCGGGGCGGCCGCCTCGGCGGCGACCTCCGCCTCGGTCTCGGCCTCGACCTCGGTCTCCGTCACGGCCTCGGCCACGTGCTCGTGGTCCGCACCGCCCCGGCCGCGCTTCTTGGAACGCTTGCCGCCGCCACCGACCGACGTCGGCTGCTCCATGTGGACGATCACACCGCGCCCGTTGCAGTGGACACAGGTCTCGGAGAAGGACTCCAGCAGCCCCTGGCCCACCCGCTTGCGGGTCATCTGGACCAGGCCCAGCGACGTGACCTCGGCGACCTGGTGCTTCGTACGGTCCCGGCCCAGGCACTCCAGCAGGCGCCGCAGCACCAGGTCCCGGTTGGACTCCAGCACCATGTCGATGAAGTCGACGACGACGATGCCACCGAGGTCGCGCAGCCGCAGCTGGCGCACGATCTCCTCGGCCGCCTCCAGGTTGTTCTTGGTGACGGTCTCCTCGAGGTTGCCGCCCTGGCCGGTGAACTTGCCGGTGTTGACGTCGACGACGACCATGGCCTCGGTCTTGTCGATCACCAGCGAGCCGCCGCTCGGCAGATAGACCTTCCGGTCCAGCGCCTTCATCAGCTGCTCGTCGATCCGGTACGTCGCGAAGATGTCGACCTCGGAGGTCCAGCGCGACAGGCGGTCCGCCAGGTCGGGCGCCACCTGCGAGACGTAGCCGTGGATGGTCTCCCACGCGTCGTCGCCGCTGACGATGACCTTGGAGAAGTCCTCGTTGAAGATGTCGCGGACGACCCGGACGGTCATGTCCGGCTCGCCGTAGAGCAGGGTCGGCGCGTTGGAGCTGCCGGTGCTCTTCGACTTCTTCTGGATCTCCTCCCACTGCTGCTGGAGCCGCTCGACGTCGCGGCGCAGCTCGTCCTCGCTCGCGCCCTCCGCGGCGGTACGGACGATGACGCCCGCGTCCTCGGGGACGATCTTCTTGAGGATGGTCTTCAGCCGGGCCCGCTCGGTGTCGGGCAGCTTGCGGCTGATACCGGTCATCGAGCCCTCGGGCACGTAGACCAGGTAGCGGCCGGGCAGCGAGACCTGGCTGGTCAGGCGGGCGCCCTTGTGGCCGATCGGGTCCTTGGTGACCTGCACGAGGACGGACTGGCCGGACTTGAGGGCGGTCTCGATGCGGCGCGGGCCGTGGGCCATGCCGAGCGCCTCGAAGTTGACCTCACCGGCGTAGAGCACGGCGTTGCGGCCCTTGCCGATGTCGACGAAGGCGGCCTCCATGGACGGCAGGACGTTCTGCACCTTGCCCAGGTAGACGTTGCCGACGTAGCTGGTGGCCTGCTCCTTGTTGACGTAGTGCTCGACGAGCACGTTGTCCTCGAGGACGCCGATCTGGGTGCGGTCGCCGTTCTGGCGGACGACCATGACCCGCTCGACGGCCTCGCGGCGGGCCAGGAACTCGGCCTCGGTGATGATCGGGACGCGGCGGCGGCCCTGCTCGCGGCCCTCGCGACGGCGCTGCTTCTTGGCCTCCATGCGCGTCGAGCCCTTGATGGACTGGACCTCGTCGAAGCCGGTGCCGGGCTCGCGCTCCTCCTTGCGGCGGGGCTCGCGGACCTTGACGACCGTGCGCTCCGGGTCGTCCGCGCCGCCCTCGGCATCGGCCGAGGCGTCCCCGCTACGGCGACGACGGCGGCGACGGCGACGGCTGCTGCTGGAACCGGAGGCCGCCTCGTGCTCCTCGTCCTCCTCGTCGGAGTCCGCGGCGTGCTCCGCCTCGTCCTCGGCGTGGTCGGCGGCGGCCTCGTCGGCGGACTGCTCCGCGGCCTCCTCGCCCTCGTGGGCCTCGCCACGGCGGCGGCGACGGCCCCCGCGACGGCGGCGGCGCGAGGGGCGGTCCCCGTACTCGTCGGTCTCCTCGCCCTCGCCCTCGTGCTCGGCCTCGGGCTCGGCGGGCTCCTCCTCGGCCGGCTCCTCCACGACGGGGGCGGCGGCCTGCTCGGGCTCGGCGGCCTCACCGCGACGGCGGCGACGGCGGCGCGGACCGGACTGCGGCTCGGCCTCGACGGCGGACGCCGTCTCCTCGACGGCCGCGGGCTCCTCCTCGGCCACGTTCTCCGCCTCACGCGAGGCGGCAGCGGCGGCGGCCGCCGTCTCCGGGGTCTGGAACATCGGCTCGGCGAAGACCGGCGCCTGGAACACGGCCACGGCGGGACGGGTGGCGCGGCGGCTCTTGCGGGCCGGCTCCTCGGTCCGGGCCGTGAACTCCGGCCGGCCGGCGGCGGCAGTGGCCCGGCGGCGCTGACGTCCGCGCGGCGCGGCGTCCTCGGCCTCCGGCTCGGCGGCCGGGGTCTCTGCGACCGGCTCGGGCTCGACGACGGCCGGGGCCTCCGCCACGACCTCCACGACCTCGGCGCCCTTCGGCGCACCGGCCGGGGACGTCGCCTTGCGCACCGCACGACGACGCGGACGGGCCGGAGCGGCCTCCACGACCTCGGCGACCGGCTCGACGGCCTCCGCTTCCTCTTCCTCGTCCTCCTCCACCGCGACGACGGCCTCGGCCACCGGCTCGGCGAACTGCGGCGCACCGGCCGGAGCCGATGCCCTGCGGCGGGTCCGGCCACGCGGCGCGGCGGGCTCGGCGGCCGGGGTCTCGGCGACCGGCTCGGGCTCGACGACGGCCGGGGCCTCCGCCACGACCTCCACGACCTCGGCGGCCTCGGCGCTCTTCGGCGCACCGGCCGGGGACGTCGCCTTGCGCACCGCACGACGACGCGGACGGGCGGGGGCCGCCTCCTCCATCGGAGCGGCGGCCTCGGCGGCCACCGGCTCGGCGGCCGCGACGGGCTCGGTGGCCTCGGCGGCCTTCGGCGCACCGGCCGGGGACGTCGCCTTGCGCACCGCACGACGACGCGGACGGGCGGGGGCCGCCTCCTCCGCCGGCGCGGCGGTCTCGGCGGGCTTGCTGTCGGACACTCCGGCGTCAACGGCCGGTATGGCCGGCGCGGCGGCCTCGGCGGCCCGCTCCTCCGTCACCGGCGGACCGGCCGGCCGGGACGCGGCGCGGCGCCTGCGGCGCGGCGGCAGCTTGTCGCCGGGAGCGTTGTTCTCTTCGTTGTTCCCGGTCGTGCCGGGTTCAGTGGACTGGGGCATGCGGGCGGTTCTCCCGTCAGGCTCCCGGGCGCCGCGCCTGGTTCCGGTCCGGCAGGGTCCGCGTGGGATACGCGGCTTGGCCGTCCGGGGCGCGGGCGCCGCACAGGAGCTCAGTGTCTGGCTCGCCGGTTCCGTACGCGCGGGGCGGACGGCCTGGCGAAAGTCTTATTGGGTCATCGCGCGGCCCGCTCCGGATGGTTCCGGGGCCGAAGGCCGCGCCGCAACGACCGCCTTACGCGGAACCTGCACCTTCCGGCGCCGTCGCGGCGGCGGTCCCGGTGGCCGTGGGTGGAGCGGCCGGGGCTGCCTCGCGGTCGGGCGCGAGCGGGTCGGTCACCGTGCCGGAATCCTCGTCGAGGAGCCCCTGCGCCAGCCTGGTCACCGCTGCGGGGACCGGCGGCGCCAGGTCGGCCACCACGTGAAGACCGGACAGGACGTCGTCGGGTCGCACGGCAGGTGTCACGTGCCGAACAACCAGCCGCAGTATCGCACAGGGCCTGTCCCCCGGCCTATCAGCCGACGGATCGACGACCCGCAGGTCGACGACGGCGGCCCGGGCGTCGAAGGTGCGCATCCCGTTCTTCGCCCGGCGCTGGACCTCCACGGTCTCCGCCCGGTTGAAGGCGTCCACCGCCGCGGCCGCCGCGGCGCTCTCCACGCCCTCCAGCCGCAGCTCCCAGACGGAGGCGGTCAGCCGGTCGGCGAGGCCGGAGGTGTGGGCCTCCACGGCGTCGACGATGTCGAGGCCGTCCGGCAGCGAGTCGTCGAGCAGTGCCCGCAGGACCGCCGGATCGCGGGCCTCGGTGAGGGCGATCTCCAGGAACTCGGCCTCACTGCCCGTGCCGGTCGGGGCCGCGTTGGCGTAGGAGACCTTGGGGTGCGGGGTGAAGCCCGCCGAGTAGGCCATGGGCACCTCGGAGCGGCGCAGGGCCCGCTCGAAGGCGCGCTGGAAGTCACGGTGACTGGTGAACCGGAGGCGGCCGCGCTTGGTGTAACGCAGTCGGATGCGCTGCACCGCGGGTGCGGGCGGCGGGCCTTCGGGCTGTCGCTTGCCCAGTGGTTCTTCTCCTCGATGCGGAGCGGACGCGGTGGCACGCCGCCCTCGAAATGTCAGGTGGCCCGGGGTGTCCGGTCCGGCTCACCCCCGCCGTTCCGGGCGGGGAGATCTCTGGTTCGGGCGCCGCGCTGGGCACAGTCGTTGTACTACCCAGAGTACGCGCAAGGCGCCTCCCCGGTTCCCCGGGCCGCCGCGCCCCTGGTCAGCGGGGTGATGCCCGGCATGCGCGGGGCCCGGTCCGGGTGTCCCCGGCCGGGCCCCGGCACCCGGCGGCGGTCCGGGCGTGGCGGTTCTCCCGGCGGTCACGCGCGGACCCCCGTGCTCCGGCCGGAGTACGGGGGTCCGTCCGCCTCTCGGCGGTCGCTTCTACTTCACGACCGACAACGGCAGCAGCTTCTTGCCGGTCGGGCCGATCTGGATGCTCGTGTCCATCTGCGGGCAGACGCCGCAGTCGAAGCACGGGGTCCAGCGGCAGTCCTCGACCTCGGTCTCGTCGAGCGCGTCCTGCCAGTCCTCCCAGAGCCAGTCCTTGTCCAGGCCGGAGTCCAGGTGGTCCCAGGGCAGGACCTCCTCGTAGCTGCGCTCGCGGGTGGTGTACCAGTCGACGTCCACCCCGTAGCCGGGCAGGGTCTTCTCGGCGGCGGTCATCCAGCGGTCGTAGCTGAAGTGCTCGCGCCAGCCGTCGAAACGGCCGCCGGACTCGTAGACCGCGCGGATGACGGAGCCGACGCGGCGGTCGCCGCGGGAGAGCAGGCCCTCGACGATGCCGGGCTTGCCGTCGTGGTAGCGGAAGCCGATGGAGCGGCCGTACTTCTTGTCGCCGCGGATCTTGTCGCGGAGCTTGGCCAGCCGCTCGTCGGTCTCCTCGGCGCTCAGCTGCGGGGCCCACTGGAAGGGCGTGTGCGGCTTGGGCACGAAGCCGCCGATGGAGACGGTGCAGCGGATGTCGTTCTGGCCGGAGACCTCGCGGCCCTTGGCGATCACGTTGACCGCCATGTCGCCGATCTGGAGGACGTCCTCGTCGGTCTCGGTGGGCAGGCCGCACATGAAGTACAGCTTCACCTGGCGCCAGCCGTTGCCGTACGCGGTGGCCACCGTGCGGATGAGGTCCTCCTCCGAGACCATCTTGTTGATGACCTTGCGCATCCGCTCGGAGCCGCCCTCGGGGGCGAAGGTGAGGCCGGAGCGGCGGCCGTTGCGGGTCAGCTCGTTGGCCAGGTCCACGTTGAACGCGTCGACGCGGGTGGAGGGCAGCGAGAGACCGATCTTGTCCTCGGTGTACCGGTCGGCGAGGCCCTTGGCGATCTCACCGATCTCGGTGTGGTCCGCGGAGGAGAGCGAGAGCAGGCCGACCTCCTCGAAGCCGGTCGCCTTGAGGCCCTTGTCGACCATCTCGCCGATGCCGGTGATGCTTCGCTCCCGCACGGGGCGCGTGATCATGCCGGCCTGGCAGAAACGGCAGCCGCGGGTGCAGCCGCGGAAGATCTCGACGGACATCCGCTCGTGGACGGTCTCGGCGAGCGGGACGAGCGGCTGCTTCGGGTACGGCCACTCGTCGAGGTCCATCACGGTGTGCTTGGAGACCCGCCACGGCACGCCCGAACGGTTGGGCACGACGCGGCCGATGCGGCCGTCGGGGAGGTACTCGACGTCGTAGAAGCCCGGTACGTAGACGCCGCCGGTCTTCGCGAGGCGCAGCAGCACCTCCTCGCGGCCGCCGGGGCGGCCCTCGGCCTTCCAGGCGCGGACGGTCTCGGTGATCTCCAGGACGGCCTGCTCGCCGTCGCCGATGACCGCGCAGTCGATGAACTCGGCGATCGGCTCGGGGTTGAACGCGGCGTGGCCGCCGGCCAGCACGATCGGGTCGTCCAGCGTGCGGTCCGCGGCGTTCAGCGGGATGCCCGCGAGGTCGAGGGCGGTGAGCATGTTGGTGTAGCCGAGCTCGGTGGAGAAGCTCAGCCCGAAGACGTCGAACGCCTTGACCGGGCGGTGGCTGTCCACGGTGAACTGCGGGACGCCGTGCTCGCGCATCAGCGCTTCCAGGTCCGGCCACACGCTGTAGGTGCGCTCGGCGAGGACGCCCTGCCGCTCGTTGAGTACCTCGTAGAGGATCATGACGCCCTGGTTGGGGAGCCCGACCTCGTACGCGTCCGGGTACATCAGGGCCCAGCGGACGTCGCATTCGTCCCAGGGCTTGACGGTGGAGTTCAGCTCACCGCCGACGTACTGGATGGGCTTCTGCACATGCGGGAGCAGAGCTTCGAGCTGTGGGAAGACCGAGTCGACAGACATCGCGCACTTTCGAGAGCGGGCAAGGGGTGACCATCAAGCGTACCCCGATGCTCAGCCTTCCAGCGCCGCCCGCAGCCCGGGCCGCGAGGCCCGCTTCCATACGCGGACGAGTTCCCGCTCCCGGGCCGCGGCGGCGGCCTCCTCCCGTCCGTACAGCAGTCCCCAGGTGAAGGCCGACTCGCCCGCGGCGTGGGCGCGGGCGGCCAGCAGGCGCAGCTCCTCGCGGGCGACCACGCTGTCGTGGTGGTCGCCGAGGAGGCTCTGTACGGCCTTCATCCGCTTGGCGAACCTCTTTGCCGGGCGGCCGAGGGCGGGGCGGGCGGCGTCCGCCGCGTACCGGGCGCGTTTGGCGGCCTTGCGGGCCTCGTGCAGGGCGAGGTCCCGGTCGGGTCCGGGCGGGAGTTCCAGGGCGCGGGTGATCCGGGCGGCGAGGCGGCGGTACTCCCGCAGCACCGCGCGGGGCAGTTCCCGGGCGGGGGCGCGGGCGGCGGCGGGGAGCAGCGGCGGGTCGGCGAGAAGGGCGTCGAGGGCGTCGAGGAGGGCCCGGTAGCGGTCCCCGTCGAGTACGGCGACGGTACGGCGGCGGGAGCCGCCGCGCCGGTCCGCCGACCGGATCCGCAGCCGGGCGCGGACCGGGCCGAGGACCAGGGTGCCGGGCAGTTCGTCGAGGCGGGCGAGGAGCCGGGCGTCGAGCACTTCCTGGTCGCGGTCGGTGCCGAGTTCGGCGGCGAGCCACTTCAGCTCGCGGGCGAGCGGGCCGGTGGCGCCCCGGTCGAGGAGCCTGCGGTGGGACCGCAGGGCGCCGCGCAGGCTGCGGGTGGCGACCCGCATCCGGTGCACGGCGTCGGGCCGGTCGCGGCGGACGGCCGGTCCGAGGGCGGCGATGGCCCCGGCCTGCTCGCGCACGTAGGCGAGGACGTGGTCGCCCGCGGTGACCGGCTCCTCGCCGCCGGCGCACCGCGGCCGTCCGTGCCGCGTCTTCGCCATACCCCGAATCTACGGCGATCCGGTCGTTTCCGGCGGATCAGGCGCTTATCGGGCGCTGCACCTTGATCGACTGGAGCAGCCCGACCGCCACCCAGACGGCGAACATAGAGGAGCCGCCGTACGAGACGAAGGGCAGCGGGAGCCCGGCCACCGGCATGATGCCGAGCGTCATCCCGATGTTCTCGAAGGACTGGAAGGCGAACCAGGCGATGATCCCGGCGGCGACGACCGTGCCGTAGAGCTCGGTGGTCTCGCGGGCGATCCGGCAGGCCCGCCAGAGGACGACCCCGAGCAGGACGATGATCAGCCCGGCGCCGACGAAGCCGAGCTCCTCGCCCGCGACGGTGAAGACGAAGTCGGTCTGCTGTTCGGGGACGAACTGGCCGGTGGTCTGGGTGCCGTGGAAGAGGCCGGTCCCGGTGAGACCGCCGGAGCCGATCGCGATCCGGGCCTGGTTGGTGTTGTAGCCGACACCCGCCGGGTCGAGCGCGGGGTTGGCGAAGGCGGCGAAGCGGGCGATCTGGTACTCGTCGAGCAGGCCGAGCTGCCAGATCGCGACGGCCCCGGCCACGCCCGTGCCGAGGAGTCCGAGGATCCAGCGGTTCGAGGCCCCGGAGGCGAGCAGCGCGCCGAGCACGATGACGACCATGACCATCACCGAGCCGAGGTCGGGCATCCCCATCACGATGATCATCGGGACGGCGGCCAGGCCGAGGGCCTTGGCGACCGTCCGGTGGTCGGGGTGGAGCTGGTCGCCCGCGTCGACGCGCTCGGCAAGGAGCATCGCCATGATCAGGATGATGGTGATCTTGGTGAACTCGGACGGCTGGAGCGAGAAGCCGCCGCCGATGATGATCCACGCGTGGGCGCCGTTGACGGTGGCGCCGAGCGGGGTGAGCACCGCCAGCACCAGGAGCACCGAGACGCCGTACAGGATCGGGACGGCGCCGCGCAGGGTGCGGTGGCCGAGCCAGATCGTGCCGATCATCAGGGCGAGGCCGATGCCGGTGTTGAGGGCGTGCCGGAAGAGGAAGTAGTACGGGTCGCCGTGGGTGAGCGAATCGCGCCCCCGGGTCGCCGAGTAGACCAGCAGCGAGCCGATGAAGGAGAGCGCGAGGGCGGACCCGAGCATCGGCCAGTCGAGCCTGCGGACCACCGAGTCGCGGGCGACGAGCCTGGCCCAGGTGGTGCGCTCGGGCGCGTACCGCTGTACGGAGAAGCCGGCCATCAGTCGCGCCTCCCCACGATCGCGGCGAGCGTCTGGCTCTCCGGGGTCTGCTGCGAGCTCGGGTCGTAGGGCTTGATCGACGGGGAGTCGATCGAACCGTCCGACTGGATCTTCGGCAGGGACTTCTGCGGGGCGGGCAGCAGCGCCTTCTTCAGGTCCTGGTTGCCGGACTTGTCGAGCCCGTAGATCGCGTCGTAGATGTTGCGCACGGCGGGCCCGGAGGCGCCGGAGCCCGTACCGCCCTGGGAGATCGTCATGACGATCGAGTAGTCCTTGGTGTACGTGGCGAACCAGGAGGTCGTCTGCTTGCCGTAGACCTCGGCCGTACCCGTCTTGGCGTGCATCGGGATCTTGTCCTGCGGCCAGCCGCCGAACCGCCAGGCGGCCGAACCGACGGTCGCGACGCCCGCGAGTGCCTTGTCTATGTCGTTGCGGGTCTTGCGGGTGAAGGGCAGCTTGCCGTGCGACGTCGGCCTGATCTTCTGGATCTCCTTGCCGTCACCGCTGACGATCGCCTTGCCCACGGTCGGGTCGTAGAGCGTGCCGCCGTTGGAGATGGCGGCGTAGATGGTGGCCATCTGGATCGGGGTGACGAGCGTGTCGCCCTGGCCGATCGAGTAGTTGACGGAGTCACCGGCGCGCATCTTGTCGCCCTCGAGGCAGTTCTCGTAGGCGATCCGCTCGACGTACGTGCCGTCCTTCTTGCCCTGCTTGCACCAGGCGTCCTTGTTGGCGTCGAAGAACTTCTGCTTCCACTCGCGGTCGGGGACGCGGCCGCTGACCTCGTTGGGGAGGTCGATGCCGGTCTCCTTGCCGAGGCCGAACTGGTGGGCGGTCTTGAAGAACCAGTCCTTGGGGTGCTTCTTCGGGTTCATGCCGCCGTCCTTCAGCCACTCCTTGTGCGCGAGGCCGTAGTAGACGGTGTCGCAGGAGACCTCCAGGGCGCGGCCGATGGTGATGTCTCCGTATCCCTGGGACTCGTAGTTGGTGAAGGTCTGGCCGCCGATGCTGTACGCGCTGGGGCAGGGGTAGTGGCCGTCGAAGGGGTACCCGGCGTTGACCGCGGCGGTCGAGGAGATGACCTTGAAGATCGAGCCGGGGGCGGCCTGGCCCTGGATGGCCCGGTTCAGCAGCGGGAAGTTGGAGTTCTTACCGGTGAGCTTGGCGTAGTCCTTGGCGGAGATGCCGCCGACCCAGGCGTTGGGGTCGTAGTTGGGCAGCGAGGCCATCGCGACGACCCGGCCGGTCTTCGCCTCCATGACGACGACGGCGCCGGAGTCGGCCTTGTAGTTCTCGCCGGTGTTCTTGTCGAAGGCCTTGCGGGCCTCCTTCATCGCCCCGTCCAGCTCGTACTCGGCGACGGCCTGGACCCGGGCGTCGATGGAGGTGACGACGGAGGCGCCGGGCTCCGCCTTGTCGTTCTTGGCCTGGCCGATGACCCGGCCGAGGTTGTCGACCTCGTAGCGGGTGACCCCGGCCTTGCCGCGCAGCTCCTTGTCGTACGTGCGCTCCAGGCCGGAGCGGCCGACCTGGTCGGAGCGGAGGTACGGCGAGTCGGTGTCCTGCGCCTTGGTGATCTCCTCGTCGGTGACCGGCGAGAGGTAGCCGAGGACCTGCGCGGTGTTGGCCTTGCCGGGGGCCGGGTAGCGGCGTACGGCGGTGGGTTCGGCGGTGATCCCGGGGAAGTCCTCGGCGCGCTCGCGGATCGTCAGGGCCTGCTGGGTGGTGGCCTCGTCGGTGACCGGGATCGGCTGGTAGGGCGAGCCGTTCCAGCAGGGCTGCGGCGTCTTCGCGTCGCAGAGCCGGACCTTGTCGAGGACGTCCTTCGGCTTCATGTCGAGGACCCCGGCGAGCCGGGTCAGCACGCTCTTGCCGTCGTCCTTCATCTTCAGCAGCTCGGTACGGCTGGCGGAGACCACCAGCCGGGTCTCGTTGTCGGCGAGCGGCACCCCGCGCGCGTCGAGGATCGAGCCGCGGACGGCGGGCTGGACGACCTGCTGGACGTGGTTGTTCTTCGCCTCGTCGCTGTACTCCTGGCCGTTGCGGATCTGGAGGTACCAGAGCCGCCCGCCGAGGGTGAGCAGCAGGGAGAGGACCAGGATCTGGATGACGACGAGGCGGATCTGGACCCGCGGGGTCCGGCCGGTCTCGGGAATGTTGGTCACAGGCGCTTGACCCCCTTGATGCGTCCGGCGCGGGCCGCGCGGTTACGGGCGGCCTTGACGCGCAGTCCGCCGCGCTGGCTGCCGATCCTCAGACCGGTGCCGGTGGCGAGCCAGCCGGCCGCCACGTCCCCGCCGCCACCGGTGTCGACGAGCGGGTCGCCCACCGTGCGTCGGGCGGCGGCCATGACGAGCGGGACGACGAAGGGCGCGAGCAGCAGGTCGTAGAGGGCCGCGGTGAACAGCAGGCTGCCGAGGCCCACGTGGCGGGCCGCGGTGTCCCCGACGAGCGCGCCGACCATCGCGTACAGCAGGGTCGAGCCGATCGCCGCGGCGACCACGCCGGTCATCGGGACCAGTGCCGACTTCAGCTGCCCGGTCTCGGGCTTGACCAGCCCGGCGAGGTAGCCGATGACGCAGAGGACCAGCGCGTACCGCCCGGCCGCGTGGTCGGCGGGCGGAGCAAGGTCCGCCAGGAGCCCCGCGCCGAAGCCGATGAGGGCGCCGCTGACGTGCCCGTAGACGAAGGCGAGACCGAGCACGACGAGCAGCAGCAGGTCGGGGACGGCGCCGGGGAGCTGGAGGCGGGCGAGGACGGAGACCTGGACGACCAGGGCGACGACGACCAGGACGGTGGAGAGCAGAATCCGGTTCAGGCGCATGGGAATCAGCTCTACCTCTGCTCGTCGACCGCGTTCGAAGTGCCGTTCGGATCCGGGCTCCTGCCGGCGTCCGGGCTCTCGTGGATGTTCCCGACGACGTTCCCCCCGGTGTCGACGATGTCGCCGTTGGGCGAGATCGTGACCGTGACGGTCGGCGTCGGCTTCGGCTTGGCGGGCTTGGCCGGCTGCTTGGGCAGCACCATGTCCCGGGGGTCCTCGCGCGGCGCCTGGACCACGACGCCGACGATGTCGAGCTTGGTGAACCCGACGTACGGACGGACGTAGACCGTACGGGTCAGACCGCCGCCGGACGGGTCGACGCGGACGACCTCGCCGACCGGGACCCCGGGCACGAACGGCTTGTCCTTGCTGGAGCCGAAGGTGACCAGCCGGTCGCCCTTCTTCACCTTGGCCTTGCCGTTGAGGAACTGGACGGACAGCGGCTGGGACCCCTGGCCCGTGGCGAAGCCCAGCTCGTCGGTCTTCTCCATCCGGGTGCCGACGGTGAAGTCGGGGTCGTTGGCGAGGAGCACCGTGGCGGTGTCCGGGCCGACGGTGGTGACCCGGCCCACCAGACCGTCACCGTTGATGACGGTCATGTCGCGCTTGACGCCGTCCTTGGAGCCCGCGTCGATGGTGATCGTCCAGGAGAAGCCCTGGGCCGCTCCTATGGCGATGACCTCGGCACCCTTGATGCCGTACTGCCCGGTGGCCGACTTCTTCAGCATCCGGTCCAGCTCGCGGACCCGGCTGCGGTTGCGGTCGTCGCTGCCCAGTTCCGTGCGGAGCTTGGCGTTCTCCTGCTCCAGCTGGGCGATCCGGGTGTGCCGCGCCCCCGATTCGCGTACCGCCCCTATGGCGTTGCCCACCGGGTCGACGGCGGCCGCGACGCCGTTCTCCACCGGCCCGAAGGCCGCCGCGGCGGCCTTCCGGGCGCCGTCCACCGGCGACTCCTCGCCTCCGCGGATGTCCACCGTGATCAAAGCGAACGCGATGGCGATCAGCAGCACCAGGAGCAGCCGGCTCTCTCGTGTGTCCCTCACGTGCGGCGGCCGTGCCTTCCTCGTCGGAATATTCGTGCCTGTATGTCAACGACCGGCCGTACGGAACAGTGGCGCTCCGTACGGCCGACCGGGGTTGTTCACCTGCGGGGCTGGGCGTCCAGCACCTGCTGGAGCGCCTCGAACTCCTCGACGCACTTGCCGGAGCCGAGGGCCACCGAGTCCAGCGGGTCCTCCGCGATGTGGATCGGCATGCCGGTCTCGCGGCGCAGCCGCTCGTCGAGCCCGCGCAGCAGCGCGCCGCCGCCGGTGAGGACGATGCCGCGGTCCATGATGTCGCCGGAGAGCTCCGGCGGGCACTTGTCGAGCGTGGTCTTCACCGCGTCGACGATCGCGTTGACCGGCTCCTCGATGGCCTTGCGGACCTCGGCGGCGGAGATGACCACGGTCTTGGGCAGCCCGGAGACCAGGTCTCGGCCGCGGATCTCGGTGTGCTCGTCCTTGTCCATGTCGTACGCCGAACCGATGGTGATCTTGATCTGCTCGGAGGTGCGCTCGCCGAGGAGGAGCGAGTACTCCTTCTTGACGTGCTGGATGATCGCGTTGTCCAGCTCGTCACCGGCGACCCGGATCGACTGGGCAGTGACGATTCCGCCCAGCGAGATGACCGCGACCTCGGTGGTGCCGCCGCCGATGTCGACGACCATGTTGCCGGTGGCCTCGTGGACCGGCAGCCCGGAGCCGATGGCGGCGGCCATGGGCTCCTCGATGATGTGCACCTGGCGGGCACCGGCCTGGGTCGACGCCTCGATGACGGCGCGTCGCTCGACCCCGGTGATGCCGGAGGGCACGCAGACCACGACCCGCGGACGGGCCAGGTAGCGGCGCTTGTGGATCTTCAGGATGAAGTAGCGGAGCATCCGCTCGGTGATCTCGAAGTCGGCGATCACGCCGTCCTTCAGGGGCCGTACGGCGACGATGTTGCCGGGCGTACGGCCGATCATCTTCTTGGCCTCGGAGCCGACCGCCAGGATGCCGCCGGTGTTGGTGTTGATGGCCACGACGGACGGCTCGTTCAGAACGATGCCGCGCCCCCTGACGTACACCAGCGTGTTGGCAGTCCCGAGGTCGATAGCCATGTCACGACCGATGAACGACATTGAGTTCCCCTTGTTCCTCATTGAGGATGCGTCGGGCCTTCAGAGAAAGCATGGTGGCTTGTTCTGGATGGCGGGCTGAGCGCGGCGGGCGTGGAGGATTCCATCGTAGTGGCGTACCGACGGACACCGCGCGAGGGTGCTTCGCCTTCGCGAGTGGAACGGAAGACCGTTCCCCTCATGGTGACGTTACGTCGGAGGGATGCGTTCCCGCGATCCAGGACCCTATACCGAAGGGCGACCGAATTAATTCGGTCGCCCCAGGGTTGAGCGCTGTTCGGCTGATCCGCGATCAGGCGAGGCCCGGGAAGAACAGCTTCAGCTCGCGCTCCGCGGACTCCTCGGAGTCCGAGGCGTGGATGAGGTTCTCCCGGGTGATGGTGCCGAAGTCACCCCGGATGGAGCCGGGCGCGGCGGCGATCGGGTCGGTGGGGCCGGCCAGCGTACGGACGCCCTCGATGATCCGCTCGCCCTCGGCGACCAGCGCCACGATCGGGCCGGACTGCATGAACTCCACCAGCGGCTCGTAGAACGGGCGGCCGACGTGCTCGGCGTAGTGCTGCTCCAGCGTGGCACGGTCGAGGGTGCGCAGCTCCAGCGCGGTGATCCGCCAGCCGGCCTTGCGCTCGATCCGCCCGACGATCTCGCCGACCAGTCCGCGCCGGACAGCGTCGGGCTTGAGGAGAACGAGGGTGCGCTGGGTCATGGTGTGCGGCTCCTTGCAGGCATGCGGGTGCGGTGGATCGAGGCTACAGGGGTACGGAGCCGGGCCCGCGGCCGGGTTTGGCCGCGGGACGCGCTCCGTCGGTCAGGCCGCGGCCTCGGCCGCTTCCTGTGCCGCCGCCCAGCGGGCCTTCGCCTCGTCGATCTTCCGACCGTAGTAGACCGAGGCCCACCACAGCCCGGCGAAGACCACCCCGAGGATGAACATCGTCGGAACGAAGAATCCGCCGAGCACCAGGGCGATCTGGAGCACCCAGCCGAGCTGGACACCACCGGGACGAGTGATCATCCCGCAGAGCAGCACGGAGAGCACCATGCCGATGCCGCAGACCGTCCAGACCGTGCCATTGCTCAGATCGTCGGACTTCATCGCGACGAGACCGGCGAAACCGATCACGAAGAATTCACCGATGAGCGTGGATGCACAGAGCGTACGCATGGGTCAGCGCCTTCCCAGAAGCAGCCGGGCCTCGCCGACCGTGATCACGGAACCGGTCACCAGCACACCGGCCCCCGCGTATTCGTCCTCCTCCTCGGCGAGGGTGATCGCCGCCTCCAGCGCGTCGTCCAGCCGCGGCTCCACCTGCACCCGGTCCTCGCCGAAGACCTCCACGGCGATGGCGGCCAGCGCGTCCGCGTCCATCGCGCGGGGGGTGGAGTTCTGGGTGACGACGACCTCGGCGAAGATCGGCTCGAAGGCTTCGAGGAGGCCCCTGACGTCCTTGTCGGCGCTGGTGCCGACGACGCCGATCAGCCGGGAGAAGCCGAACGCCTCGGAGATCCCCTCGGCGGTGGCGCGGGCGCCCCCGGGGTTGTGCGCGGCGTCCAGGACGACGGTGGGGCTGGAGCGGACGACCTCCAGGCGGCCCGGGGAGACCACCGAGGCGAACGCCTGACGGACCGTGTCGGCGTCGAGCGAGCCGGGACGCTCCGCCCCGACCCCGAAGAACGCCTCCACCGCGGCGAGCGCCACCGCGGCGTTGTGCGCCTGGTGGGCCCCGTAGAGCGGGAGGAAGATCTCGGTGTACTCGTTGCCCTCGCCGCCCAGGCCGCGCAGCGTCAGCAGCTGCCCGCCGACCGCGACCTCCCGGGAGACGACGCCGAACTCCATGCCCTCGCGGGCGACCGTGGCGTCGACCTCGACGGCCTTCTTGAGCATCACCTGCGCGGCGTCCACCGGCTGCTGCGCCAGGATGACCGTGGCGCCCTGCTTGATGATCCCGGACTTCTCCGCGGCGATCTCGGCGGGCGTGGAGCCCAGCCGGTCGGTGTGGTCCAGCGAGATGGGGGTGACGACGGCGACCGAGCCGTCGATCACGTTCGTCGCGTCCCAGCTGCCGCCCATGCCGACCTCGACGACGGCGACGTCGACCGGGGCGTCGGCGAAGGCCGCGTAGGCCATCCCGGTCAGCACCTCGAAGAAGGAGAGCCGGTACGGCTGCTGGCTGTCGACCATCTCCACGTACGGCTTGATGTCCTGGTACGTCTCGACGAACCGCTCGGGGGCGATCGGGGCGCCGTCCAGGCTGATCCGCTCGGTGATCGACTGGACGTGCGGCGAGGTGTAGCGGCCGGTGCGCAGGTCGAAGGCGCCGAACAGCGCCTCGATCATGCGGGCCGTGCTCGTCTTGCCGTTGGTCCCGGTGATGTGGATCGAGGGGTAGGCGCGCTGCGGCTCGCCGAGTACGTCCATCAGCGCGGCGATGCGGGTGACGGACGGCTCCAGCTTGGTCTCGCCCCAGCGGCCGGCGAGCTCCTGCTCCACCTCGCGCAGCGCCTTGTCCACCTCGGGGTCGGCGGGGCGGGCCGGAAGCTCCGCACCCTGGGGCGGGCCGGAGCGGGTGCGCAGCGTACGGCTCCCGGCCTCGATCACCGCCAGGTCGGGGTCGCGCTGGGTCTCTTCGTCGACGATCTCCGCGAAGGCGTCGTCGGAGTCGGAGTTGTCGGGCCGGTCGGAAGGGCGGGGCTCACTCACACGAGCCAGTCTACGGATGGGCACCGACAACGCGCGCGGCGCATGGTGCGGACGGAACGGAGCCCCCGTCCCCCTGGTCGGTCAGGGGGACGGGGGCTCCGTGCTCAGGTGATCAGCTCTGCGGCAGTTTCGCCAGCTGACCGGTGATCCGCTCGATGTCGGCCTCGGCCTTGGCGAGCCGGCCGCGGATCTTGTCGACGACCTGGTCGGGCGCCTTGGCGAGGAACGCCTCGTTGCCGAGCTTCCCGGTCGCCTGCGCCTTCTCCTTCTCGGCGGCGGCCAGATCCTTCGTCAGGCGCTTGCGCTCCGCCTCGACGTCGATGGTGCCGGAGAGGTCCAGGGCGACCGTGACGCCCGCGACGGGCAGCGAGGCGGTGGCGTGGAAGCCCTCCCCGGCGGGCTGGAGCCGCAGGAGCTGGCGGACGGCCGCCTCGTGCGGCGCGAGCGCCGTACCGGCCAGGGTGAGCTCGGCCGGGACCTTCTGGCCGGGCTGGAGGCCCTGGTCGGAGCGGAACCGGCGGACCTCGGTGACGAGCTGCTGGACGAGCTCGATCTCCCGCTCGGCCGCCTCGTCACGGAAGCCGGAGTCCTTCGGCCAGTCGGCGACGACGACGGACTCCCGGCCGGTGAGCGCCGTCCACAGCGTCTCGGTGACGAACGGGACGACCGGGTGGAGCAGACGCAGCATCACGTCCAGGACCTCGCCGAGGACCCGGCCGGAGACCCGGGCCTGCTCGCCGCCCGCGAAGAACGTGGTCTTGGACAGCTCGACGTACCAGTCGAAGACCTCGTCCCAGGCGAAGTGGAACAGGGCGTCGCTCAGCTTGGCGAACTGGAAGTCGTCGTAGAGGGCGTCCACCTCGGCGACGGTCTTGTTCAGCCGCGACAGGATCCAGCGGTCGACCGAGGACATCGACTCGGCCGGGGGCAGCTCGCCCTCGATCGTGGCGCCGTTCATCAGCGCGAAGCGCGTGGCGTTCCAGATCTTGTTGGCGAAGTTGCGCGAGCCCTGGACCCAGTCCTCGCCGATCGGCACGTCGACGCCGGGGTTGGCGCCGCGGGCCAGCGTGAAGCGGAGCGCGTCGGAGCCGTACTTGTCCATCCAGTCGATCGGGTTGACCGCGTTGCCGAAGGACTTCGACATCTTCTTGCCGAACTGGTCGCGGACCATGCCGTGCAGGGCGACGGTGTGGAACGGCGGGGTGCCGTCCATCGCGTACAGGCCGAACATCATCATCCGGGCGACCCAGAAGAAGAGGATGTCGTAGCCGGTGACCAGGACGGAGTTCGGGTAGAACTTCGCGAGGCTGTCGGTCTGCTCGGGCCAGCCGAGGGTGGAGAACGGCCACAGGCCGGAGGAGAACCAGGTGTCCAGGACGTCGGTCTCCTGGTGCCAGCCCTCGCCGGTCGGCGGCTCCTCGCCGGGGCCGACGCAGACGATCTCGCCGTTCGGGCCGTACCAGACGGGGATGCGGTGGCCCCACCAGAGCTGGCGCGAGATGCACCAGTCGTGGAGGTTGTCGACCCAGTCGAAGTACCGCTTCTCCATCTCCTGCGGGTGGATCTTGACCCTGCCGTCGCGGACGGCGTCACCGGCGGCCTGCGCGAGCGGGCCGACCTTGACCCACCACTGCATCGACAGGCGCGGCTCGACGGTCGTCTTGCAGCGCGAGCAGTGGCCGACGGAGTGGACGTACGGGCGCTTCTCGGCGACGATCCGGCCCTCGGCGCGCAGGGCGGCGACGATGGCGGAGCGGGCCTCCAGCCGGTCCAGACCCTCGAAGGGGCCGGGGACGGTGATGACCGCGCGCTCGTTCATGACGGCGATCGAGGGCAGGTCGTGGCGCCGGCCGATCTCGAAGTCGTTCGGATCGTGGGCGGGCGTCACCTTGACGGCGCCGGTGCCGAACTCGGGGTCGACGTGGGTGTCCGCGACGACCGGGATCGTACGGTCGGTGAGCGGCAGCTTGATCTGCTTGCCGACCAGGTGGCGGTAGCGCTCGTCGTCGGGGTGGACGGCGACGGCGGTGTCGCCGAGCATCGTCTCGGCGCGGGTGGTGGCGACGACGATGGTCTCCTCGCCCTCGCCGTACGTCATGGAGACGAGCTCGCCGTCGTCGTCCTGGTACTCCACCTCGATGTCCGAGATGGCCGTCAGACAGCGCGGGCACCAGTTGATGATGCGCTCGGCGCGGTAGATCAGCTCGTCGTCGTAGAGCTTCTTGAAGATGGTCTGGACGGCCTCGGAGAGGCCCTCGTCCATGGTGAACCGCTCACGGGACCAGGCGACGCCGTCACCGAGGCGGCGCATCTGGCCGGAGATCTGGCCACCGGACTCGTTCTTCCACTTCCAGACGCGCTCGACGAACGCCTCGCGGCCCAGGTCGTGGCGGGACTTGCCCTCCTTGGCCAGCTCGCGCTCGACGACGTTCTGCGTGGCGATGCCCGCGTGGTCCATGCCGGGCTGCCAGAGCGTCTCGTGCCCCTGCATCCGGGCGCGCCGGGTCAGCGCGTCGATCAGCGTGTGTTCGAAGGCGTGGCCCAGGTGGAGGCTGCCCGTGACGTTCGGCGGCGGGATGACGACGGTGAACGGGGGCTTCTCGCTGTGCTCGTCCGCCTCGAAGTAACCGCGCTCCACCCAGCGCTCGTACAGCTTCCCCTCTACCTCGGCCGGCGCGTACTGGGTCGGCAGTTCGGGGGTGCTGGCTGGCGTCTGCTGAGTCTTCTCGGTCACGGGGGACAGTTTAGGGCCGTCACAGTCGTGCACTGAAACCGGTTTGTTCAGTAACGGTGCGGGTCCCGGTGCCCCATCCGGGTGAACCTTCCGCCAGGATGTCTAAAACACATAAACACTTCGATGAGCACTTCCGAACAGGGGAACCGCAGATGAGCTACAACCAGCCGGGCCCGTACGGCGGCCAGCCTCCACAGGGCCAGCCCGGTCCGTACGGTGGTCAGCCGCCCCAGGGTCAGCCCGGCCCCTACGGCCAGCAGCCGGGCCCGTACGGCCAGCAGCCCCCGCAGGGCCAGCCCGGCTACGGCTACCCCCAGCAGGCCCCCCAGGGCGTCCCCCCGCAGGGCCAGCCGGGCTACGGCTACCCGCAGCAGCAGCCCCAGCAGCCCGGCCCGTACGGCCAGCAGCCGCCCGCTCCCCCGTACGGCGGCCAGCCGGCCTACGGCGGCCAGATGCCGATGCCCCCGGCCCAGCCGAAGAAGAAGACCGGCCTGGTCGTCGGCGGCGTCATCGTGGCCCTGGCGGTCATCGGCGGCGGCATCTACTTCCTGACCGGCGGGGGCGGCGCGAGCAACAGCGATGTCGCGGACTCCACCAAGGGCTACAAGGTGACACCTGCGGCGTCGGTGGACGACTACAAGAAGCAGAGCAGCTCCGCGGTGCCGCCCGGTCCGGTGACCGGCACGCAGAAGTCGCAGTTCGAGGGGCTCGGCTTCAAGAACCCCCAGCAGGCGACGGCCTCCTACCAGTCGGGGTCCAAGGAGAACATGCTCAGCATGAAGAACCTGTCGTTCCAGGGCTACTGGGGCGATGTCACCGACCCCGCCAAGATCATCGACAGCTCCTTCGCGGACGCCGAGCAGAACATGAAGAAGTCCAACGAGGGTATGGAGTACTCCCTCGTGGACAGCCCCAAGGCGGTGAAGCCGGCCGGGTTCGACGGAGCGCTGATGAAGTGCCAGGACATGAAGATGGTCAACAGCAAGGGCGACGGGAACCCGCAGGGCGCGGGCCCCAAGGAATTCACCGCACCCATCTGCGTGTGGGCCGACTACAGCACGGTCGGCGTGGTCGTCGGCATCGACCTCGGTCAGTCCATGGCCGGCAAGGGCATGCCCCAGGACGACCTGGCCGCCCTGGCCGCCAAGCTCTACAACACGTCCCGCACCAAGATCTGAGGCCGCAACGCGGAAGGGGCGCCCGCCAGTTCACCTGGCCGGGCGCCCCTTCCGTCTGTGTGCGGCCGCCGCTACGCGGACTTCTCGTGCCGGCCGCCGTCGCCCTTGCCGATCGTGCGCGGCTCGCGCGGGACCAGGGTGGGGTTCACGTTGTTGCGGACGACGTCCGGGGTGATGACGACGCGGGCGACGTCCTTGCGGGACGGGACCTCGTACATCACGGACTGGAGGACTTCCTCCATGATGGCGCGCAGCCCACGCGCGCCGGTCTGGCGGAGGATCGCCTGGTCGGCGATGGCTTCCAGCGCCCCACGCTCGAAGTCCAGCTCCACACCGTCGAGTTCGAAGAGGCGCTGGTACTGCTTCACCAGCGCGTTGCGCGGCTCGACGAGGATCTGGAGCAGCGCCTCGCGGTCGAGGTTGTGGACCGAGGTGAGGACGGGGAGGCGGCCGATGAACTCCGGGATCATCCCGAACTTCACCAGGTCCTCCGGCATGACCTCCTGGAACTGGTCGCTCGCCTCGATCTCCCGCTTGGAACGGATCGTGGCGCCGAAGCCGATGCCCTTGGCGCCCGCCCGGGACTCGATGATCCGCTCCAGGCCGGAGAAGGCACCGCCGACGATGAAGAGCACGTTCGTCGTGTCGATCTGGATGAATTCCTGGTGCGGGTGCTTCCGGCCGCCCTGCGGCGGTACGGAGGCGGTGGTGCCCTCCAGGATCTTCAGCAGGGCCTGCTGGACGCCCTCGCCGGAGACGTCGCGGGTGATCGACGGGTTCTCGCTCTTGCGGGCGACCTTGTCGATCTCGTCGATGTAGATGATCCCGGTCTCGGCCTTCTTGACGTCGTAGTCCGCGGCCTGGATCAGCTTCAGCAGGATGTTCTCGACGTCCTCGCCGACGTAGCCGGCCTCCGTCAGCGCCGTCGCGTCGGCGATGGCGAACGGGACGTTGAGCATGCGGGCCAGGGTCTGCGCGAGCAGCGTCTTACCGGAGCCCGTGGGGCCCAGCAGCAGGATGTTGGACTTGGCCAGCTCGATGGCGTCGTCCCGGCCCTGGGCGCCGCCGTTCTCACCCGCCTGGACCCGCTTGTAGTGGTTGTACACCGCGACCGAGAGGGCCTTCTTCGCGGGCTCCTGCCCGACGACGTACCCCTCGAGGAACTCGTAGATCTCGCGCGGCTTGGGGAGTTCCTCCCAGCGCACCTCGGAGGTCTCGGCGAGCTCCTCCTCGATGATCTCGTTGCAGAGATCGATGCACTCGTCGCAGATGTACACACCGGGTCCCGCGATGAGCTTCTTCACCTGCTTCTGGCTCTTTCCGCAGAACGAGCACTTGAGCAGGTCGCCGCCATCACCGATGCGTGCCACGAGGTGCTTCCCCTTCGCCTGGGAGCAGCTTGGTTCAGCGGCTCCTGGTGCCTCTATCCGACGGTACCTTGCCTGGCCCCCCGTTCGGGCCCCCCTTGGCACGGTTCACGCGGCCGGAGCCGGGCGAACACGGTGTGCCAAGGGGCTGAAGACCGGCGTCAGACGGCCGAGGCCGCCTGCTTGCGGGTCGACACGATCTGGTCGACGAGACCGTAGGCGAGGGCTTCCTCGGCGGTCAGGATCTTGTCGCGCTCGATGTCGTCGCGGACCTTCTCCAGCGGGGTGGTGGAGTGCTTGGCCAGCAGCTCCTCCAGCTGGGTGCGCATCCGCAGGATCTCGTTGGCCGCGATCTCCAGGTCGGAGAGCTGCTCGCGGCCGGTCTGCGAGGACGGCTGGTGGATCAGCACGCGGGCGTTGGGCAGCGCCATGCGCTTGCCGGGGGTGCCCGCGGCGAGCAGCACGGCCGCGGCGGAGGCCGCCTGGCCCATGCAGACCGTCTGGATGTCCGGCTTCACGAACTGCATCGTGTCGTAGATCGCGGTGAGCGCGGTGAACGAGCCGCCGGGGCTGTTGATGTAGATCGAGATGTCCCGGTCCGGGTCCATCGACTCCAGGCAGAGGAGCTGCGCCATGACGTCGTTGGCGGAGGCGTCGTCGATCTGCACGCCGAGGAAGATCACGCGCTCCTCGAAGAGCTTCGCGTACGGGTCGTACTCGCGCACGCCCTGCGAGGTGCGCTCCACGAAGCGCGGGACGATGTAGCGGTTGTCCACCTGCGGGCCGGTGTAGAGGCCGCTCGCGGAGGCGCCGGGGAAGTTGTTCATAGGGGTGTTCACCATCCTGGTGGCGTTCTGTGGCTGGATGTCTCGGCGTACGAGAGGTGCGCGGGGCGGTGGCGCCGGTCCGGTGGGAGCCGGATCAGGCGCCGGTGCCGCCGCCGCCCGGAACGCCCGATGCGGCCGAGATGATCTCGTCGATGAGGCCGTACTCCTTGGCCTCCTCCGCGGTGTACCAACGGTCGCGGTCGCCGTCGCGGATGATCGTCTCGACGGTCTGGCCGGAGTGGCGGGCGGTGATCTCCGCCATCCGCTGCTTGGTGCGCAGCAGGTACTGGGCCTGGATCTTGATGTCCGAGGCCGTACCGCCGATGCCGGCCGAACCCTGGTGCATGAGGATGTCGGTGTTCGGGAGCGCGAAGCGCTTGCCCGCGGTGCCGCCGGTGAGCAGGAACTGGCCCATGGAGGCCGCCATGCCCATCCCGATCGTCACCACGTCGTTGGGGATGTACTGCATGGTGTCGTAGACCGCCATGCCGGCCGTCACCGAACCGCCGGGGCTGTTGATGTAGAGGTAGATGTCCTTCTCGGGCTCCGCGGCGAGAAGGAGGAGCTGCGCGGTGATCTTGTTGGCGATCTCGTCGTCGACCTGCTGGCCGAGGAAGATGATGCGCTCGCCGAGCAGCCGGCTGTAGACCTGGTCACCGAGGCCTCCACCGAGGGACGGCTCTCCGGCGGCGTAGGGCATCAGATTCGTCACGTATCCACCTGCTCGTCTCTGACGGCTCCGGCCGTCTCAGCGTCTTCGTACCGGGGTGGGCGGGGAGCTTCCCCACCCTTCCTCTTCATGGACCCTAACGCGCAGGTGGGACAACGCCATCCCGCTTCCGCAACTGTTCGCTGGGAGCGCAAGCTCCGCAGTCCGCACAAGGGTTGTGGGGCACCGTACGCCCTACGGCGACGGGCCCCGGACGCGGGTGCGTCCGGAGCCCGTCGTACGAGGGTCAGCGCGAGGCTCAGGCCTCGTTCTTCGCCTCGGTGGCCTCGGCGGTGTCGGTGCCCTCCGCGGCCTCGACGGCCTCGGTGGACTCGTCCTCCTCGTCCTCCAGATCGATGACCTCACCGTTGGTGTCGACGACCTTGGCGGCCTCGACGACCACGGCCAGCGCCTTGCCGCGGGCGACCTCGCCGACGAGCATCGGCACCTGGCCGCCCTCGACGACGGCCTGGGCGAACTGGTCCGGGCTCATGCCGGAGGAGGCGGCACGCCGCATGAGGTGCTCGGTGAGCTCCTCCTGGTTGACGTTGAGCTTCTCCTTGTTGACGATCTCGTCCAGGATGAACTGGGTCTTGATGCCCTTGATCGCCTGCTCGGAGGTCTCGGTGTCGAACTCCTCGGCGGTCTTGCCCTGGATCTCCAGGTACTTGTCGAGGGTCAGGCCCATCTGGCCGAGCTGGTGGTGCTCCAGGTTGTGCTTGCGGGTCTGGATCTCGTCCGCGAGCAGCTTCTCCGGGATCGGGACCTCGGCGAGCTTGAGCAGCTCGTCCAGGACACGCTCCTGGGCCTGGGTGGCCTGGTCGTACTGCTTGGTGTTCTCCAGGCGCTTGCGGCTGTCGGCCTTCAGCTCGTCGAGGGTGTCGAACTCGCTGGCCATCTGGGCGAACTCGTCGTCCAGCTCGGGCAGCTCGCGGGCGGCGACGGCGGTGACCTTGACGGTGACCTCGGCCTCCTTGCCCGCGGCGGAGCCGCCCTTCAGCTCGGAGGTGAAGGTGGCCTCGCCACCCGCCTCCAGGCCGGTCACGGCGGCGTCGATGCCGTCGAGCAGCTCGCCGGAGCCGATGGTGTACGAGACACCGTCGGCCACGCCGTCCTCCAGGACCTCGCCGTCGACCTTGGCCTGCAGGTCGATCGTCACGACGTCGCCCTCGGCGGCGGCACGCTCGACCGGGTTGGTGGAGGCGAAGCGCTCACGGAGCTGCTCCACGGCCTTCTCGATGTCCTCGTCGCTGACCTCGAGGGCGTCGACGGTGACCTCGATGCCGGAGTAGTCCGGAATCTCGATCTCGGGGCGTACGTCAACCTCGGCGGTGAAGGCCAGCAGCTCGCCGTCCTTCAGCTCGGTGATGTCGACCTCCGGCTGGCCGAGGACGTTGAGCTCACCCTCGTTGACGGCCTCGGTGTAGAACTTCGGGAGGGCGTCGTTGACGGCCTCCTCCAGCACCGCACCGCGGCCGAAGCGCTGGTCGATGACCCGGGCAGGGATCTTGCCCTTGCGGAAGCCCTTCACCGTGACCTGCTGGTTGATCTTCTTGTACGCCGCGTCGAGGCTGTCCTTGAGCTCCTCGAAGGGCACCTCGACAGTGAGCCGAACCCGGGTCGGGTTCAGGGTCTCCACGGCGCTCTTCACGGTTCGGTCTCCTTGTGGCTGACTTCTTGGGGTTCTGCTCCGCCGCACGGTTCGGCGGCTTCGCGGACCGAGCCCGGTACATCAGACACACGGGCACGCATTTTGCATAGTAACGGCAAGGAGTCGGACTCCCGCAACGCGCTCCGCCCTCGGCCGACGCATCGTGCGACCTGCCCCGGCGCGAGGTCCCGGGCGGCCCTGGTCCCGCTCCGCGGTACCGCCGCGCGGTGGTTCCTGGTCGTGCCGGTTGGTCGGGGTGGCCGGATTCGAACCGACGACCTTCCGCTCCCAAAGCGGACGCGCTACCAAGCTGCGCCACACCCCGTCGGTGCGACACGTAGGGTACATGCAGCGGGGCGGTGCGTCGGCCGCTTTGCGCGGGCCGCACCGGAGCCGTCGCCGACGGCGGTGCCGGGTCTCCGGCCGAGGGGTGTGCGCGCGGCGTCCACGACCCGCTACGATGCTCCACGTGCCACCGGCCTCCGGGCCTGCGGCGCGGCTGTGCGGGCGTAGCTCAATGGTAGAGCCCTAGTCTTCCAAACTAGCTACGCGGGTTCGATTCCCGTCGCCCGCTCCATGACAGGGCCCGGTCCGGCGAATTCCTCGCCGGACCGGGCCTTTCGCGTTCCCTCGTAGGCACAGCACGCACAGAAGGACCGCACACGAAAGAACCGGGCGCTCACGGGCCGTTGCCCGTGAGCCCGGTTCGCGCGGGCCGCAGGAGTGGCGTCAGAAGGAGAGCTGGCTGACGGTCTGCGCTATCGAGTCCAGGAACCGCTGGATCGACGGCGCCATGCCGCTGGACGCCAGGAAGAAGCCGAAGAGCACGGCGACGACCGCCGGTCCGGCCTTGAGGGAACCGCCTCTGATCAGCACGACCAGGATGATCGCCAACATCAACACCACAGACAGCGAAATCGCCACGCCTGATCACACCTTCGGTCGGTCCGCCTTGCCGGCCCGGAGAGATGCGACGCGGCACCCCTCCGTCCGGTCCATCGTGCCACCAACTCCCCGTGGATCGCTGCCGGGTGACGGTTCGAAGTGACCGGTTCTCGCCATTCCCCGCGCCCCGCGCGCACCAGGGGCGCACCGCTGCACGAGAGGGGCGCGCAGCCACCCTCCGACATTCCGCGCGAACGGCCGGCCAGGAGGTTTCGACGGGCTTCCATTGTGATGATTTCCATACCCGCACACTTCATTCACAGGCAATTCCAAGATTCAAGTGCGATGAGATTCAGGTCGCACAGAACCTTGCCGATATGCCCCATTTAAGTGGGATGAATCGGTGCATAGCGGCCGGTAAATGGCGGTTTCCCTTTCGGAGGGACGGCGGCAGATCAATATCCCCGAGCGGTTTTACGAATTCCGATCCCGGCGTCTAAGGTGACTGGAATGTTCCACGCTCCGAACGTATTCCAGCGGGCCCAGATCCCACCGGCGCACCAAGGGTCGGAGCCCGGAGGCAGAGGTGCGGCGACCGCCGTCGCGCCATCCCCCACGCAGGCGAGACCGTCCGGAACGGTGGCGAACGAGCCTCCGGCGGGCGCACCGGCGAAACGGCGCGAGGCCTACTTCGACAACGTGAAATACCTGGCCATCGTGCTGGTCGCGGTGGCCCACTCGTGGGAACCGGTGATGGACGGCAGCCGGACCGCCCGCGCGCTGTACATGGTCGCGTACACCTTCCACATGCCGGCGTTCATCATCGTCTCCGGCTACTTCTCCCGTTCCTTCGACATGTCCGCGGCCAAGGTGAAACGCCTGGTCACCGGCGTCGCCCTGCCCTACATCGTGTTCGAGACGGCGTACTCCCTGTTCCGGTGGTACGCGGGCGACACCGGCGACATGGAGATCAGCCTGCTCGACCCCTGGTACCTCACCTGGTTCCTGATCGCGCTCTTCATCTGGCGGATCACCACCCCGATCTGGCAGGCGCTGCGCCATCCCCTGCCGGTGGCGCTGGTGATCGCCGTGCTCGCCTCCCTCTCCCCCTCCATCGGCGACGACCTGGACCTCCAGCGGGTCCTGCAGTTCCTGCCGTTCTTCGTGCTGGGGCTCCGGCTGCGCCCCGAGCACTTCCGGCTGGTGCACCGGCGCGAGGTGCGGATGTTCGCCGTCCCGCTCTTCGCCGGGGCCGTGGCCCTCGCGTACTGGGCGGCGCCCCGGATGCAGCTGGGCTGGTTCTACCGCAGCAACAGCGCCCAGGAGATGGACGCGCCCTGGTGGTCGGGGGCGGTGATGACGCTGCTGATGTTCTGCGCCGCGCTGCTGCTCACCATCGGGTTCCTGGCCTGGGTGCCGCGCCGCCGCATGTGGTTCACGGTGCTCGGCGCCGGGACGATCTGCGGCTACCTGCTGCACGGCTTCCTGATCAAGGGCGCCGGGTACGCGGGCGTGTTCGACGCCCACGACTGGCTGGCGGAGCCCGCCGGGCTGGTCCTGGTCTCGGTGGTCGCCGCCGTGGCGGTGACGCTGATGTGCACGCCGCCGGTGCGGCGGGTGTTGCGGCCGGTGACGGAACCGGACCTGGACCTGGCCTTCCGGAAGGACCCCGCCCGGCGTTGAACCGGTCGGCCGGGGCCGGGCGGTTCGGCGCCGAGGGTCAGGACTTCGCCGTGTTGGCTTGATCCGATCGGTCGCTGGGCGATTCGTCCGGGGTGAGACCGAGCAGTCTCCGCACCTGTGCGTATTTCTCGGTCAGCCGGGTACGGGTCGCCGGTTCCAGTACCGCGAGGCGGGCCGGGTCCGCGTTGTGGGCCAGGTCCGCCTCCTTGACCAGCAGGGCTCCCGGGGTCTCCAGGATGCGCCGGGTGTACGCGGAGAGGTCCTCGCCGTCCCGTTTGGAGACGGCGAGGACCATGTCCTTCACCCGCTGCGGCAGGGCCGCTTCGGCCAGCCAGCGTTCCGACAGCGCGTCGTCCTCGACCGCGTCGTGCAGCCAGGCCGCGGCGATCTGCTCGTGGCTGCCGCCCCGGGCCCGTACCCCCTCCGCGACGGCGGCGAGGTGTTCGGTGTACGGGCGGCCCGCCTTGTCGCGCTGGTGGGCGTGGGCCTCGCGGGCGATCGCCTCGACCTCGGCCAGGGTCAGCTGGGGATGCGATGGGGTCATGCCCGGACTCTACGGCCGGGCGTCCGCCGTCCGCAGGGCCGCCCGGGCGGGGAGCAGCATGGCGGCGAGGCCGAGGCCGACCGTCGCGGCGACGAAGGTCCCGTACAGGAGCGGCGGAATGTACGGGTCCTCGCCGGTCAGGCCCCTCGTCATCGGGAAGAGCGTGGCCAGCGCGATGGCCGTGCCGAGGACGGCGCCGGCCACGGTGACCAGCAGCGCCTCCCAGCGGACCATGCCCAGGACCTGGCGGCGGGTGGTGCCGACCAGGCGCAGGACGGTCAGTTCGCGGCGGCGGTCGAGGACGGTCATCACCAGGGTGTTCACGGCGGCGACGGCGGCGAATCCGCCGAGCACGGCGGCCATGACGGTGTTGGCCCAGGCGTTCAGTTCGCGGGCCTCGTCCTGCGCGGCGGCGTAGCCGGTGGCGTCGGTGACGGTGCCGAGCGCGGCGAGCCCCTTCGCGCCGGCCGGGGTGGCGTGTACCAGGACCTCGGAGGCGTACGGCGCGGTCACGCGGTCGGCGAGGTCGGCGGCGGGGAAGGTGAGGAGGCTGGTGCCGAGGACGCGTCCGTAGACGGCGACGACCTGCGGCCGCGCCGGGGTGCCGTCCGGGAGGCGCAGGGCGAGCCGGTCGCCGGTGCGGACCCCCGCGGTGTCGGCGAGCGTGGTGTCGACGGCGACGGTCCCGGGCCGCAGGGCCGCGAGGGAGCCGGTCCGGACGTCGAGGTCCTGGACCTTCGTGAGCTGTGCGCCGGTGCCGATCACGCCCTGCGCGGAGGCGGCCTGGAGCTGTGGTCCGGGGCCGGCGGAGACCAGTACGGAGGTGCGGAGCAGGCCGACGGCGGTGGTGACGCCCGGGGTGGCGGCGGCCCGTGCGGTGGCGTCGGAAGTGAGTCCTGCGGGTCCGGTGACGATGTGGTCGGCGGTGATCGCGTCGCGCTGCTGGTGGGCGGTGGCGCGCTCCTGGCTGGTCTGCATGAAGACGAGCGTGGACGCGAAGGCCATGGCGAGGACGATCGGGGTGATCGCGGAGGCCAGCCGGCGGGAGTTGGCGCGGGAGTTGGCGGCGGCCAGCGAGCCGGGGGCACCGGCGGCGCGCAGCGCGAGTCCGAGGACGGCGGCGCAGCCCCGGGCGATGACCGGGCCGAGCAGCCCGACCGCGAGCATGAAGAGCATGACGACGCCGAGGGCCGCGTTGGCGGAGTCGTCGCCGGAGGTGCTGGCGGCGACCCCGGCGAGGGACCCGCCGCCGATCAGGGCGAGGACGCCGAGGGGGGTGCGGACCGGGCCGAACGCGGAGCGTTCCACGGCGGTCTCGGCGAGGGCGAGTCCGGGCTTCATCCGGGCGGGGCGCCGGGCGGCGAGGAATCCGGCGCCCACCGCGGTGAGCAGCGACAGCACGACGGCGGCGGCGAACGGCATCCAGGAGATCTTCAGGCCGACGGAGTCGAGGACGGCGCCCCGGTCCTGGAGCTGGCCGAACCACCAGCCGGCCAGGGCGGTGCCGGGGAGGCAGCCGAGCGCTCCGGCGAGCGGGGCGACGAGAAGCGCCTCCGTGGCGATGGTGCGGCGGAGCTGGCGCGGGGTGGCGCCGATGGCGCGGAGCAGGGCGTACTCGCGGCCGCGCTGGCCGACGGCGAGCGCGACGGTGCCGGCCGCGGTCATGACGGCGACCAGGGTGGCGACGGCGCCGAAGGAGACGCTGAGCCCGAAGAGGAGTTCCTTGGTGGAGGCGAGGGCCGGGGTCTCGACGGCGCCCCGGTCGTCGCCGGTGTGGACCTGGACGGTGGCGGTGCGGCCCACGGACGCGCGTACCTGGTCGGCGAGGGCGGTGGTGGCGGTGCCCGGGGCGGCGAACACGGCGACGGCGTCGACCCGGCCGGGGTGGCCGGAGAGCCGGACGGCCTGAGGGTCGGTGAACCAGACGGTGCCGGGGGCGGCGGCCGTGCCGGAGACCCGGAACGCGCGGGGGCCGGCGGGGGTGTCGAGGGTGACGCGGTCGCCGGTGTGGGCCTTGCCGCCGGCGGGGAGGACGACCTCGCCGGTGCGGGGCGCGGTGCCGTCGGCGAGCGTGGCGCCGGTGAGGACGGCGGAGCCCCAGCCGTGGGCGGTGAGGGGGATGCCGCCCTGGCGTACGGGGTAGGTGACGTCGCCGATCGCCCCGGCCGCGCCGGGGGCGTGCGCGGCCCTGGCGACCAGGGTCTCGGGCAGCCGGGCGGTGTCCGGGATCAGGACGTCGGCGGTCTCCTCGCTCTCGCCCTGGCCGACCTTCAGATGGATCTGCTGGTCGGCGGCGACCACCACGGGGGCCTTGGCGTAGCGGTCGGCCGGGACCGAGGCGCGCAGGCCGGTCTCCAGCAGGATGCCGCAGGCGGAGGCGATGGCGGCGGCCAGCAGGAGCGCGACGAAGGTCCCGACGAACGAGGAGGGTTTGAACCGGACGGCGGCGCGGGCGAGACCGTTCGGGGCGTGCGGGGTGAGCATCAGGCAGCCGCTCCTGCGGGGCCGGGGGCGGTACGGGCGGTCAGTCCGGTCATCCGGGCGGCGATCCGGTCGGCGCCGGAGCGCGGCAGCCGGTCGGCGATCGCGCCGTCGGCGAGGAAGAGGACCTGGTCGGCGTAGGACGCGGCGACGGGGTCGTGGGTGACCATGACGACGGTGGCGCCGAGCTGGTCCACCGCGTTGCGGAGCAGGGCGAGGATCTCGGCGGCCGTGGTGGTGTCGA
Organism: Streptomyces sp. NPDC001108; assembly: GCF_053598535.1. Classification (NCBI taxonomy): domain Bacteria; kingdom Bacillati; phylum Actinomycetota; class Actinomycetes; order Kitasatosporales; family Streptomycetaceae; genus Streptomyces; species Streptomyces sp. NPDC001108. Next base: position 315,914 of record NZ_JBSFKL010000004.1, read on the forward strand.
GGGCGCCGGTCGGCTCGTCGGCGAAGACCACGTCGGGCCGGGTGACCAGGGCGCGGGCGACGGCGACGCGCTGCTGCTGGCCGCCGGAGAGCTGGGCGGGGCGGCGGCCGCCCTTGTCGCCGAGGCCGACCCGGGCGAGGATCTCGGCGGCCTCGCGGCGGCCGCGTGCGGAGCGGGTGCGCTGTCCGGCCAGGCGCATCGGCAGGACGACGTTCTGCTCGACCGTCAGCGACGGCAGCAGGTTGAAGGACTGGAAGACGAAGCCGAGGCGGGTGCGGCGCAGTTCGGTGAGCCGGTTCTCGCTCATGCCGGTGATCTCGGTGCCGCCGAGGCGTACCGAGCCCTCGGTGGGGCGGTCGAGTCCGGCCGCGCACTGGAGGAAGGTCGACTTCCCGGAGCCGGAGGGGCCCATCACGGCGGTGAAGGAGGCACGCGGGAGGGCGAGGTCGATGCCGCGCAGCGCGTGGACGGTGGCGCCGCCCCGGCCGTACTGGCGGCGTACACCGCGCAGTTCGACGGCGAGGTCGGCGGCGCGGCCCCCGGCGCGGGGGTCCTGGACGCCGACGGGCCCCCATGCGTCCGTGGTGCCGGTCCCATGGTGGAGGTCCGTCGGGTACCGCCCGTCCTGCCCGCGCCGCCTGGTGGCTCGCAGCCCCATGTCGTCCGCCTTCCGTTGATCGTGCGCTCGTCGGCCGAGCGGCCGTTTCGTCGGCCCCTTCGGCCGTGTTCCGAACCTATGGAGCGGAGGCGGTCGCGGGACATGGCGGCTGCTGGCGGATCCGGGGTGGGGAAAACCCCAGCCCGCGTCGGGGGAAGACCGAAAGGGCGAGGTGGGAACGGGGTCCGCGGCACCGGAGGGCAGGGCGGGAGCACGGGGGGCCGCGAGGGATCGGGGAGCGGTCGAGCCGACTTTTGACCAAGGGATACTTGCAACGTCAATCGTTCGGTAAACTAATTACTGACGCTTTCTTGACGCTCTCTTGACCAAGTGAAGGATCGGGCTCATCGGACACGCAGACACGCTCATCGCCATGGGCGGCGCCTTCCTGGCCGCCGCTGTTCTCGCCCGCGTCGGCAGCCGCATCGGACTGCCGACCATCCCCCTCTTCATCCTGGCCGGAATCCTGCTCGGCCCGCACACCCCCGGCATCGTCCTCGTCGCCGACCCGCACGAGCTGGAGATGCTCTCCGCGCTCGGCCTGGTGCTGCTGCTCTTCTACCTCGGTCTCGAATTCCATCTCGACGACCTCAAGACCGGCGGCCGCAAGATGGCGATCGCCGGTGGCACCTATCTCGCCCTGAACGTCGGCGCCGGGCTCGGCTTCGGCTTCGCGCTGGGCTGGGGCACCTCCGAGGCGCTGGTCCTCGCCGGGGTGCTCGGCATCTCCTCGTCGGCGATCGTCACCAAGGTCCTGGTCGACCTGGGCCGGATCGGCAACCCCGAGACCAAGCCGATCCTCGGCATCATCGTGGTCGAGGACGTCTTCCTCGCCCTGTACCTGGCCGCCCTCCAGCCCATCCTGTCCGGCGCCGACAGCCTCTCCTCCGCGGCGGTCGACGGCGGCAAGGCCTTCGGCTTCCTGCTGCTGCTCGCGCTCGCCGCCCGCTTCGGCACCCGGGTCATCGGCAAACTGATCAACACCCGGGGCGACGAACTGCTGGTCATCTCCTTCCTCGGCGTCGCCGTGCTGGTGGCGGGGGTCTCGGAGTGGTTCGGGGTCGCGGACGCGATCGGCGCCTTCATGGTCGGTCTGATGCTCGGCAGCACGACCTCCGGCGAACGCATCCTGAAGCTGGTCCATCCGCTGCGGGACGCCTTCGGCGCGATCTTCTTCTTCGCCTTCGGGCTCTCCATCGACCCCGGCGACCTGCCGGTCGTGTTCTGGCCGGTGCTGGCCGCCGTCGCGGTGACCCTGCTCATGAACGTCCTGGCCGGCCTCGCCGCCGCGAAGGTCTACTCCTTCGGCCCGCAGGCCACCGCGAACATCTCCACCACGCTGGTGGCGCGCGGCGAGTTCGCCCTGATCCTCGCCACGATGGCGGCGGCCGCCGGGCTGGACGAGCGACTCTCCCCGTTCATCGCGGGCTATGTGCTGCTGCTCGCCGTACTGGCTCCGCTGGCCGCCGGGCGCTCGCACTGGCTGGCCCGCATCCTCCCGGGCGGCCGTGACCGCGACCGGGACCGGGGCAGCGGGAACGGCGCCGGTGAGGATGCCGCCGAACCACTCGCGGTACGGACCTGAGCCCGCCCGGCGGTCACCCCCGCACCTGCGGCCCGGTCGCGGGCACGGCCACCAGTGCCGTGTCCGGGCCGGGCCGTACCCGGGACGGCCCGTACGTGCGGCGGCTCAGGCCCGGCGCGACAGGAGGAGCAGCGCCCGGTCGTCGTTGACGTCCTTGGCGCAGGCCTCGATCAGATGCCAGGCCGCGCCCTCGAAGCCGGTGGCGACGTAGCGGTCGGCCTCGCCGGTCAGCCGGTCGATGCCCTCGGCGATGTCCCGGTCCGACGCCTCGACCAGGCCGTCCGTGAAGAGCATCAGGACGTCGCCGGGGGCCAGCGAGCCCTTCACGGCGTCGAACTCGGCCCCGTCGTACACCCCCAGCAGCGGGCCCTCGGCGGCGATCTCCTCCCACTGGCCGCTGCCCGCGTGGAGCTGGAGGGCGGGCGGGTGGCCGGCCGAGAGGAGTTCGTAGTCGCCCGATTCCAGGTCCAGCACCAGATGGATCGAGGTGGCGAAGCCCTCGTCCCAGTCCTGGCGCAGCAGATAGCCGTTGGCCGCCGGGAGGAAGCCGTGCGGCGGCAGCGAGCCGAGCAGCCCGCCGAAGGCCCCGGAGAGCAGCAGGGCGCGGGAGCCCGCGTCCATGCCCTTGCCGGAGACGTCGGTGAGCACCGCCTCCAGGGTCCGCCCGCCGTTGGTGCGGGCGGCGACGACGAAGTCCCCGGAGAAGGACTGGCCGCCCGCCGGGCGCAGCGCCATCTCGCGGTGCCAGCCCTCCGGCAGCCGGGGCAGGGCGCTCTGGACCCGGATGCGTTCGCGGAGGTCGAAGAGCATGGTGCCGCCGCGCCGCCACGGCACCCCGACCCGGGCCCGGAACTGCGCGAGGACCAGCCCGAACAGGCCGCAGGCGGCGACCACCAGGACCACGCCCGGGGTCACCCGGGCCGCGCCGTCCTTGTAGGGCCCCAGCACGGCCGACTCCACGATCAGGGCCGTGGCGGCGGTCGCGTACAGCCCGAGCAGGCTGGCCGGGCGCAGCAGCAGACCGCCCGCGACGATCGGCAGCACGAGCGCGGACGGGGAGCACCAGAGGGGCTGGAGGAGAGTGGCGACGGTGATCGCGGGAATGGTCAGCATCAGGCCGGCCAGGGCGATCCAGTCCGATCCGTCGCCCCGGAAGTAGTCGACCCCGGATCTGCGCAGCGTGACGCGTACCCGGTGCGCCGATTTCCGCAATCGGGCCGGGTACGTCTCTGCTCCTGTGCGTCGTGCCATTGCGGGGACCTTATCCACCCGGCCGCCCGAGGTGGAGGGGTACCCCGTGGCAATGCGTTCGAAATCGGTTCGCTCCGCCGTCGAAGCCCTGGTAGGCATGGCCCATGACTACTGAGCTCCGTGTACTGCGTCCGTCCGAATGGAACCAATGGTTCGAATGCCTGGAGCTGGCGTTCGGGGGCGTTCCGGAGTCGCCGGAGGAGCGGGAGCTGTTCCAGGAGCTGACCGAGCCGGAGCGTTCGCTCGGTGTCTGGGACGGTGACGACGTGGTCGGCACGGCGGGGGCGTTCAGCTTCCGGGTGGCGGTGCCGGGCGGAGCGGTGGTGCCCGCGGCGGGGATCACGATGGTGAGCGTCGCCTCGACGCACCGCAGGCGCGGGCTGCTGACCTCGATGATGCGCCGTCAGCTGGACGACATCCGGGCGCTGGGCGAGCCGTTCGCCGTGCTGACGGCCTCGGAGCCGGTGATCTACGGCCGGTTCGGCTATGGCGCGGCCTCGCGGCAGATGTCGCTGACGATCGAGAAGGACCGGGTCCGGCTTGAGGTGCCGCCGGGCACGGACGCGGTGCGGCTGCGCCACGCGAAGCCGGACGAGGCGCTCGCGGCCTGCGAGGGCGTGTACGCGCGGCTGGTGGCGGGCCGCCCCGGCGTCCCGGCCCACGGGCCCGGCTGGGAGCGCAAGCCGATGGTCGACCCGGCCTCCCAGCGGCAGGGCGCCTCGGCCCAGCAGTGCGTGCTGGCGGAGCTGGACGGACAGGTCGTCGGCTATGTGAACTACCACCTCAAGCCCGCGTGGGAGCCGTCCGGCCCCAAGGGGACCGTGGAGGTCAACGACCTGCAGGCGCTGAACCCGGCGGCGTACGCGGCGCTGTGGCGGTTCGTCTTCGACATCGACCTGATGACGACGGTCGTGGCCGGCAACCGCCCGGTCGACGACCCGGTCCTGCACCTGGTGTCGGACACCCGGCGGTGCAACGTCCGGGTCCGCGACTCCCTCCATGTCCGGCTGGTGGAGCTGGGGGCGGCGCTGGAGGCGCGGACCTACCGGGGCCCGCTGGACGTGGTGTTCGACGTGGAGGACGCGTTCTGCCCGTGGAACACCGGGCGCTGGCGGCTGACCGCCGACGCGAAGGGCGTCGCGACCTGCCGCCGGACCGAGGACCCGGCCGACCTGGCGCTCTCGGTGCGGGAGCTGGGCTCGGCGTATCTGGGCGGCGAGGCGCTGAGCGCGCTGGCCGGGGCCGGGCGGGTGCGGGAGCTGACCCCGGGTGCGCTGGCGGAGACCTCGGCGGCCTTCCTCTCCGACGTCGCGCCCTGGCTGCCCCGGGGGTTCTAGGCGGCCTGGCAGCCGGGGCACCAGAAGAGGTTGCGGGCGGCGAGGTCGGCGGTGCGGATCTCGCCGCCGCAGATGTGGCAGGACTGGCGGGCGCGGCGGTAGACGTACACCTCGCCGCCGTGGTCGTCGACGCGCGGCGGGCGGCCCATCGCCTCGGGCAGGTGCTCGGGGCGGACGGTGTCGATCCGGTTGTTCCGTACGCCCTCGCGCATCAGGGCCACCAGGTCGGCCCAGATCGCGTCCCACTCGGCGCGGGTGAGGTCCTTGCCGGGCCGGTACGGGTCGATGCCGTGCCGGAAGAGCACCTCGGCGCGGTAGACGTTGCCGACGCCCGCGACGACCTTCTGGTCCATCAGCAGGGCTGCGACGGTGATCCGGCTGCGGGAGATCCGCCGCCAGGCCCGCTCGCCGTCCTCGTCGGTGCGCAGCGGGTCCGGGCCGAGGCGGTCGTGTATCGCGCGCTTCTCCGGCTCGGTGAGCAGGGCGCAGGCGGTGGGGCCGCGCAGGTCGGCGTGGTGTTCGTCGTTGAGCAGCCGCAGCCGGACCGTGTCGGTGGGCGGCGGGGCCGGGACGGTGCCGAAGCCGAGCTTGCCGAAGAGGCCCAGGTGGATGTGGACCCAGCCGGTGTCCCCGAAGCCGAGGAAGAGGTGCTTGCCGTGGGCGTCGACCCCGGTGAGGGGCAGCCCGTCGAGCAGCGCGGCACCGGCGGCGAACCGGCCCTGCGGGCTGCTCACCCGCACCGGCCGTCCGGCGAAGCGTTCCTCGTGGTCGGCGGCGAGGCGGTGGATGGTGTGTCCCTCGGGCACAGCGGCGGCTGCTCCTCGGTTCCTTGCGGGGCGGGTACGGAAACGGCTGTGCCGCCGGGGGCGGCCCGGCGGCACAGGAGGTGGGTGGGCTCAGCCCTGCTGCGGGTGGTGGGCCGGGATCGGGGGGAGCTCGCCGGTCGTCTCGTACGCCGTCAGCATCTCGATGCGGCGGGTGTGGCGCTCCTCGTTCGAGTACGGCGTGGCGAGGAAGATCTCGACGAACCTGGTGGACTCCTCCACCGGGTGCATCCGGCCGCCGATGGCGATCACGTTGGCGTTGTTGTGCTCGCGGCCCAGGGCGGCGGTCTGCTCGCTCCAGGCCAGCGCGGCGCGGACGCCCTTGACCTTGTTGGCGGCGATCTGCTCGCCGTTGCCGGAGCCGCCGATCACGATGCCGAGGCTCTCCGGGTCCGCTGCCGTCCGCTCGGCGGCGCGGAGGCAGAACGGCGGGTAGTCGTCCTGGGCGTCGTAGATGTGGGGTCCGCAGTCGACGGCCTCGTGGCCCTGGGCCGTGAGCCACTCGACGAGGTGGTTCTTGAGTTCATAGCCGGCATGGTCCGAGCCGAGGTACACGCGCATGCATCCGAGTGTGGCACGTGCGGCGCGCACCGGCCGCCATCGGGGTCCGGGACCGGACCCGTACGGACGGCGAGGGCCCGCCGTCCGCGTTCGTCCACGCGGTCCGGCGGGCCCTCGTACGGGCGGGGGGCGTCAGCCCCGGCGGCCGGCCAGCTTCCAGGCGGCGGGCAGCGCGCCCATGGCGAGCGCGGCCTTCAGCGCGTCACCGATGAGGAACGGCACCAGGCCGGCCGCGATCGCGGCGCTCGCCGACATGCCGGTGGCGAGGGCCAGGTAGGGGACGCCGACCGCGTAGATGATCGCGGAGCCCAGCACCATCGTGCCCGCGGTCCGCAGCACGGAGCGGTCGCCGCCCCGGCGGGCGAGGCCGCCGACCACGGCGGCGGCGAGCAGCATGCCGAGGACGTAGCCGAAGGAGGGGAAGCCCATGCCGGAGGTGCCCTCGGAGAACCACGGCATGCCCGCCATGCCGACCAGCGCGTAGACCGCGAGGGAGAGGAAGCCGCGGCGGGCGCCGAGCGCGGTGCCGACCAGGAGCGCGGCGAAGGTCTGGCCGGTGACCGGGACCGGGGAGCCGGGGACCGGGACGGCGATCTGGGCGGCTATGCCGGTGAGCGCGGCGCCGCCGAGGACCAGGGCCGTGTCGACGGCGTAGCGGTGCCGGGCGGCGGGGAGCAGGTCGGCGAGGACCGCTCCGGTGCGGGCAGGGGCGGCGGCAGCAGTGCTCATCGGGACTCCGCGGGGGTGAGGGCAGACGGGGACAGATTGAGCCCGACGTTAGCCCACCGGTTAACGCCCGATCACCATCCGTGGCCCACAAAGCGCTGTCGGAGCGGTTGGTGGAGTCTGCACAAAGAGGGTCGTTCAACCGCGCGGCGGCGTGATGATCATCACTGGAGGTGGGGGCGGATCGACCCCGGTCGGACGACGGGCGACGCCCGGGAAGGACTGTAGGTTTCCCACCAAAACGACCGGGGGGCCTCCCTCCGGTCGTCGGCGCGGTCGCCGCCGCGCGGTCGGCCGGACACCTGGCGTGAACAGGTTGTCCGCATAGCGGACGATGATTCCATGGGGGCGGTCGCCCCGCCCAGACTGTCCGCGCGGATCCCACACTTCCGCAATCCCCGTATCCCCCCACATCCCCCCACGTTTCACCGAGCGAACAGAGCACGTCCATGCCACGGAAGTCCGTGCCTCCCCCCACCGGCCCCTCCTCCCCCGCCGACGGCCCCGGACCCGAAACCGAAACCGGGACCGGGGCCGGGGCCGAAGCCGCGAGCGGGTCCGGAACCGGTGCCGATACGGCCCTCGGTCACGGCCTCAAGCAGCGCCACCTCTCGATGATCGCCCTCGGCGGCGTCATCGGGGCCGGCCTCTTCGTCGGCTCGGGCAAGGGCATCGCCGCCGCCGGTCCGTCGATCGTCGTGGCGTACGCCGTCTCCGGGCTGCTGGTCATGCTGGTGATGCGGATGCTCGGCGAGATGTCGGCGGCGTACCCGGCCTCCGGTTCCTTCTCCGTGCACGCGGAGCGGGCGATCGGCCCGTGGGCGGGGTTCACCGCGGGCTGGGCGTTCTGGGTGCTGCTCTGCGTCGCCGTCGGCCTGGAGGGGATCGGCGCGGCGAAGATCGTGACCGGCTGGCTGCCCGGCACGCCCCAGTGGGCCTGGGTCGCGCTCTTCATGGTGGTCTTCATGGGCACCAACCTGGCCGCGGTGAAGAAGTTCGGCGAGTTCGAGTTCTGGTTCGCCGCCCTCAAGGTCGCGGCGATCACGCTCTTCCTGGTGCTGGGGGTGCTGGCGGTGCTGGGCCTGCTTCCCGGTACGCCCGCCCCGGGGACCGCCAACCTCACCGGCGCGGGCGGATTTCTGCCCAACGGGGCGGAGGGCCTGGTGATCGGGCTGCTCGCCTCCCTCTTCGCGTACGGCGGGCTGGAGACCGTGACGATCGCCGCGGCGGAGTCCGACGACCCGGTGAACGGGGTCGCCAGGGCGGTCCGTACGGCGATGTGGCGGATCGCGCTCTTCTACGTCGGCTCGATGGCGGTCGTCGTGACCCTGGTCCCGTGGAGCGACCCGAAGGTCGTGGAGGTCGGCCCGTTCTACGCCGCCCTGGACCACCTCGGCATCCACGGCGCCGCGGAGATCATGAACGTGGTCATCCTGGTCGCCCTGCTCTCCGCGATGAACGCCAACATCTACGGCGCCTCCCGGATGGCCTGCTCGCTGGTGGCCCGCGGCCAGGGCCCGGCGCGGATCGGCCGGATCTCCTCGGGGGTGCCGCGCACCGCGGTGCTGGTCTCGTCCGGCTTCGGCTTCCTGTGCGTACTGCTCAGCTACTGGCGCCCCGAGGACGTCTTCCCGTGGCTGCTCAACATGGTCGGCGCGGTGATCCTCGTCGTCTGGGCCTTCATCGCCGTCTCCCAGCTCGTCCTGCGCCGACGGCTGGAGCGCGAGTCGCCGGACCGGCTGGTCGTGCGGATGTGGCTCTTCCCGGGGCTGACGGTGGTGGCGCTGCTGGCGATGGCGGGCGTCTTCGTGCTGATGCTGCGCCAGCCGGACACCCGGGACCAGCTCGTGGCCTCGGGCTCCCTGACGCTGGTGCTCGCCGCCATCGGCCTGGTGCGCCAGCGGCGGGCGTCGGCGGCCGCCCGGGGCTGACGGCTCCCCTCAGACGTCGCAGGGCACGTTGAGGGAGAGCAGCGCGGCACCCTCCGGCCCGAGCCGGACCTCGCTCACCGCCGCGTTCAGCAGCCTCGGCAGGACCCGGCGGTAGCTGCCCGCCGGGATCGCCAGCAGCTCGCAGAGGACCAGCCGCAGCAGGGTGTTGTGGGCGACGACGAGGACCCGCTGCCCCGGGTGGGCGGCCGCGATCCGGCGCAGCGCCGCCGTGCCCCGGGCGGCGGCCGCCCGAGGGTCCTCCGCCCCCGGGAAGGGGTGGGCGACCGGGTCGGCGCGGTACTCCCGGGCCCGCTCAGGCTGCTCGGCCGCGAACTCCGCCAACGTACGCCCCTCCACCGCGCCGAAATCGCATTCGCGCAGGTCGTGGTCGCGGCCGGGAGTGAGGCCGAGCGCCTCGCAGGCCGGTCGCGCGGTCTCGACGGCCCGGCCGACCGGGGAGGTCCACACCGCGTCGACCCCGTTGCGAGCCGCCCAGGCGCCGAGCCGTCCGGCCTGTCGGCGGCCCTCCTCGGTCAGCGCGATGTCGCTGACCCCGGCGTAGCGGTTCTCCGCGTGCCAGACGGTCTGCCCGTGGCGGGCGAGCAGCAGGGTGGCGGGGGCGGTCATGGTGTCTCCGTTCGGGTGCGGGGGCGGTGGGGGAAAGTCACGGGTGCTCGGCGCGGGTGCGGGCGTGGGCGGCGACCCGGCCGGGCAGCCAGCCGCGCCGCTCCAGTTCGGCCACCAGGGTGAGGTACGGCTCGGTGTACCACGCGGTGCGCACCGGGTGCGGGTGCAGCACGTGGCGCAGCCGCACCATCCGGCCCGCCACCTCCTGGAGGCTGCCCGCGCCGCCCGCCCCGTACGCGGCGAGGATCGCCATGCCGAGGGCGGGTTCGCTGTACCGCGGGATGTGCACGGGGCGGCCCAGGACGTCGGCGCGCAGCCGGCTCCAGTGGCCGCTGCGGACCGCGCCGCCGGTGAAGGTGAGCCGGTCGTACGTCTGGGCGCCGAGCAGGTCCAGGTAGTCGAGGCAGAGCCGTTCCACCAGCCCCACCCCGGTCAGCAGGGCCGCCCAGTGCTCGGCGTCCGAGGCGGGCTCGCCGATCAGGAATCCGGTGGCCTCCGGCGCCACGAACGGGAACCGCTCCCCCGTCGCCACCAGCGGGTACGCCACCACCCGGGCCGGTTCGCAGGACCGGGCCGCCTCGTCCATCCGGGCCGGGTCCACCCCCGGGAAGGCGGCCGTCAGCGCCCCGCCGCCCACTCCGGAGGCCCCGCCCGGCAGCCAGCTCCCGTCCGGCGCGCGGTGGCTGTACACCACCCCGGCCGGGTCCTCGACCGGTGACGAGGTGACCCCCTTGAGGACCAGCGTCGTCCCGAGCACCGAGTTCCAGGAGCCGACCGCGAGCGAGCCGGAGGCGAGCTGTGCCGCGCAGCCGTCCGTCATCCCGGCGACCAGCGGGGTGCCCGCCGGAATCCCGGTCTCCTCGGCGGCGGCCCGGCCCACCTCGCCGACCGGGGTGCCGGGCCGCACCACGTCCGGGAAGAGCGCGTCGGGCAGGCCGAGCTTCGCGAAGCGGCGCCGGGGCCACTCCTGCCGGACCAGGTCGTAGCCGGTCTTCAGGGCGTGGCTGGAATCGGTGGGCAGCGGCGTCCCGGCGAGTCTGGTCAGCACGGAATCGGCCTGATGGGTGATGCGTACGGTGCCGTCCGCCGCACCGCCGTGCTCCCGCAGCAGCCACATCGCCCTTGGCAGCGCCCAGCTCGGCGGGGTGCCGGCGCGGGCCGCCTCGGCCACGGCCCGGCCGTCGTCGTACATCACGCCGGGGGTGAGCGGGCGGCCCGCCCGGTCGGCCAGGAGCACGGTGCCGGAGGTGGCGCAGACGGCGAGCGCGCGCGGGGCGGGGGCGTCGGCCAGCGCCTGCCGGGTGGCCGCGCACAGCGCCGTCCACCAGTCGAGCGGCCGCTGCTCGTGCCGCGCGCCCTCGCGTCTGCCGGTGAGCGGGGCAGCGCCGCTGCCGAGGATCTCACCGCGGTCTCCCGCCACCACCGCCCGGACACTCTGCGTGCCGAGATCGATGCCCATCCACATATCGGCCCCCTCTGTGAACTTCTCACTCTGCACCGAGAATTTCCCGTGCGCGAGGGATTGACGGCCAACTTCTGCCGTTACAAGCTCTGTTAACCAGTCGTCCCGATGTGTGAACGGTCCCCCCACTCAGCTCCGGCAGGCCGTGGAGGTCACGGATGGACATGCGTGCGTACGACCGGCGTCGGTTGCTCGCCCTCGGCGGAGCCGGGGTGGCGGCCGCGGCCGCCACCCCGTTGCTGACCGCCTGCGGCACCGGCTTCGGCGGTGGTGGCGGCTCGCAGGGCGGCGGCTCCGCGGCCGACGAGGTCACCGGCTCCTTCGACTGGAAGCGGGCCAAGGGCCGCAAGGTGCGGGCGTTGCTGAACAAGCACCCGTACACCGACGCGCTGATCGCCGATCTGAAGGCGTTCACGGAGAAGACCGGGATCGAGGTCGCGTACGACGTCTTCCCCGAGGACAACTACTTCGACAAGCTCACCGTCGACCTCTCCAGCGGACGCGCCTCCTACGACGTGTTCATGCTCGGCGCGTACATGGTGTGGCAGTACGGTCCGCCGGGCTGGCTGGAGGATCTCGGCCCGTGGATGCGCAATGAATCGGCCACCGGGGCGGAGTGGGACCGGGAGGACTTCTTCCCCAACCTCCTCGCCGCCGACCAGTGGTCCCTGAAGGCGGGCGCGCCGCTCGGCCGGGGCGGGCAGTACGCGCTGCCGTGGGGCTGGGAGACCAATGTCGTCGCGTACAACACCGAGGTGTTCTCCAAGCTGGGGCTGAAACCCGCCGAGACCTTCGACGAGCTGCGCGAGACCGCCGCGGCGATCAGCCGCCGGGCGTCGGGGGCGGGCTTCGATGGGATGTACGGGGTCGCGGTGCGCGGCTCGCGCAGCTGGGCGACGATCCACCCCGGCTTCATGACGATGTACGCCCGCAACGGCCTGAAGGACTTCACCGTGGAGGGCGGGAAGGTGCGGCCCGCGATGAACTCCCCGGAGGCGGTCGCCTTCACCCGGGACTGGGCGGAGATGGTAAGGAAGGGCGGGCCGCCGTCCTGGACCTCGTACACCTGGTACCAGTGCTCCAGCGACCTCGGGGCGAAGAAGGCGGGGATGCTCTTCGACGCGGACACCGCCGCCTACTTCCAGGCGGTGGAGGGGGCCTCCCCCGCCTCCGGGAAGATCGCCTTCCACCCGGGCCCCGAGGGGCCCGGCGGCTCCCTCGACACGAACATGTGGATCTGGTCGCTGGGGATGAACGCGCGCAGCCGCCAGAAGTCCGCCGCCTGGCTCTTCCTCCAGTGGGCGACCGGCAAGGAGCACCTGCGCAAGGGGGCGGTCGAGCACCACCACATCGATCCGGTACGGAGGTCGATCAGCCAGGACGCCGCGTACAAGGACCGGATGCGGGCGATCCCCGGCTTCCTGGAGACCTTCGAGACGGTGGTCGACCGGACGCGTATCCAGTTCACCCCGCAGGAGCAGTTCTTCGACGCGACGACCTCCTGGGCGGCGGCGCTCCAGGAGATATACGGCGGGAAGAACGCGTCGTCGGTGCTGAACGGCCTGGCCGGCGAGCTGGCCGCGAAGGTCGGCTGACCGGGGTGCGCGGCACGGCACGGAAGGTGCGGGAGGAACCCGGGGTACGGGAGGCGCGGGTGGTGTCGGCCCGGCGCCGGGCGCTGCGGCCGTATCTGCTGATCGTGCCCGCGCTGCTGCTGACCGGCGGCATCCTCTACCCGTTCGGGCTCGGCCTCTACTACACGGCCTTCGACTTCGCGGCGAGCAAGCCGCGCCCGGACCTGGTGGGGTTCGGCAACTACCACCGCATCCTCACCCAGCCCGCGTTCTGGGACTCGGCCCGGGTGACGGTGGCGTACGCGGTCGGCGCGGCGGCGGTCGAGACGGTGCTCGGGGTGGCGGTGGCGCTGCTGCTGCACCGGTCCAGCCGGGTCGGCCGGGTGCTGGAGAAAATCCTCATCCTGCCGCTGATGATCGCGCCGGTGATCGCCGCGATCATGTGGAAACTGATGCTCCAGCCCTCGGTCGGGGTGGTGAACCATCTGCTGGAGCCGGTGGGCCTGGGCGGGGTGCAGTGGACGGACACGCCGACGGGGGCGCTGCTCTCCTCGATCGCGGTGGACGTGTGGGTCTACACCCCGTTCGTCGCGGTGCTGGCGCTGGCCGGACTGCGGTCGCTGCCCGTCTCCCCGTTCGAGGCGGCGGCGGTCGACGGGGCGGGCTGGTGGTTCACCTTCCGGCGGCTGACGCTGCCGATGCTCTGGCCGTACGTCCTGGTCGCCGTGATCTTCCGGTTCATGGACTCGCTGAAGGTCTTCGACATCATCTACGCGCTGACCGAGGGCGGCCCGGGCGACTCCACGATGGTGCTCCAGATCCGGGCGTACCTGGAGGCGATCCGCTTCCAGCGGTACTCCTTCGGGATCAGCTACATGATCGTGCTGTGGGCCGTGGTCTATCTGGTCACGATGGCGCTGGTGCGCTATCTGGGCCGGGTGCAGAGCCGTGCGGCGGAGGTGCCCGCATGATCCGGGGCTGCCACGCGCGGGCCCGGGTGGGCCGGGGCCGGGCGGCGGGGGTGGCCGGATGAGGCACCGGGTGCTCGCCGTCGCCGCCGATCTGGCGCTGATCGGCTATTTCGTCTTCTCGCTCTTCCCGGTCGTCTGGATGGTGGTGCTGTCGCTGAAACCGGCGAACGAGCTGTTCAGCACGTACTTCTCGTTCACCCCGACGCTCGACTCGTACCGCACGGTGCTGGGCTCGGGGGACGACCAGGGGGTGCCGTTCCTCCGCTTCTTCGTGAACAGCCTCGTCGTGTCGCTGGGGGCGGTCGCGCTGTCGCTGGTGGTGGGGCTGCCCGCCGCGTACGCCGCCGCGCGGTGGCGGTTCCGCGGCTCGGAGAACCTGATGTTCACACTGCTCTCGTTCCGCTTCGCGCCCGAACTGACCGTGATCATCCCGCTGTTCGTGCTCTACCAGCAGCTCGGGCTCTTCGACACCTACGTCGGCATGGTGTGGGTACTCCAGCTGGTGACGCTCCCGCTGGTCGTCTGGATCATGCGCTCGTACTTCCAGGACCTCTCCCCGGAGCTGGAGCAGGCGGCGCTGCTGGACGGCTACACCCGCAAACAGGCGTTCTTCCGGGTGGCGCTGCCGCTGGTGCGGCCGGGGATCGCGGCCGTCTCGCTGCTGGCGTTCATCTTCGCGTGGAACAACTTCGTCTTCCCGCTGATCCTCACCTCGTCGAGCGCGCAGACGGTGACGGTCGGCGCGCTGTCCTTCCTCGGCGGCGACCGGCCCCGGTACAACCTGACGGCCGCCGCCGCCCTGGTCTCGGTGGTCCCGCCGCTGGTGCTGGCCCTCACCATCCAGCGGTACCTGGTGCGCGGGCTGTCGTTCGGGGCGGTGAAGTCATGACCGGCCCGGCCGCCCTCGCGCTGCGCGGCGTCAGCAAGCGGTACGGGCGGACCACCGCGCTCGACGGGCTCGACCTGGAGGTCGCCGAGGGCGAGTTCTTCTGCCTGCTCGGCCCGTCCGGGGCGGGCAAGACAACGACGCTGAAGACGATCGCCGGCCTCGTCGAGCCGGAGGCCGGGACGGTCGAACTGGGCGGCGCGGACATGGCGGGCGTGGAGCCGTACGACCGGGGCGTGGCCATGTGCTTCGAGTCGTACGCGCTCTACCCGCACCGCACCGTGTACGACAACCTCGCCTCCCCGCTCCGCTCACCGCGCCACCGCCTCCCCGCGCACCTGGCGCGCGAGCGGATCGGGGAGGTCTCCGAACTGCTGGGGATCGGGGCGCTGTTGGACCGCCCGGTGGGGCGGCTCTCCAACGGGCAGCGGCAGCGGGTGGCACTCGGCCGGGTGCTGGTGCGGCCGGCCCGCGCGTTCCTGCTGGACGAACCCCTCTCGCACCTCGACGCGAAGCTGCGCCAGGCGATGCGGGCGGAGCTGCGGGCGATCGGCGCGGTCCGGAACACCACCACGCTCTACGTCACGCACGACTCGGTGGAGGCGCTGGCGCTCGGCGACCGGATCGGGGTCCTCCGGGACGGCCGCACGGTGCAGACCGGCACCCGCGAGGAGGTGTGGCACCGCCCGTACGACACCTTCGTCGCCCGGTCCTTCGGCTGCCCGCAGATCAATCTGCTGCCGGGCACGGTGACGGCCGAGGGCGCTGTCCGGGCACCGGACGGGGCGTACGAGCTGCCGCTGCGCGTCCCCGTGCCGCCCGGCACCGAGGTCCAACTGGGGCTGCGGCCCCGGGACGTCGCCCTCGGGGAGCCGCCGCCGGGCACCGCGTACGGGCTGGCCGGCGCCGTCCACGTCACCGAACTGCTGGGCCGGTCCACCGAGGTCACCGTCCGGCTCGGCGGGCAGCGGCTCTCGTTCGTCGTACCGCGCGCCGAGGCGGCGGGGCTGAGCCCCGACCGCCCGGTCCGGCTCTCCGTACGGCCTGAGAGTCTGCTGCTGTTCGAGGCCGACCGGCCGGCACGTCCAGGACGAAGGATCAGCACGTGAGCAACGTTCCGCAGCGGGGCCCCGCCCCCCGCCAGGCATCCATGGCCGAGTACGTCCTCGCGCAGGGCGAGGTGAGCGCCGCCGAACTGGCGGAGCGCTTCGACGTCAGCCTGATGACCATCCACCGCGATCTGGACGAGCTGGAACGCCAGGGCATCGTCCGCAAGTTCCGCGGCGGGGTCACCGCCCAGCCCTCCGGCGTCTTCGAGTCGAACGTCTCCTACCGGCTGAAGACGATGCGGGCCGAGAAGGCCGCCATCGCCGAGCGGGCCCTGAGGCTGATAGAGCCGGGCATGGCGGTGATGCTGGACGACTCGACGTCGACGCTGGAGATAGCCCGCCGGCTGCGCTCCATCACCCCGCTGACCGTCGTCACCAACTTCCTGGAGGCGATCAACCTGCTGTCGCAGGAGCGGGGCATCCATCTGATGGGCCTGGGCGGGGACTTCGACCCCCTGCACTCCTCGTTCCTCGGCGTGTCGTGCGTGGAGGCGGTGCAGTCGCTCCAGGTCGACGTCTGTTTCACCTCCACCTCCGCGGTGTCCGGCGGCTTCGCCTACCACCAGGAGCAGCACATCATCTCGGTGAAGCGGGCGATGCTCGACTCGGCGAGCCGCAACGTGCTGCTGCTCGACCACTCGAAGCTGGGCCGGGTGGCCCTGCACCGGCTGGCCCCGCTCTCCCGCTTCGATCTGCTGCTGGTCGACGACGGGGCCTCGCCGCGGGCGCTGCGCGAACTGGACGAGCACAAGGTGCCCTACGAGGTCTGCCCCACCGGCCGTTCCACCGGCGCGGAGGGCGGCGACGACGGATGACCCCGACGCGACGAGGCGGCGATGACGTGTGACTGAACCGACGAGGCGCCGGCCGGACGCGGGCACCCCGGGGCTCCGGCCGGGCGTGGTGGCCGGGGCCGCCGCCTCCCGGACGGGGACGGCCGCCGGGGCGGTGGTGGCCCCGTGACCGGGCTGGCGCTGCGCGCGCTGCGCAAGACCTACACCGGTCGGGGCCGGGCCGCCGTCGAGGCCGTCCGGTGCCTCGACGTCGAGCTGGGCTCCGGCGAACTGCTGGGGCTGCTCGGCCCGTCCGGCTGCGGCAAGTCCACGACCCTGCGGATGATCGCCGGTCTGGAACCGGTGACCGGCGGCGACATCCTGATCGGCGGCACGTCGGTGGTGGGGCTCCCGGCCCGGCGGCGCAACATCGGGGTGGCGTTCGAGAACTACGCGCTGTACCCGCCGCTGACGGTGGCCGGGAACCTGGCCTTCGGGCTCGCCGCCCGCGGCGGCCTCGGCCGGGCGGAGATCCGTCGCAGAGTGGCGGAGATGGCCGCCCGCATCGGGATCACCGAGCTGCTGGACGCCCGCCCGGCCGGGCTCTCCAGCGGCCAGAAGCAGCGGGTCGCACTGGCCCGGGCCCTCATCCGGGAGCCCGACGTCCTCCTCCTGGACGAGCCGCTCTCCCATCTGGACGCCGCCCAGCGGGACACCACCCGGCGCGAGCTGAAACGCATCCAGCGCGACAGCGGGCACACCGCCATCCTGGTGACGCACGACCAGGAGGAGGCGCTGTCGCTCGCCGACCGGATCGCGGTGATGCGGGACGGCGCGATCCAGCAGCTCGGCACGCCCGAGGAGATCTACGACGCCCCGGCCAACCTGTTCGTCGCCGACTTCGTCGGGGAACCCTCGATCAACCTGCTGCCCGGCACCGCCGACGGCTCCGGCGGGGTACGCCTCTCCGACACGGTCCGCCTCCCGGTGGCGCACCGGCTCGCGGCGGGACGCGCGGTGGTGCTCGGCATCCGCCCGGAGGACCTGTGCCTGGACGACACTGGTGCACGGGCGCGGGTCGCCGCCCACGAACCCCTGCTGGAATCCGGCATCACCACGCTGTCGCTCGACGGGGTGGCGAAGCCGCTGGTCGTCGTGGTCGGCCCGGAGGTACGGCCCGACCGGGACGACACCGTACGCATCACCGCCGATCCCCGGCACGTCCATGTCTTCGACGCCCAGACAGGAGACGCTCTGTGATGACCCGTTCCGAGACGGTTCGCCCGGTGACGAGGATTCTGCTCGCCGGTGACCACTTCGTCCGCAATACGCTGCTGGCCGAGGCCCTGTACCGGGCGCTGGGCCCGCTCACCGTGGAGCCCCGCCTCGACGAGCTGACCCTGCCCTGGCCGCTCGAACCCTTCGGCCCCGTCGCCGAGGTGACCGAGGCGAGCGACGCCGAGGACGCGCTGATCGCCGCCCTGGACGGGGTCGAGGTGTGCGTGACCCAGATGGCCCCGTTCACCGAGCGGGTGCTCGCCGCCGCACCCGACCTCCGGCTGATCGTGGTCTGCCGGGGCGGCCCGGTCAATGTGAACGCCGCCGCCGCCCGCGCCCGGGGCGTGCACGTGTGCTTCGCGCCGGGGCGCAACGCGGCGGCGACCGCGGAGTTCACCGTCGGGCTGATGCTGGCCGCGCTGCGCCGGATCCCCGAGGCGCACCACGCCCTCGCCGCGGACGGCCGCTGGGACGCCACCCACTACACGTACGAGAACTGCGGCCTGGAGCTGGAGGACACCCCGGTCGGGCTGGTCGGCTACGGCGCGGTGGGCAGCCGGGTGGCCCGGGTGCTCGCCGCGTTCGGCGCGCGGGTCGAGGTGTACGACCCGTATGTGCGGGGCGATGTGCACGGCATGCGGGCCGGTTCGCTGGAGGAGTTGCTGGCCCGTTCGCGCGTGCTCACGCTGCACGCCCGGCTGACCCCGGAGTCCCGGCATCTGATCGGGGCCCGGGAGTTGGCGCTGCTGCCGCGCGGCGCGGTGCTGGTGAACGCGGCCCGGGGCGCCCTGCTGGACACGGACGCGCTGTGCGACGCGCTGGACTCGGGACAGTTGCGGGCGGCGGCGCTGGACACGTACGAGCAGGAGCCGCCGCCGCCCGGATCGCGGCTCTTCCGTACCCCGCACCTCCTGATGACCCCGCACGTCGCCGGGGCCAGCCGGGCCGTCGCGGAGAAGGCGGCCGGGATCGCGGCGGCCGAGGTGGCGCGCTACGTGCGGGGCGAACCGCTCGCCCACGCCCTCTGAGGGGAGCTGTGACCATGACCGGAACCGGTCCGCGCTACATCGGTATCGACGTCGGCACCTCCGTGGTGAAGGCCGCGGCCTTCGACGCGCGGGGCCGCGCCCTGGCCGTGGAGTCCCGCCCGGTGGGGCTGGCGATCCACGACGGGTGCGTGGAACAGGACATGGACGAGATGTACGGGGCGGTCGGCGAGGTGCTGGCCGCGCTCTCCACCGACGGGGTGGAGTTCGCCGGGCTCACCGGCCAGGGCGACGGCGTCTGGCTGGTGGACGCGGCGGGCCTGCCGGTCCGCAAGGCGATCTCCTGGATGGACGGCCGGGCCCATGAACTGGTCGACGGCTGGCTGGCGGACGGGGTCTTCGAGACCGTCTACCGGCGCACCGGCGGCGCGATGTTCCCGGGCTGTCCGGGCCCGGTGCTGGCCTGGCTCGACCGCCACGAACCGGCCGCGCTGGACGCCGCGAAGGCCGCGCTGTACTGCAAGGACATGGTGTTCCAGCGGCTCACCGGGGTGCGGGCGACCGATGTCTCCGACGCGTCGATGCCGTTCCTGTCCCCGGTGACCAGGGCGTACGACCCCGAGGTGCTGGAGGCGCTCGGCCTCGCCCACCGGGCCGCCCTGCTGGCCCCGGTCAGCGACCCGGTCGCCACCGGCACGCTCCCCTCCGGGTTACGGGTCTCCAACGGCCCGTACGACCTGCCGGCCTGTGCGCTCGGCGCGGGCGTCACCCGCCCCGGCGACGGCCTCCTCATCGTCGGCACCTGCCTGGCCGCGCTGGCGGCCACCGACCGGATCGACCTGACCGGCGAACCGGCCGGGCTGCACATCTCCACCGACCAGCCCGGCCACTGGCTGCGCGCCATGCCCGCGATGGTCGGCACCGCCGCCCTGGACTGGGTCCTGACCACCACCGGCGTACGCCACGCGGAGGTGGACGCGCTGCTGGCCGCCACCCCGCCGGGCGCGAACGGGGTCCGGGTGCTCCCCTACTTCGCCCCGTCCGGCGAGCGCGCCCCGTTCGTCGAACCCCGGCTGCGCGCCGAACTGACCGGGGTGTCGCTGGAGACCACCCCGGCGGACCTGATCCGGGCCGTCTGCGAGGGCATCGGTTTCGCCGCCCGGCACTGCCTGGAGGCGGCGGGCCTCACCGGCACCCTCGCCCTGTGCGGCGGCGGCACCCGGTCGCCCGCCTGGATGCGGCTGTTCGCCGATGTGCTGGGCCGGCCGGTGCGGATCGTGGAGGGCGAGGTCGGGGCGCGGGGCGCGGTGCTGGCGGCGGCCCGGCGCTTCGGGGCGGAGCTGGACGAGGCGGTGTGGACGGCCCCGACCCGGACCGTCGCCCCGGACCCGGCCCGGTCGGCGTACTACGCGAAGGCGTACGAGGACCACCTGTCCCGCCTCACCGACGCCCGCACCCACGCCCGCGCCTGACCCGGGCCGCGCGGCGACGACCGGAGCGGCCGGAGGGACGTCCGGGTCACGCGATGTCCTGCCAGGTGAGATCGGGGCGTAGTCGGTGCCAAGAAGGGTGGCGCAGGAGTCCGGCTCGGGTCCGGGCGGCGTAGCGGATCTCGCCGACGAGGCGGGGTTCCACCCAGTGGGCTCCGGCCACGGTGGGTCGGGGGTGGAAGGGGCAGGTGCTGGTGGTGGTCCTGTGCAGGTGGTCGGCGAGGGCGGTGCGTTCGCGGTCGGTCCATCCGGTGCCGACGCTGCCCGCGTAGAGCAGGGTGCCGTCGGGTTGTGGCCGGCCGACGAGGAGGGCGCCGGGGAGTCCGGCGAGTCTGCCCCGGCCGGGGGTCCAGCCGCCGACGACGACGTCGATGGTGTGCACGTTGCGGATCTTGGTCCAGGACCTGGACCTCACCCCCGGCTCGTAGGGAGAGGTCAGGCGCTTGGCGACCAGTCCTTCGAGCCCGGCCGCGCGGGTCGTCTCCAGGGCCCGGTCCCCGTGGCCGGTGATCGCTGCCGGTGCCGACCAGTACGGTCCGTCCAGGCCGAGGCCTTCCAGCACGGTGCGGCGCTCGGCGTACGGCTCCCGTATCAAGGACTCGGCCTCGAGGAAGACGACGTCGAAGAGGACCAGGTGCACGGGGACCGTGGCCGCCATGCGGGCGGCCTTCGCCGCGGAGCCGGCCAGGCCCATGCGGGACTGGAGGAGTTCGAAGTCGCCGCGCCCTTCCGGGTCGGGGGCGATGACTTCGCCGTCCAGGACCGCGGGCCGGCGGAGGACGGCGCCGAGGCCGGCGAGTTCGGGGTAGGCCGGGGTGATGTCTGCCCCGGACCGCGCTCGCAGGAGCACGGTGCCGTCGCCCGGCAGGTAGGCCATCGCCCGTTGACCGTCCTGCTTCACCTCGAACGACCACTGCTCGTCGTCCACCGGGAGGCGGCCGGGGGTGGCGAGCATGGGCTCGATGCGCGGCAGCACGGTCATGGTGTGAAGAGAGCCGGGACCCGGGGTCAGGAGGCGTTCCGCCGCTTCTTCGCGGCGGTCTTCCTGGGGGCGGTCTTCTTGGGGGCGGCCTTCTTCGCCGGGGCCCGCTTCGTCGTCCTGGAGGCGGTGGCCTTCGTCTTCGTGGCGGGCTTCGTGGGGCGGATCTCGTGCACGGTCGCCTCCGCGCCGTCGTGCTCCCCGCGGGCCTCCTGGGCGGCCTTCACGGACGCGTTCAGGGCAGCCATCAGATCCACGACCTTCCCCGGCTGCCGCTCCCGTTCTTCCTCTCCCGGCTGCGGGGGCGTCCTGTCCTCGGCCTTCGCCTCGATGAGGTTCTCCAGGGCGTCGCGGTATTCGTCGCGGAAGCCGGAGATGTCGTCCCGGGTCATGGTCTCGGTGAGCTGGACGGCGCGGTCGATCTCGTCGTCGTCCAGGTCGACGGGCTTCGGGGCGAGGGAGTCGGGGCTGCGGATCTCGTCCGGCCAGCGCATGCTGTGCAGCACGATCGCGTCCTCGCGCACCTGGAGCATCCCGAGGCGCTCGCGGCCGTGCCAGGCGAGCTTCGCGACCGCGACCTTGTCGGAGCGCTCCAGTGCCCGGCGCAGGAGGGTGTAGGGCTTGGCGGCGACCTGGCCGTCGACGGCCAGGTAGTAGCTGTCACCGAGGCGGACGGGGTCGATGCTGTCGGCGTCGACGAATGCGACGATCTCGATGGCCTTCGCGGTCGGCAGCGGCATCCCGGCGAGCTCGTCGTCGGTGATCGGCACCATCTCGTCCCGGGCGACCTCGTACCCCTTGCCGATCTCGTCCTGCTCCAGCACCTTCCCGTCGAGCTCGCAGATCTTCCGGGTACGGACGCGGCCCATGTCCTCCAGGTGGACCTGGCGGAAGCGCACCGAGCGGTCCTCGCCGGCGGAAAGGATCTTCACCGGGATGGTCACCAGGCCGAAACTGATGGCCCCTGCCCACAAGGGTCTCGGCATATCGAACCTCCGAGGTCAGGCACTGTGCCGCATTCCGATCCTTCACCTGTCTCCGGCCATACGCATCTGGATCAGCCCGCCACGGGGCACCTCGACGGCCGAACCCGCCGGACGGCCTTACGAGTCCCGCCGTCCCCCGGCCGCAGGCCGCCCGATCACGGTCCGGCCACCAAACCCCGGTACGGGTCCAGGCGGGGAAGATTCGGCGCATCCGGTGCCGGGGCAGGCCCCTGCGGAGGTCCGGGGCGTCCTTGGCGGGTGTCACGGGTGCTGTCCCAGGTCGCTGTCGTGCCCTGTCGGGGACCCGAACCAGGCCACTGCCACCGCGCCCGATACCGCGAGCACGAATCCGGTGATCGCCGCCCAGGCGAAACCGGGACGGGAGGCGTCGCCGAGCCACAGCACGCCGATGATGCCCGGCAGGACGGTCTCGCCGACGACCAGCGCGGCGGTGGCGCCGTTGACCGAGCCGACCTGCAGGGCGACCGTGTGCAGGTACATGCCGCCGATGCCTCCCACCAGGATCGCGTAGAACGCCGGGTCGCAGAGCAGTGCCACCGGATCGAAGGGGTCGACGCCGTTCAGCACGCGCACCCCGACACCGAGGGCGCCGAAGCCCAGCCCGGACAGCAGGCCGGCCAGGATCGCGGCGCGCGCCCCCAGCAGGCGTACGACCACGGTGCCGCCCACGATCAGGAGCAGCGAGATCCCCAGCAGCCACCAGTGCGTGGAGATCGGGGTGTCGCCGGTGCCTTCCGGGCCCGCCGCCGTCGCGAGGAGGACCAGCGCGGAGCAGACCACCGCGATCGAGGTCCACTCGGCGCGGTTGAGGCGGAGACCGAGGAGCTTGATGCTCAGCAACGCCGTGATCACCAGGTTGGCGCTGATCACGGTCTGCGACAGGAACAGCGGCAGGAGGCGCGCCGCCAGTACGCCGAGCCCGAAGCCGACGAAGTCCAGGATGGTTCCGACGATGAACTCCCAGGTCATCGCCGCCTTCGCAGTGGACGACAGGCTCGGGCCACCGTGCTGGGTCACGCTGCCCGCGACGGCCTCCCGGCGGGCTGACTTCCGTGATCCGACGGCCTGCAGGACGGAGCCCGTGCCATAGCAGATCGATGCTGCCACGGCGGCGAGCAGTCCTATGAGCACCGAAAGCTCCGTTCATGCATGGGGATACTGGGGTTCGGCCCCTTTCCCCCTGGCAGACGCGGGTTTCAGCGCGAAAGTTGCTTCCGCCGAGTCAGCGTCACGGGAGCGTCCAGGGTGTTGCGGGAGAGCACCAGGCGGGCAAGAAAGCACCGCCGCCTCCCCCGAACCTACGAGGCCTGGCCGCCGCGCTCGATGGCCGGTCGGCGGTGTCGGGCGGGGAGATCACCGCACCGGACGACAACGGCCGCCCCGACTTCGAACGCCCTCAGTCCCACACAGGGCTGGCGCCGGCGTCAGGCGTGGGCGTGGTGGTCTTCGGCCCATGTGGTGGGGCGTGCGGGGCCGTCAGGCCGGAAAGAGCCTGGTGGTATCGAGGTCCAGGTCGAACGGTGCGGGCAGGTGGATGGTCGTGCCGAAGGGGTGGGGGCCGTCGACGCGGGTGTAGCCGAGGCGGCCGGGCTCGGAGTACAGGGTGATGCTGCCCTCGACGCGGTCGACGAGGAGGTAGAGCGGGGCTCCGTACTCGGCGTACCGGCGCCGCTTCACGACCCGGTCGGTTTCAGCGTTCGACTCCGAGGTGACTTCGACGACGAGGAGTGTCTGGTCGGGGAGAAGTGCGCCGGCGCCCTTCGCGAGGGTTTCCGGGACGACGGCGATGTCCGGGACGTACCAGTTCGATGTTCCTGGAAGGTCGAGGTTCCCGGAGCCTTCGACGCAGCCGAGTTCATCGACCCGGTCCTCGATCTGTCGGCGAATCACCTTCGCGGCGCGTTCGTGGTCCCAGGTCGGTGACACGGGCTCGATGATCCCCTCGATGATCTGGACGCGGTCCCCGCGGATGTGCTGGATGGCGTACTTGAGGGCGCGCTCGGTATCGATGCCCTGCCCGTAGTCCGGTGCGCTCGTCATCAGATTCCGCCTCTGCTGGTGCCTGAGAACATCATGCCCTGCGGCAGCACAGGAACCCGGCCCGACCGGGGGAACGGCCGGGGCGAAGCCCTGCCTGCGCACGGCACGATCATGACGTGCAGGGCCCGGAACCGACCGTCTTCGACAACCAGTTCCCTCCCATCGGGTGTGCAGCACGCCGTCGCCGTCTGCACCACCGTCAGGTGCGGGCCCGCCTCCGGCACAACCGTCAGCGCGGCCGCCAGCATCCCGACCGCCTCGTCGTCTTTCGACGGCGTCCGGATCCCGGAGAAAACGCGAACCGCCACAAGGGTCTCGACCGCCTCACTGGACTCAAGATCCGAGATTGGCGTTGATGCCGCTGCCGGGAGGAGCCCGAGGCCGCAACGGCGCACCGGCCGCAGGTCGACCGGTGGTACCAGCTCATCCGGTCGCGGGGTACACGTTCATGTCGATGCCCACCGCGGCGTACTCGTTGACCATGTACGTGCTCGCGTTGTCGCAGAGGCCGCGGCCCTTGCCCGTGCGGGCGTCGAGGATGACGCTGTCGGCATCGGCGGTGGCGTAGACGGCACCGTGGAAGGCGTTCGCGGCCTCGGGCTTCCCCGGATCTCGTCGAAGCCCGGACTAGGCCGAAGGACTGATCACGGGCGGAACCCTCCTACCCTTAGGATGCTCTTGCATATAGGTTGCAATAACCACAGGTAAGCAGCTGGAGGGTTCGATCACATGGCCACGTACACGCTCCCGGAACTCCCGTACGACTACGCGGCGCTCGAACCGGTCATCAATCCGCAGATCATCGAGCTCCACCACGACAAGCACCACGCCGCGTACGTGAAGGGCGCGAACGACACCCTGGAGCAGCTGGAGGAGGCGCGCGACAAGGGTTCCTGGGGGTCGATCAACGGGCTCCAGAAGAACCTGGCGTTCCACCTCTCCGGCCACATCCTGCACTCGATCTACTGGCACAACATGACCGGCGACGGCGGTGGCGAGCCGCTCGCGGCGGACGGCGTCGGTGACTTGGCGGACGCGATCACCGAGTCCTTCGGCTCGTTCGCCGGCTTCAAGGCCCAGCTGACGAAGGCCGCGGCCACCACGCAGGGTTCCGGCTGGGGCGTCCTCGCGTACGAGCCGGTCAGCGGCAAGCTGATCGTCGAGCAGGTCTACGACCACCAGGGCAACGTGGGCCAGGGCTCCACCCCGATCCTGGTCTTCGACGCCTGGGAGCACGCCTTCTACCTCCAGTACAAGAACCAGAAGGTCGACTTCATCGACGCGATGTGGGCCGTCGTCAACTGGCAGGACGTGGCCAAGCGTTACGCGGCCGCCAAGGAGCGCGCCGACGTGCTGCTGCTCGCCCCCTGACCGGGCGGCGCGTGAATCGTCCTGCCTCGTGATCGTCTTCTCAACCTTCACCCGGCAGGCGGATGGAGGGAGGGCCCCCGCCTGGACGTGACAGGCGGGGGCCCTTCTGTCGCGTTCCGCGGATCAGGGGGCGGGGGCGGCGTGGGCCAGGAGGGTGCTCAGCACCTGCTCGGCATGGGTCCAGAGCACCGCCCCGCCGGCCTCCGGCACCAGGTGCCGGACCGCGCCCGGGATGCGGGCGGTCAGCCGGAGCCCCTGGTCGGGCGAGTGGCCGGTGTCCTCGGCGCCGTACCAGAGGTCGACGGGTACGGCGATGTCCGACAGCCCGATCCCCCAGCGCCCCATGGCCAGCACGGTGTCCCGGGCGTACCCCTCGGCTCCCTGCGCGAACGCCTCGTCGAGGGCGCGCCGGTACGCGGCGGCGAACGCGGGCTCCCGGTAGACCGCGAGGTCGCACTCCGGGCTGCTGGACATGACCATGTCCAGCATCGCCTGTGCGGTGAACCCGGCGAAGACCCCTTCGGCGGCGGCCGGGTCGGTGACGGCCAGGTCCACCAGGCGCCGCAGCTCCGCCGGGAGCGCGTCGGCGAAGCCCGGGTCGGCGACCTCGTCCGCTCCGGAGACCACTGCGAGCGCCCCGACCACCCCGGCCGCGGCGCACGCCAGCGCGAACGGCGCCCCCTGCGAATTCCCGGCCATCAGCGGCCGTTGCCCGAGGCCCCGCAGGGCGGCGAACGCCCGGACGTCCTCGGCGAAGTCACCGAACGTACGGCCCGGAGCGGGCGAGGAGGCGCCCAGACCCGGCCGGTCGACGGCCACCAGCCGCACCCCGAGCCGGTCCACGGTACCGGCGCCGAACCCGAGGTGCCGACTGGTGGCCGCCCCGGGCGAGAACAGCACGGGCACCCCGCCCTCGGGCCCCCACTCGGCCCACCCCAGCAGCCGCCCTCCCGGCAGCCTCTGCACACCTGCACGAATCGGGTCACTCACATACGAACTCATACGCTCGATCGTGGCCGCTCCCCCCGCCGATGTCGAAGGGATTCCGGGCGGGCCCGGCGGCGCTCCGGGCCCGCTCAGTCGTCGGGCAGGGCCGAGATCAGGTCCAGATCCGGGACGTCCTTAGCGTGCACGACCTTCGAGGGTGACGGCGGCTTCACGTCCACCTGCTTGTCGTACTCGCCGAGTTCGAGGATCACCGGGTTGCCGTCGGCGGTGAACTCGATGCCGCGGGGCTCGTTCCCGCCCTTCTCCGCCACGTGCACCGACACTTCGCCGGTACCGGAACCGTGGGTGAGCTGAACGGTCCGCACGCCGTACTGGGTGCGCGGGTTCCCCATCCTCTTGGCGCCGTGGACCTTTTCCGGCACCGATTCCATGGCCTTGTCCGGGTGGCAGAGGGCCATGACGCCCCCGTCCCCCATGTCCCGGGTCCGGTACTCGATGTACTTCCCCCGGGTCTTCGCGAGCGCCTTGTCGAAGGCGGCCAGCTTCTCCGGCAGGAAGTTCCTCGCGAACGCGCGGTTCTCCTGGCGGAGATCCTCGCCCTCACGTATCCAGGTGCGGGAGCCGATGACGATGATCTCGGCGGATCCCGTGGTCCGGAACGTGCCGACGCACCTCCCGCGCCGGTCGACACGCAGGTCGGCGCGGACCGACATCTCGCTCCGGTACTCACCCTTCACCCGGAACGTCCGGTACCCCTTGAACAGCTTGAGCGACTCGTTCATCCGCTGCGTGTCGCTCATGGCGGGCGCCGAGGACGGGGCACCGCCCCCGGACCCGTCCGCCCCGTCCGATCCGCCGCAGCCCGCCAGCCCTCCGGCCAGTACGGCGGCGCACAGCACCGCGGCCGCCGCCCTTCCTCTCGTCCCCACCCCGACGCACCCCTCTGTCCAAGAACCATGCGGTTCAGGTGAGTCGTGTGCCCTTCACGTGAACCACCTGTGAAAACAGGCATCAGCATGCCAGAGGGTGTTCAGCCGGTGACCAGTGCCATCATCAGGCCGTCGTAGCCCTTCTCGCCGACGGTCTGGAGCGCGGTCGCGCTCAGCCTCGGTTCGGCCGCGACGAGTTCGGTGAACCGGCGGACGCCCCGCACCTTCGGGTCGTCGCTGGTGGCGTCGGCCACCTCGCCGTCGCGTACGACGTTGTCCGCGACGATCAGGCTCCCGGGCCGGGTCAGCTTCAGCGACCAGGCCAGGTACTCGGGGTTGCTCGGCTTGTCGGCGTCGATGAACACGACGTCGAACGGCTCCGGTTCCTCAGCGGCCAGCTCCGGCAGCGTGTCCAGGGCGCGGCCCACCCGGACCTCGACGACCTGCCCGAGACCGGCCCGCCCGACGTTGGCCCGGGCCACCTCCGCGTACGCCGGGTCGGCCTCCAGCGTGACGACCTTGCCGCCCTCCGGCAGCGCACGGGCCAGCCAGATGGTGCTGTAGCCGCCGAGGGTGCCGATCTCCAGCACCCTGCGCGCCCCCTGCAACCGGGTCAGCAGGTTCAGCAGCTTGCCCTGGTTGGCGGCGACCTGGATCGCCGGAAGCCCCGCCGCCTCGCTCGCCGCCACCGCCGCGTCCAGAACCTCGTCCGGTCCCACCAGCAGGCCGTTGAAGTAGCCGTCCACCTCGGCCCATCGCGCGTCCGTCATGACTGCCCTCTCTCGCGGATCAGTGAGTTCCCAAGAGGAACTTACCTCACGCGAGGTGGATGCGATGATGGGCGCCATGAGCCCTGATCACGCCGATCCCACCGCGCTGCACCCGATGCCGGGACAGCCCAGGGTCGTCCTGCTGAAGCCCCTGGTGAAGTCGGAACTGATCGAGGTCGGGGACTTCTCGTACTACGACGACCCGGACGACGCCACCGGGTTCGAGACCCGCAACGTGCTGTACCACTACGGCCCGGAGAAGCTCGTCATCGGGAAGTTCTGCGCGCTGGGGACGGGCACACGGTTCCTCATGAACGGCGCCAACCACCGGATGGACGGCCCGTCCACGTTCCCGTTCCCGTCGATGGGCGGCTCCTGGACCGACCACTTCGACCTGCTGACCGGGCTGCCCTCGCGCGGCGACACGGTGGTCGGCAACGACGTCTGGTTCGGCTACGGCTCGATGGTGATGCCCGGCGTGCGGATCGGGCACGGCGCGATCATCGGCGCCGGTTCCGTCGTCACCTCCGACGTGCCCGACTACGGCATCGTCGGCGGGAACCCGGCCCGTCTCATACGGACCCGCTACGACGAGGAGACCATCGCCAGGCTGCTCGCCGTCGCCTGGTGGGACTGGCCCCTCGATCACCTCACCCGGCACATCCGCACCATCATGTCCGGCAGCGTCGACGCGCTCGAAGCGGCCGCCCCGGAGGGCATCGCACCATGATCACCGTTCGCGAGCTGGTGTACTACCCGGTCAAGGGCTGCGCGGGAACCGTCGTCGACTCGGCGCCGGTCCTCGGCACCGGCCTGGAGCACGACCGGACCTTCATGGTGGTGGACGCGACGGACGGCGCCTTCCGCAGCCAGCGCACCCACCCCGCCATGGCCGCCGTCCGGGTCGAGGTCCTGGACGGCGGGACGGCGCTGGCCCTGTCGGCCGAAGGGGCCGGGGCGCTGCGCCTGGAGGTGGACCGGGACGGCCCGCGCCGCGAGGTCAGCATGTTCGACCGCCCGCTCGGTACGGCGGTGGACCAGGGAGACGCGGTCGCGGAGTGGTTCTCCGACGTGCTCGGCGCCGGCTCCCGTCTGGTGCGGGTGCCCCCCGGCTTCGACCGCGACGGCTGGGGCGACACCCCCGGCAAGGTCAACTTCGCCGACGCCCACGCGGTACTGGTCGCCTCGACGGCCTCCCTGGACCACCTCAACGACCGGATCGTCGCCCGGGGCGACGCCGAACCGGTCCCGATGAACCGCTTCCGCCCCAACATCGTCCTGACCGGCGACGACACCCCGCACTTCGAGGACCGGGTGCGCCGGATGACCATCGGTGACGTCGAACTCGCCCACTCGGTGCGGGCGATGCGCTGCGCCGTCCCGATGGTCGACCAGTCGACCGGTCACCGCGCGGGCCCGGAGCCGATCCGGACCCTCTCGACGTACCGGCGTGAACCGGAGTACCGGAACAAGGTCAGCTTCGGCGCGAAGAACGCGGTGGTGCGCGAGGGCACGATCCGGGTCGGGGACGCGGTCGAGGTCGTCGCACGGTTCGACGCGTAGCCGACCGCGGCGCGTGGGGCCCCGGCCCTCACTCCACCGCGGACCGGGCCGGCGGCCGCTCCGGCGCCGTCCGGAAGTCGGCCGCCGTCGCGACGAGGCGTCGCAGCGCGTCCTGGCCGGGCGGGCCCCAGGTGGGTTTGCCGCCGGGGCGGCCGTGCGTACCGGCGTCCCCGATGTCGATGCAGACCAGGGCGCGGTGCGCCGTGATGCCCCGGGCCCGGAGCAGGGTCGCCGGATCCACGGCCGGTCCGTAGGCGGCGAAGAAGCGGTCGGCCGCGCCGTCGGGCAGCAGGGTCCACGCGGCGGCGAGATCGTAGGCCGGGTCGCCGGCGCAGAGGTCGCCGAAGTCGATGACGCCGCAGAGGGTGCCGTGTTCGGTGAGGACGTTGGCCGCGTGCAGGTCGCCGTGGATCCACAGCGGCGGCCCGTCCCAGCCGGGTGCGGCGAGGGCGTCGTCCCAGACGGACCGGACGGCCCCGGGGTCGGGGACCAGCCCCCGCCCGGCCGCCGAGTCCAGCAGCCCGGTGAAGTGTCCGTCCCACTCGGTCAGCGGTCCGCCCCGGGTGCGGCCGGCCGGTGCCGTCGCGGGGGCGGGCCGGTGGAGGGCGGTCAGGAACGCCGCCAGTGCGTCGGCCGACGCGTCGCCGGTGGCCGGGGCGAGGTCGGCGGGGGTGCCCGGCACCCAGGTGGTGACGATCCAGGGCCGGGGGTACCGCGCGGACGGCTTCCCGAGGCGCTGCGGCACGGGAACCGGCAGGGGAAGGCCCGGGGCGAGGACGGGCATCCAGGCGTGCTCCTTGAGCAGCAGCTCGTCCGCGGACTCCGTGGCCCAGGGCAGCCGTACCGCGAGGTCGTCCCCGAGCCGCCACAGCTGGTTGTCCCAGCCCCGCGCACCGAGCCGCACCGGGCGGTCGGCCAGGTCGGGGTGCTGGTCGCGCAGCAGGTCGCGGACGAGTTCCGCCGTGATCTCGGTGTCGGTGTGGGTCATACGGACCCACCGTAGCCGTGCGGGCCGCCGACCGCAGGGGGTACCGCAGGAGGGCGGCCCGTCAGGGGGCGCGTTGGGCGGAGACCAGGGCGTCGCCGGTCTCCGTGCGGAAGTAGAGGACCGAACGGCCCACCCGGCGGCGGGCGGTCAGACCGCTGTCCAGGAGGATCCGGAGATGGCGGCCGACCGAGCCGAGGCCCTGGCCGGTCAGTGCCACGAGCTGAGTGGTGCTCTTCGGGGTGGCGAGGAGGACCAGGACCGTGGCGCGGGCGGGGCCGAGGAGGCGGGCGAGGCTGTCCGGCACCCGCGCCCGGTCCGGGTGGGCCAGGGTGCCGGAGCAGGGGTAGACCACCGCGTACCGTTCGGCGTCGTCGTCCCAGGAGACCCAGCCCGCGTGCTGGGTGACCGGGACGAACAGCAGCCGTACGCCCGAGAGTTGCTTCGTCGGGTAGTCGTGCGCGTTGATCCGCAGCCGGCCGTCGCCCAGCCATCGCGTCCCGGGGCGCAGCCCGCTCAGGGCGGCGGCCCAGCCGCCCTGGCTGAGCTGGCCGGTGCGGGCGACGATGTCCGCCTCGATGATCCGGCGGCGGCGCGGCCAGTCCGGCAGCACGGTGCGGTGCCAGACCCACTCCAGGACGTCGGCAGCGCGCTGCGCCAGGTCGTCACGGTCCAGGAGCGGGGGGAGGGGGCCGCCGCCCAGCGAGACCAGCAGGTCGGCGCGGGCGCGCCCGGGGGTGGTCGCCCTGACCGGGGCCAGCTCCTCCGCGAAGCCGGGGGTGCCCTCGCCCCGCGGGGTGGGGGTGAGGAAGTCCGCGTTCCAGTTGCCGCCGAGCCCGGCCGGTACGAGGCGGGCCGCGACCGGGTCGGCCGCCTGCCGGGCGCGGTAGGCGGGCAGATGGGCGCCGAGCCAGGCCCGTTCGCCGGGGTGCGCGGGCCGCCCCCGCTCCAGGGCGTGCACGGCGGCGATGGTCTCGGCGAGCGGTGAGACGACGAACCGGCTTCCGGCCAGGGTGTCCGTATCGATCCGCCACAGGCCCATGGACGCCCGCGCCTCCCCGCTCGTCGTCGAGGCGGCCACCCGCACGTTTCGCCACCGCGCGAAACAGTAACGCCCGGCGCGTGCTCCCTCCGAGACTCCCCGTATGCGCACCTATCGGGAACTCTTCCGCACGCCGCAGTTCGGTCCGCTCTTCGCGGTCGGCGCCGTGCAGGTGGCCGCGACGACGATGAGCGGGCTGGCCCTCGCCACCCTGGTCTACGCCGCGACCGCGTCACCGCTGCTGGCCGCCGTTTCCATGTTCGGTTCCTCGCTCGCCCAGGTGATCGGTGCGGCGCTGCTGATGTCGGCGGCGGACCGGCTGCCGCCCCGGGCCGCGACGACCGGCCTGTCCCTCGTCTTCGCCCTGGCTACCGCCGTGCTCGCCGTTCCCGGGCTGCCGCTCCCGGCGGCCTTCGCGATCATCCTGGGCCAGGGGGTGGTCGCCGCGGTGGGCGGTGGTGTGCGGTACGGGCTGCTGAACGAGGTGCTGCCCAAGGACGGTTATCTGCTGGGGCGTTCCGTGCTGAACATGTGCACCGGGCTCACCCAGATCGGCGGCTTCGCGCTCGGCGGGCTGCTGGTGGCGGCGGTCTCCGCGCGCGGGGCGCTGCTGGTCGCCGCCGCCCTGTACCTGGCGGGGGCGGCGGTCGCCCGGTTCGGGCTGGCGCGTCGGCCGCCGCGCGCCTCGGGGCGGCCGACGCCCGCCGAGACCTGGCGGATCAACGCCGTGCTGTGGTCGTCGGGGCCGCGCCGCCGGACCTATCTCGCGCTCTGGGTGCCGAACGGGCTGGTCGTCGGCTGCGAGTCGCTGTTCGTGCCGTACGCGCCCGCCCATGCCGGGCTGCTCTTCGCCTGTGCGGCGCTGGGGATGCTCGTCGGGGACACGGTGGCGGGCCGGTTCGTCTCCGGCCGGGCCTGGCGGGGCCGGCTGGCCACGCCGTTGCAGTTGCTGCTGGCCTTCCCGTACCTGCTCTTCGTGGTGCGTCCGGCGCTGCCCGTGGCGTCCGCCCTGGCGGCTCTGGCCTCGGTGGGTTTCGCGGCGAGCCTGCTGTACCAGGAACGGCTGATGGAGCTCACCCCGGACGAGTTCACCGGGCAGGCGCTGGGCCTGCACTCCTCGGGGATGCTCACTCTTCAGGGCGTCGCGGCGGCGCTGGCGGGGAGCCTCGCCCAGTGGACCTCCCCGGCCGCGGCGATGACGGCGATGGCGGGGGCCTCGTTGGCGGTGACCCTGGCCCTGTCCGCGGCCGGGCGCCGGGCGGCCCGGACCACGGTCCCCCTGCCCCGCCCCTCGGCGCGAGGGGCGGCGGGAAC
Source organism: Streptomyces sp. NPDC001108 (assembly GCF_053598535.1). Lineage (NCBI taxonomy): Bacteria > Bacillati > Actinomycetota > Actinomycetes > Kitasatosporales > Streptomycetaceae > Streptomyces > Streptomyces sp. NPDC001108. The sequence continues at coordinate 348,891 of NZ_JBSFKL010000004.1, forward strand.
GGGGTGAGCGCGGTGCGGGGCCGGGGCCCGCCCGGTCCCGCACCGCGCCGTGTCCGGGCGGCGGCCGACGCCGCCCGGCGGGATCAGTCGAAGACCGGGCCCTCGGTGCGGGTCCGCTTGATCTCGTAGAAGCCGGGGGTCGACGCCACCAGCAGCGTGCCGTCCCACAGCCGCGCCGCCGCCTCGCCCTTCGGGGCGGGGGTGACGACCGGGCCGAAGAAGGCGATCTGCTCGCCGTCCGCGCCGGGAACGGCGATGACCGGGGTGCCGACGTCCTGGCCGACCTTGTCGATGCCCTCCTTGTGGGAGGCGCGCAGTTCGGTGTCGTAGACGTCGGAGTCCGCGAACTCCGCCAGTTCGACGGGGAGGCCGACGTCCCGGAGGGCGCCCACGACCGCCTCGGGGGTGGCGCCCTCGCCCTGGTTGTGGAAGCGGGTGCCGAGCGCGGTGTAGAGCGGGCCGACGACGTCGTCGCCGTGCTTCTGCTGGGCGGCGACGACGACCCGGACCGGGCCCCAGCCCTTCTCCAGCAGCTCGCGGTACTCCTCGGGCAGTTCGTCGATCCGGTCCTCGTTGAGCACCGACAGGCTCATCACGTGCCAGCGGACCTCGACGTCCCGGACCTTCTCCACCTCCAGCATCCAGCGGGAGGTCATCCAGGCCCAGGGGCAGAGCGGGTCGAACCAGAAGTCGACGGGGGTCTTGCCGGTCGCGGTCGCCGCGGTGGTGTCGGACATCGTCTCTCCTCGTAAGCGTGTGCGCGGGCGTAGGCGTGATGCGCGGGAACGGTTCATGAAGCGTGATCACATCCGTGCGCGGAAACACCGCGGGACGCACCGGTCATTCCCCCGGGCCGGGCCCGGTACCGGCATGGGAGGATCAAAGTATTCGAACGTGACACAAAGGAGTGTGCCCGTGCCCGGTGAGAACCTGTCCCGTGACGAGGCCCGCGAGCGGGCCGAGCTGCTGAGCGTCGACGGTTACGAGGTCGAGCTCGATCTGCGTTCCGCCGTCGGCGGTCCCGACGGGGGCGAGGACGCCGGTCCGCTCACCTTCCGCTCGGTGACGACGATCCGGTTCCGCAACGCGCGCGCGGGGGCCTCGACCTTCGCGGACCTGGTGGCGCCGTCCGTGAACGCGGTGACCCTGAACGGGCGGGAGCTCGACGCCGCGGCCGTCTTCGACGGCACCCGGGTGGCGCTGGACGGGCTGCCCGAGGGCGAGAACACCCTGGTGGTCGACGCGCAGTGCGCGTACAGCCGGACCGGTGAGGGGCTGCACCGCTTCGTCGACCCGGAGGACGGCGAGGTCTACCTCTACACGCAGTACGAACCGGCCGACGCCCGGCGCGTCTTCGCCAACTTCGAGCAGCCCGACCTCAAGGCCCCCTACCGCTTCCGGGTGACGGCGCCCGAGGGCTGGACGGTCTGGAGCAACGGGGCGGAGGAGTCCCGGGAGGGCGGCGTCTGGCGGTTCGCCGAGACGAAGCCGATCTCCACGTACATCACGGCGGTCGTGGCCGGTCCGTACCACTACGTGACGGACTCCTACAGCCGCACGTTCGAGGACGGCAGCACGCTGGAGATCCCGCTCGGCGCGCTGTGCCGCAAGGGACTGGCCCGGCACTTCGACGCGGACGACATCTTCCTGATCACCAAGCAGGGCCTGGACTTCTTCCACGACAACTTCGACTACCCGTACCCGTTCGGCAAGTACGACCAGGCCTTCGTGCCGGAGTACAACCTGGGCGCGATGGAGAACCCGGGCTGTGTCACGTTCCGCGAGGAGTACATCTTCCGCGGCAAGGTGACGCGGGCGGCGTACGAGAGCCGGGCCAACGTCATCCTGCACGAGATGGCGCACATGTGGTTCGGCGACCTCGTCACCATGCAGTGGTGGGACGACCTGTGGCTGAAGGAGTCCTTCGCCGACTTCATGGGGGCGTTCTCCATGGTGGAGTCGACCCGGTTCAAGGACGGCTGGATCACCTTCGCCAACAACCGGAAGTCCTGGGCGTACCGCGCCGACCAGCTGCCGTCCACCCACCCGATCACCGCCGACATCCGTGACCTGGAGGACGCCAAGCTCAACTTCGACGGCATCACCTACGCCAAGGGCGCCTCGGTGCTGAAGCAGCTGGTGGCGTACGTGGGGCGGGACGCGTTCCTGGAGGGCGCCCGGCGCTACTTCAAGAAGCACGCCTACGGCAACACCCGGCTGGGCGACCTGCTGTCCGTGCTGGCCGAGACCTCCGGCCGGGACATGACCGCCTGGTCGCGGGCGTGGCTCCAGACCGCGGGCGTCAACGCGCTGACCCCGGTGGTGACGTACGACGCCGCCGACCGGATCACGGAGCTGGCGGTGATCCAGGAGGCGGCCGAGTCCCACCCGGAGCTGCGGCCGCACCGGGTCGCGGTCGGGCTGTACCGCCGCGCCGTCGACGGGAACCTGGTGCGGTACGCGCGCGCCGAGGCGGACGTGGCGGGGGCGCGCACGGTGATCGAGGAGCTGGCGGGGGCCGAGCGGCCCGAGCTGATCCTGGTCAACGACGACGACCTCACGTACTGCAAGGTCCGCTTCGACGAGGCGTCGCTGGCCACGCTGCGGGAGCACCTGGGCGACATCACGGACCCGCTCGCGCGGGCGCTGTGCTGGTCGGCGCTGTGGAACCTGACCCGGGACGGACTGATGCCGGCCCGCGACTTCGTCGCGCTGGTGCTGGCCTTCGCGGGCCGGGAGTCCGACATCGGGGTGCTCCAGATGCTGCACACCTGGACCCGGACCGCGCTGGTGCAGTACGCGGCGCCCGCCTGGCGCGAGGAGGGCGGCCGGGCGCTGTCCGAGGGGGCGCTGCGGGAGCTGCGGATCGCCGAGCCGGGCAGTGAGCACCAGCTGGCGTGGGCGCGGTTCTTCGCGTCGGTCGCCGGGTCGGACGCCGACTTCCAGCTGCTGACCGGGCTGCTGGACGGTTCGGCGCGGATCGACGGGCTCGACGTCGACCAGGAGCTGCGGTGGGCGTTCCTGTCCCCGCTGGCCGCGCACGGGGTGGCCGACGCGGCGGCGATCGCGGCCGAACTGGCCCGCGACGACACCGCGTCCGGTGAGCGCCACCAGGTGCGGTGCCTGGCCTCCCGGCCGTCCGCCGAGGTGAAGGCGGCCGCCTGGGCGGACGTCGTGGAGTCGGCGGCACTCTCCAACGCCCTGGTGGAGGCAACGATCGCGGGCTTCGAACAGTCCTCGCAGCGGAAGCTGCTGGCTCCGTACGCGAGCCGGTACTTCGAGGCGATCGAGCAGGTCTGGGCCGACCGGTCGATCCAGATCGGGATGGCCGTGGTGCGGGGCCTGTTCCCGTCGCTCCAGGACGACCCGTCGACGCTGGCGGCGACGGACGCCTGGCTGGCCGACCACGCGGACGCGGCTCCGGCGCTGCGCCGGCTGGTGCTGGAGTCCCGGGACGACCTGGCGCGGGCGCTGCGGGCGCAGAGCTGCGACGCGGGGGCGGCCGGGGCCTGACCGGTGGGCGGGGCCGGGCCGGGGGCAGACCACCGGCCCGGCCCCGCTCCCCCGTGCGGGACCCGCTCGCGGGGCGGCGGAAGCCTGACCGTATCCCGCCCCTCGATTCGCGCTTCGCACCCGGCGAAATGGCTACTGTGACCCTGTGGTACCGGCGTACACAGGGGGGTTGGATGCACAGCCAGGGCACGACCGGTGAGGGCAGGGGCGACGGGCCGGGCACGGTGATCGCCGGCCGGTACAGACTGCTGCGCCGTCTCGGACACGGCGGGATGGGAGTGGTCTGGGAGGCTCTCGACACGAGCCTGGACCGGAAAGTGGCCGTGAAGGGGCTGCTCACTCCCGGCGCCGCGACCCCCGGCGCCCAGACGCAGTGGGTGAGCCGGCCCCGCCGTGAGGCCCAGGCGATCGCCAGGATCGGCCACCAGAACGTGGTCGCCGTCCACGACGTGATCGAGGACGGCCAGCAGGTCTGGATCGTGATGGAGCTCCTCAATTCGCGCTCCCTGGCCGACCTGCTGCGCGAGCAGCAGCAGCTCTCCGTGCCGCACGCCGCCCGGATCGGCCTCCAGGTGCTGCGCGGGCTGGCCGCCGTGCACGAGGCCGGGGTGCTGCACCGCGATGTGAAGCCGCACAACATCCTGTTCCGTTCCGACGGGCGCGCCCTCCTCATGGATTTCGGGATCTCCACCTTCGAGGGCGCCGTGCAGGTGACCCGGTCGCACGAGATCATCGGCACCGTCCAGTACCTCGCGCCCGAACTGCTCAGCCGCAGCGCCGAGCAGCCCCACCCGGCCACACCGGCGTCCGACCTGTGGGCGCTGGGGATCACCCTGTACGAAATGGTGGAGGGCAGGCGTCCCTTCGACGGTCACGGCAGCATCGAGATCCTGATCGCCGTACGCGAGTCGCCGATGCCGCCGCCGCGGTTCGCCGGTCCGCTCACCGCGCTGATCACGGCACTGCTGCAGAAGGACCCCCGGCAACGCCCGGACGCCGCCCGGGCGGAGGCGATGCTCCAGGAGGTCACCCGGGACTTCCCCTCCCTGGACACGCCTGACGGCCGGCAGCCCCCGGCCCCGGCTCCGGCCCCGGCCCTGCAGGAGCCCGGCACCGGTGCGAACGCGGTCCCCCTCCCCGGGGCGGCCACCGGCCGCAAGGGGTGGGACCGGTGGAAGGTACCGGTGTCCGTGCTCTGCACGGCACTGCTCCTGGGCGGAGTGTGGTTCGTCCGCGCGCAGTTGAGCGATTCCGGTGAGAAGAACGACGCCGTGTCGGAGAAGGACGGGAAGCCGGAGAGGTACCGGGACACGCACTCCGTGCTGAAGGTCGGCGTCAAGGCGGACCAACCCGCACTGAGCAAGAAGGAGGGCGGAGAGTACAAGGGATTCGAGCCCGCCCTGGCCCGGCTCATCGGCACACTCATGGGGTACGACAGGGACGAGATCGAATTCGTACGGGTGACGTCCGACAACCGGGCCAAACTCACGCGGGACAGCGACCGCGTGGACATCACCCTCGCCACCTACAGCGGAGGTCCCGAACGGGCTGCGGCTGACGGAGTGGCGTTCGTGGGCCCCTATTTCAAGCCCCTGGGAGGGCTGCTGGTGCGTGACAAGGCGCACCGGAAGATCAAGGGTCTGCGCGATCTGCAGACCAACGACCCCGATGTCGAGGTCTGTACGGCGAACGGTTCGACGTACATGAAGTACATCGAAGAAAAAGGGCTCATCGCGGAGAAGCGCTTCCCGCCCAGCTACGAGGAGTGCGTCCAGGAACTGCTGAGCGACAGCACCAAGGTGTACGCGGTCGTCACGGACGATGCCATCGTCGCCGGCTACGCCGACGAGAACGAAGCCACCAGGAAGTTGCCCGATGAATTCGACGGTGGAGCGACGGGTTACGGAATCGCGATGAAACCCGGCGAGGACCTTCTGCAGAAGGAGGTGCGGGACGCCCTGTGGAAGATCCTCGAAAGGGACGGCGCCAAGGAATCGAAGTGGGAAGGACTGTACAAGGAGTACCTTCAGCCGGTCTTTCCCGGTTCTTCCACCCCGAATACCCCGAAACTCGGCGAATGGGGCTGACCCGGGCCGGCGGCACGGGTGACGAGGCGCGACGGCCGCGCCAGGCCGACGCGCCCCATGACGCGTCGGCACCACGGGCCACTGGCGCCACGTATTCACCTTTTGTCCCTGATGGCGCATCAGCAGCGGTGGCGGAAGTCCGCCATGGCAACATCTGACCCCCTCCAACTCTCCACAAACCCCTGCCATCTGCGAAAGGGTGAGCGGTCATCCGGTACCGAATTCCGGACTCTCTCTTTTCGATCCAGGGATGCTGATGACCTCCGAAGCCCCCCGCTCCATACCCGGGGCGAGACGCACGGCCCGCGTCGTCGCGGCCGCCGGCCTGGTGGCCGCGCTGGCCGCCACCGGTGTCGCGCCCGTCTTCGCCGCCGGCACCGCCGACCCCGCTCCCGTCAAGTCCGCGGCCAAGGGCGCCGCGGCCGACAAGCTGGGCAGCCACGACGAGCAGCTCCTGGCCAAGGCCAAGGCCAAGGGCCAGAAGAACATCACGATGATGGTCGCCACCGCTCCCGGTGCGACCGCACAGGTCGCCAAGCAGCTGGACGCCGTCAAGGGCTCCGTGCTGGGGCGCACCTACGACAAGCTCGGCTACGTGCGGGCCACCGTGCCCACCGCGACCGCCGAGGCCACCATCAAGGCGGCTTCCAAGCTGTCGTCCGTCCACGGCATCGATCTCAAGCAGGAGATCATGCTGGACGACCCGACGCCCGCCGGGGACAGCACGGCCAAGGCCCGGGCCTCGGTCAAGGCGACCGGCTCCTACGCGGCGCCCGGCAAGAACACCCCGGCGAAGAACCCGTACAACCCGTCCTTCGAGACGGGCGCGGTCGACTTCGTCAAGCAGAACCCGAAGGCCGACGGCCGCGGGGTGACCATCGGCGTCCTCGACTCCGGTGTCGACCTGGGCCACCCGGCGCTGCAGAAGACCACCACCGGCGAGCGCAAGATCGTCGACTGGGTGACCGCGACCGACCCGGTCAGCGACGGCGACGGCACCTGGCTGCGGATGACGGACGCCGTGTCCGGCCCGGTCTTCACCTACAAGGGCCGTACGTACAAGGCGCCCGAGGGCGACTTCCGGATCAAGCTGTTCGCCGAGGCCGCCACCAAGGGCGGCGACGCGGCGGGCGACCTGAACCGCGACGGCGACACCACCGACGTGTGGGCCGTGCTCTACGACCCGGTCACCGGCGCCACCCGCGTCGACCTGAACGACAACGCGGACTTCACCGACGACACCAAGCTGGTGCCGTACAAGGAGAAGCACCAGGTCGCCTACTTCGGCAAGGACGACCCGCGCACCGACGTCTCCGAGCGCATCCCGTTCGTCGTCGAGAACCGCAAGAAGGTCGTCTACAACGCCGCCGGTGACACCGCCGACTACGTCAACATCGGTGTCATCGAGAGCGAGCACGGCACCCACGTCGCGGGCATCACCGCCGCGAACGGGCTGTTCGGCGGCAAGATGAACGGTGCCGCGCCGGGCGCGAAGATCGTGTCCTCGCGGGCCTGCACCTGGGACGGCGGCTGCACCAACATCGCGCTCACCGAGGGCATGATCGACCTCGTCGTGAACCGCGGTGTCGACGTCGTCAACATGTCGATCGGCGGTCTCCCGCCGCTGAACGACGGCAACAACGCCCGCGCCGAGCTGTACAAGCGGCTCGTCGACATCTACGGCGTCCAGCTGGTCATCTCGGCCGGCAACGACGGCCCGGGTGTCAACACCATCGGTGACCCCGGCCTCGCCGACCACGTCATCTCCGTCGGCGCGTCCATCTCCAAGGAGACCTGGGCCGCCAACTACGGCTCGAACGTCACCAAGAAGTACGACATGCTGCCCTTCTCCTCGCGCGGTCCGCGTGAGGACGGCGGCTTCGCGCCGATCCTGACCGCCCCCGGCGCGGCGATCAACACCACCCAGACCTGGCTGCCCGGCGGCCCGGTCAAGGAGGCGGGCTACTCGCTGCCGGCCGGCTACTCGATGCTCCAGGGCACCTCGATGGCCTCGCCGCAGGCCGCCGGTGCCACCGCGCTGCTGCTGTCCGCCGCGAAGCAGAAGCACATCGAGCTGCCCCCGGCCGACCTGCGCACCGCGCTGACCAGCTCCGCCACCCACATCAAGGACGTGCCCGCGCATGCCCAGGGCGCCGGTCTGATCAACATCGTCGACGCCTGGAAGCTGATCAAGAAGCAGGGCGCCCCGGCGAACGAGTTCTCCGTGAAGGCCCCGGTCGACACGGTCCTCTCCAGCTACCTCAAGACCCCCGGCTTCGGCACCGGCCTGTACGACCGCGACGGCGGCCTGAAGGTCGGCCAGAAGAAGTCGTACGACGTCACCCTCACCCGCACCACGGGCGCGGACAAGGACGTCAAGCACAAGCTGTCGTGGAAGAACAACGACGGCACGTTCAAGCTGACCGGCCCCGCCTCGGTCGCCCTGCCGCTCGGCAAGCCCGTCACCGTCAAGGTGCAGGCGCAGCCGCGCACCGTGGGTGTGCACAGCGCGATCCTGGAGGTGGACGACAACAAGACCGTGGGCGTGGACCAGCAGGTCCTCTCCACGGTGATCGTCTCCCAGGAGCTGGTGAAGCCGGCGTACGCGTTCAAGGCGTCCGGTTCGGTGCAGCGCAACAGCAGCACCTCGTACTTCCTGACCGTGCCGGAGGGCGCCAAGACCCTCGAGGTCGCTCTCGGCGCGCTGCGTTCGGGCAGCCAGACCCGCTTCATCTCCATCCACCCGTACGGGGTGCCGGTGGAGGACAGCGCGACGATCTACTGCTACCCGAACTACGAGAACCCGTCCAACACCTGCCGTCCGGACGTCCGCTCGTACAAGGACCCGCAGCCGGGCGTCTGGGAGATCGAGGTCGAGGCACGGCGTACCTCGCCGCTGCTGGACAACCCGTACAAGCTGGATGTCTCGCTGCTCGGTGCCACCTTCGACCCGGCGGTGCAGACCATCGCCGAGGCGAAGATCGGTACGCCGGCCGCGGTGAGCTGGAAGGCCACCAACGTCTCGGGCGACCTGGAGGGCAGCCTGAAGGGCGGCTCGCTGGGTTCGGCCAACGTCGAGAAGCCCTCGATCAAGACGGGCGACACCCAGGAGTTCACGGTCACCCTCGGTGAGGGCGTCGAGAAGCTGGACGTGGCCATCGGCAACACCTCGGACGCCAACGCCGACCTGGACCTGTACGTCTACCTGGGCGACAAGGCGGTCGGGAAGTCGACCACCGCCGGCTCCGAGGAGGCGGTCAGCCTGGCGAAGCCCGCCGCGGGCACGTACACCATCGTGATCGACGGTTACGACGTCCCGGCCGGGACCAGCACGTACGACTACCGCGACGTGTACTACGCCCCGTCGCTCGGCACGATCAAGGTCGACGAGTCGAAGGCCGTGAAGCTGGCCAACGGCGCCTCGACGCAGATCGCCGCCGAGGTCGTGGCCGCCGGTGCGGCCCCCGAGGGCCGGCAGTTCTTCGGCGAGGTCCACCTGGTGAACAGCCGCGGCACCGCCGCGGGCACCGGGAGCGTCGTGATCGAGAAGGTCACTCCGTAACGACCGGGGTGTGATCCGCACGACAGACGAGGCGGCGGGGCGGGCGCTCTACGGGGCTCCCGCCCCGCCGTCCTGTGCCCGGGTGGGCGCCCGCCGTCCACACCCCGGACAATGGACTGGACAAGAAAGCCGTGGCCACCCGCATCATGGGTGCGGCAGACGCGGCAACCGTGTCCGTTCGTACGCTCGGAGGAGTCCCTGTGAAGGTCGGAATCGTCGGCGCCACCGGTCAGGTCGGCACAGTCATGCTCAGGATCCTGGCCGAGCGGAAGTTCCCGGTCGACGAGCTGCGGCTGTTCGCCTCGGCGCGCTCCGCGGGCTCCACGATCGCCTGGGAGGGCCGGGAGGTCACCGTCGAGGACGCCTCGACGGCCGACTACACCGGTCTGGACATCGTGCTGTTCTCGGCCGGTGGCGCGACGTCGAAGGCGCTCGCCGAGAAGGTCGCCGGACAGGGCGCCGTGGTGATCGACAACTCCTCCGCCTGGCGCAGGGACCCCGAGGTCCCGCTCGTGGTCTCCGAGGTCAACCCGCACGCGGTCGCGGACCGGCCCAAGGGCATCATCGCCAACCCGAACTGCACCACGATGGCGGCCATGCCCGTGCTGCGCCCGCTGCACAAGGAGGCCGGGCTGCGGACGCTGACCGTCGCCACCTACCAGGCGGTGTCCGGTTCCGGTGTGGCCGGGGTCGCCGAGCTGCACGGCCAGGCCACCGCGGTCGTGGCCGACGCCGAGCGGCTGACCCACGACGGCGGGGCCGTCGACTTCCCCGAGCCGGGCGTCTACAAGCGTCCGATCGCCTTCAACGTGCTGCCGCTGGCCGGCTCGATCGTGGACGACGGGTCCTTCGAGACCGACGAGGAGCAGAAGCTCCGCAACGAGTCCCGCAAGATCCTGGAGATCCCGGAGCTGAAGGTGTCCGGGACCTGTGTGCGGGTGCCGGTCTTCTCCGGCCACTCCCTCCAGGTCAACGCGGGCTTCGAGCGCCCGATCGGTGTGGAGCGGGCGTACGAGCTGCTGAAGGACGCGCCGGGCGTCGAGCTCTCCGAAATCCCGACCCCGCTCCAGGCGGCCGGGCAGGACGCGTCCTACGTCGGCCGCATCCGGGTCGACGAGACGCTGGAGCACGGCATCGCGCTCTTCGTCTCCAACGACAACCTGCGCAAGGGCGCGGCGCTGAACGCGGTGCAGATCGCCGAGCTGGTCGCGGACGAGCTGAAGGGCTGAGGTCCCGGGGAAGGGCTGGAGCCCGAAGGGGCGGAGTCCGAAGGGCCGGAGCGAGGAGGGCGGCACCCACACCGGGTGGCCGCCCTTCTCCGTACCCTCCGCAGACTCCTCCCACGCACCGCCCCACGCCCTCCTCCCTCCGGGCACCCGGCATGGAAGGATGTGCCAAAACCTCACAATCCAAGGAGATGACCGCGTGCCTGGCACCAATCTCACCCGCGAAGAGGCACAGGAGCGGGCGCGCCTGCTGACCGTGGACGCGTACGAGATCGATCTCGACCTCTCCGGGGCGCAGGAGGGTGGGACCTACCGGTCCGTCACCACCGTGCGCTTCGACTCCGCCGAAGCCGGTGCCGAGACCTTCATCGACCTGATCGCCCCCGCCGTGCACGAGGTCGAGCTGAACGGTGAGGCGCTGGACGTGGCGGCCGTGTTCCGCGACTCGCGCATCGCGCTGCCGCGCCTGGTGGCGGGCTCCAACGAGCTGCGCGTCGTCGCCGACTGCGCGTACACCAACACCGGTGAGGGTCTGCACCGCTTCGTCGACCCGGTCGACCAGCAGGCGTACCTGTACACCCAGTTCGAGGTGCCGGACGCCCGCCGCGTCTTCGCCAACTTCGAGCAGCCCGACCTGAAGGCCACGTTCCGGTTCACCGTGAAGGCCCCGGCGGGCTGGTCGGTCATCTCGAACTCGCCGACCCCCGAGCCGCGCGACGACGTCTGGTCCTTCGAGCCGACCCCGCGCATCTCGTCGTACATCACGGCCCTGATCGCCGGCCCGTACCACTCGGTCCACAGCAGCTACGAGAAGGACGGCCGGACCGTCCCGCTCGGCATCTACTGCCGCCCGTCGCTGGCCGAGTTCCTCGACGCGGACGACATCTTCGACGTGACCCGGCAGGGCTTCGACTGGTTCCAGGAGAAGTTCGACTACGCCTACCCGTTCGCCAAGTACGACCAGCTCTTCGTCCCGGAGTTCAACGCCGGGGCGATGGAGAACGCGGGCGCGGTCACCATCCGCGACCAGTACGTGTTCCGGTCGAAGGTGACGGACGCGGCGTACGAGCGGCGCGCCGAGACCATCCTGCACGAGCTGGCGCACATGTGGTTCGGCGACCTGGTCACCATGGAGTGGTGGAACGACCTGTGGCTGAACGAGTCGTTCGCCACGTACACCTCGGTCGCCTGCCAGGCGTACGCGCCGGGCACGAAGTGGCCGAACTCCTGGACCACGTTCGCCAACTCCGAGAAGACCTGGGCCTACCGCCAGGACCAGCTGCCGTCCACCCACCCGATCATGGCGGACATCCGTGATCTGGACGACGTGCTGGTCAACTTCGACGGCATCACCTACGCCAAGGGCGCCTCGGTCCTGAAGCAGCTGGTGGCCTATGTCGGCATGGACGCGTTCTTCCAGGGCGTCCAGGCGTACTTCAAGGCGCACGCCTTCGGCAACACCCGGCTGTCGGACCTGCTGGGCGCGCTGGAGAAGACCTCCGGCCGCGACCTGAAGACCTGGTCGAAGGCGTGGCTGGAGACGGCGGGCATCAACGTGCTGCGCCCGGAGATCACCACGGACGAGAACGGCCACGTCACCTCGTTCACCGTGGTCCAGGAGGCCCCGGCGCTCCCGGCCGGCGCGAAGGGCGAGGCGACGCTGCGCCCGCACCGCATCGCGATCGGCTGCTACGACCTGGACGCCGACGGCAAGCTGGTCCGCGGCGAGCGGATCGAGCTGGACGTCGACGGCGAGCGCACCGAGGTCCCGTTCCCGGCCGGCACCGCCCGCCCGGCCGTGATCCTGCTCAACGACGACGACCTCTCGTACGCGAAGGTCCGGCTCGACGCGGAGTCGCTGGCCGTGGTGACCGAGCACCTCGGCGACTTCGCCGAGTCCCTCCCCCGCGCCCTGTGCTGGTCCTCCGCCTGGGACATGACCCGCGACGGCGAGCTGGCCACCCGCGACTACCTCTCCCTGGTGCTGTCCAGCATCGGCAAGGAGACGGACATCGGCGTCGTCCAGTCGCTGCACCGCCAGGTGAAGCTGGCGCTGGACCTGTACGCGGCGCCGGAGTGGCGCGAGGCCGGGCTGACCCGGTGGACCGAGGCGACGCTGGCGCACCTGCGCGCGGCCGAGCCGGGCAGCGACCACCAGCTGGCCTGGGCCCGCGCCTTCGCGGAGACCGCCCGGACCCCGCAGCAGACGGACCTCCTGCAGTCGCTGCTCGACGGCAAGGAGACCATCGAGGGCCTGGCCGTCGACACGGAGCTGCGCTGGGCGTTCGTGGAGCGGCTGGCGGCCGCCGGCCTGCTGCTGGAGGAGGAGATCGCCGCCGAGTACGAGCGCGACCGTACGGCGGCGGGCGAGCGGCACGCGGCGACCGCCCGTGCGGCCCGTCCGACCGAGGCGGCGAAGGCGGAGGCGTGGGCCTCGGTCGTCGAGTCCGACACGCTGCCGAACTCCCTCCAGGAGGCGGTCATCGCGGGCTTCGTCCAGACCGACCAGCGCGAGCTGCTGGCCCCGTACACGGAGAAGTTCTTCGCCTCGGTGAAGGACGTCTGGGAATCGCGGAGCCACGAGATGGCGCAGCAGGTCGCGATCGGCCTCTACCCGGCCCTCCAGGTCTCCGAGGCCACGCTGGAGGCCACCGACGCCTGGCTCGCCTCGGCCGAGCCGGGCGCGGCGCTGCGCCGGCTGGTGTCGGAGTCGCGGTCCGGCGTCGAGCGGGCCCTGAAGGCCCGGGCGGCGGACGCGGCTGCCGCGACGGCGTAAGGTAGCGGCCGTACGACAGTGAGGGGCGCCCCCCGGCGTGACGGGGGCGCCCCTCTTCTGTGCTCCGAAGCCGCGTTCCGAATCCGCGTTCCGGGGCCGGGGTGGAGACCGCCCGTCGGGCGGGCGCCGTGGCGCGGCCGTCCGACGGGCGGGAGTCGTTACGCGCGGGCCTGCTCGTAGCGTTCGGCCAGGTCGGCGGCGCCGGTCTCGGTCAGGCTGCCGTGCAGGCGCATCCGGGCGACGCCGCCGTCCGGGAAGGCGTCGAGGCGGACGTGGGTGACGATCGCCTGGGCGCGGAGCGGGAAGCGGTGCAGGGTGTCGGGCTGGAGGCGGGTGCGGGGGATGATCTCGAACCACTCGCCGGTCTCGCCGTTGCGGCCCTGGAGGGCGATCCAGCCGGCCGCGTTGCCCTTGAGGTAGGCGGTGTCGATCTCGACGGCGCGGACCGCGCCCTGGGCGGGGAGGCGGAAGCGGACCCAGTCGTTGGTGTCGCGGACCCGGCGGCGGCGGTTCTCCCAGCCGTCGTCCATCTTGCGGGAGGTGCCCGGCAGGATGATCTGGGTCGGCGAGGAGTAGAAGCGGTCCGAGGCGTCCTCGTAGCTGCCGCCGTTCAGGACCGAGAGCAGGTCGAAGGATCCGAGCGTGGCGAGCCAGGACGGGTCGGGCAGGACCTCGCCGTGGACGCGGAGGCGGGCGATGCCGCCGTCGGGGTGCTGGCACAGGCGGAGGTGCGTGTAGCGGCGGGTGCTGCTGATCTCGAAGCCGTTGGCGGCGTGGCCGCGTACGGGGGTGGGCGGGACGAGCTCCTCCCACTTCACGTCGGGGGCGAGCAGCTCGTCGGGGCCGGGCGAACCTTCGACGGCGGTGGCCTGGATCGAGACACGCTGCGGGTAGTTGCCGCGGAAGTGGGCGGTGTCGACGACGATGCCCCGGATGATGCCGGGGGCACCGAGCCGGACGAGGGCCCAGTCGTGCTCGTCGGGGGCGGGGAACGGGTGCTCGGCGTCCGCGCCCCGGCGGCGGCGGGTCTCCCAGCCGTCCATGATCTTGCCCTTGTGGCCGAAGTGCTCGGGGTCGAAGACCGCGCGCTCCCGGATCAGGAGGTTCTCGCGCTGGGCGAAGAACTCGTCGTTGGCGGCGATCACGCCGGCGCCGAGGCGACGGTCGGCGAGGTCGACGAGCTCGGTGAAGGGGAGGTCGGTGCTGCGGTAGTCGGCGTACGGGTCACCGCCGCCGTACGGGGCCGCGTCGTTGGCGTGGGGGTCGTCGTGTCGGGGCTCGTTCTCGTCGAAGGTCATGGCTCCACTGTCGGCGCGAACGACCCATCAGGTCCATCGAATGTTTTTGCATCGTCTATTCAGTGGAAGTGAACGATGCGGCGGCGGTGGTGAGGGCGGCCAGGACCCTGGCCACCGCGGGGCCCCGCTCGGCGCCCTGCCGGACCGCCGCCACCACATGGCGGCGCGGCTGGTCGGCGTCGAGGACCCGCATCACCACCCCGTCCCGGCCGCGCCGCTCCGCCGAGGCCATGCGCGGGAGCAGTGCCACGCCCATGCCGGCCTCGACCATGGCGAGGATGGCCGTCCAGCCGGAGGCGCTGTGCGCCTGCTCGGGGACGAATCCGGCGGCCTCGCAGGCCGCGGTGGTGATCTGCGACCAGGGGCCGGAGCCGCCGTAGATCCACGGGTCGTCGGCGAGGTCCGCCAGCCGGAGGGCGGGGGCGGCGGCCAGCCGGTGGTGCGCGGGCAGCGCCACGTCCAGCGGGTCGGCGAGCAGCGGCAGCACCGCGAACCGGGGGTCGTGGGCCGTCGGGGCGTGGGCGGCGAGGGAGAGCGCGAGGTCGGCGTCACCGGCGGCCAGGAGCTCGTACGCCCGCCCGGCCTCCGCCTCCTGGATCCGTACGTCGGGGCCGGGGCGCGGCTCGGCGCGCAGCCGCTGGACCGCGGGGACGACGAGGGCGGGGACGGCCGTGGAGAACGCCGCGATCCGCACCTCGCCGGCCTCGCCGCGCAGATAGCCGGTCAGTTCGGCGTCGGCCCGTTCCAGTTGGGCGAAGACGACCTCGGCGTGGCGCAGGACGAGGTGGGCGGCGTCGGTGAGCCGGACGCGGCGGCCCTGGGCCTCCAGGAGCGGGACGCCGAGCTGCCGGGAGAGGCTGGAGAGCTGCTGGGAGACGGCGGAGGGCGTCATCATCAGGGCCCGCGCGGTCGCGGTGACCGTGCCCCGGTCGCGCAGGGTGCGCAGGATGCGGAGCTTCTTGACGTCCCACTCGGTCATGGCCGCAGCCTACGGGCGGCGTCACGGCTCCGCGGTCGCGTCGTCCCCGCGGTCCCGCGTACCCGTGGCCTCCGGGCCCGCGTTTCCGTGTCCGGACACACGTGTGCGCCGCGTGGTGCACGCGGCGCACGGGAAGGGGTGGGCGTTACGCCTTCTTCCTGGACTTGTCCAGGACCATGACCAGGCCCGTGATGACCAGGAACAGGACGATGGGCGCGACGACGTAGAGGCCGACGGTCTCCATCGCGCTCAGGCCGGGCCCCGGGTCGTCACCGTCGTCGCGGGTGAGCGCGAGCGCGGGGGACGACATGAGCAGCATCATCAGCGTCGTTCCGGCCGCGACGGCGCCGGCGCGCATAGCGTTCTTCTTGTCCACGGTGCAAACGTAGCGAACGCCCGCGAGGGGCGCGCGCCCGGGGGTGCCGTACGGGGCCGGAACGGGGTCACCGCAGCTGCCCCGGACCGTCGTGGCGCGGGGCCGGGCCGCCGGACCGCGGGGCGAAGAGCGCCATCAGCCGGTGGAGTCGGGGCGCGGTGGCCAGCTCCTCCAGGGTGACCGGCCGGCCCTCGGAGTCGGAGACGGGCAGCCGCCAGTTGGGGTACTGGTCCCAGGTGCCCGGGAGGTTCTGCGGGCGGCGGTCGCCCAGCGCGTCGGGCAGCCAGACGCCGACCATGCGGGCGGGGGTGCGCAGCAGGTAGCGGTGGACGGCGCGGACGGCGCCCTCCTCGTCGCTCTCGTCCTCGGGGAGCAGGCCGAGCGCGGTGAGCAGGCCCAGCCATTCGGCGGTGTCCGCCGCGTCGGCGGTCAGCTCCTCGGAGAGCGGGCGGGTGAGCAGGCCGAGGCGGTGGCGCAGGGCGACGTGTTCGCCGGTGAGCCGGGCGGCGGTGGGCGGCAGGTCGTGGGTGGTGGCGGTGGCGATGCAGTCCTCGCGCCACTGCTCGGGGGCGGACGGCCGGCCGGTGCCCGCCCAGTCTCGTTCGAACCAGAGGACGGAGGTGCCGAGCACCCCGCGCCGGGCCAGCGCCTCGCGGACGCCCGGCTCGACCGTGCCGAGGTCCTCGCCCAGGACGGCCGCGCCGGCCCGGTGCGCCTCCAGGACCAGGACGGCGAGCATCGCCTCACCGTCGTAGGAGACGTAGGCGCCCTCGGCGGGCGGGCGGCCCTCGGGCACCCACCAGAGCCGGAAGAGGCCCATCACATGGTCGATGCGCAGCGCCCCGGCGTGGGCGAGGAGCCCGCGCAGCAGTCCGCGGTACGGGGCGTAGCCGGAGGCGGCGAGGACGTCGGGGCGCCACGGGGGCAGTCCCCAGTCCTGGCCCCGGGCGTTGAAGGCGTCGGGCGGGGCGCCGACGGACATGCCGGGGGCGAGGGCGTCCTGCTGGGCCCAGGCGTCGGCGCCGCCGGGGTGCACGCCGACGGCGAGGTCGTGGACGATGCCGAGCGGCATGCCCGCGTCGAGGGCGGCGCGCTGGGCGTCGGCGAGCTGGGTGTCGGTCAGCCAGGCGAGCCAGGAGTGCAGGTCGATCCGGTCGAGCAGTCCGCGGCGGGCGCGGGCGGTCTCCGGGGAGCGCGGGTCGCGCAGCCCGGCGGGCCAGCGGTGCCAGTCGGGGCCGTGGATCTCGGCGAGGGCGCACCACAGGGCGTGGTCCTCCAGGGCCTGCCCCTGCCCGGCCAGGAAGTCGCAGTAGGCGGCGCGGCGGCCGGGGGTGAGGGGCACCCGGCGGAGGACGTCGAACGCCTGGTACTTGAGGTCGCGTACGGCGTCGCGGTCGATCAGGGCGCCCTTGTTGAGCACGGTGTCGCCGAGCGCGGCGGCGCTCTGCCGCAGGTCGTCGAGGATGCTCCGGTCCTCGGCGTGGCCGTACTCGGGGACGGACTCGACGCGCAGGTGCACGGGGTCGGGGAAGCGCCGCGAGGACGGGCGGTACGGGGAGGGGTCGGTGGGGCGGCCGGGCACGGCGGCGTGCAACGGGTTGACCTGGACGAAGCCGGTGCCGAGGGTCCGCCCCGACCAGGCGGCGAGGTCGGCCAGGTCGCCGAGGTCGCCCATGCCCCAGGAGCGGGCGGAGAGCAGGGAGTAGAGCTGGACGAGGAGGCCGTGGGTGCGCCGGGGCGGCCGGGGCGCGGCGGCCGGGGCGACGACGAGCACGGCGGACGCGCTCCGGCCGCCGGGGGCCCGGGCGGCCAGCCGGTGCACCCCGAGCGGCGGCGGGCTCCACCAGACGGGCGGCTGCGCCTCCTCCCGGCCCGCCCCGGCCGAAGCCGCCCCGCCCGGCGGCGCCGCGACCCGCATCCGCAGCGGCGGGGCCTGGCCGCCTTCGAGGGCGATCTCCAGCGCGGTGCCGGGCGGCAGGGCGGTCAGCGCCCCGGGCGGCGGTTCCCCGTCCCACACCACGACCGTCCTCGGCAGCAGCCGGGAGCGGGCGGCGGACTCGGCGGCGGCGAGCGCCTCCTGGACCGCCCCGGGCGTGGTGGCGTCCACCCCGAGCGCGCCGAGCACGGCGACGACGGTGGCGTCGGGGACGGGGGCGCCCGTGCCGGCGGACGGGGCGGAGGTGGCGACGCCGTGCAGGGCGGCGAGCCGGGACAGGCCCATTCAGACTCCTGGGTACTCCGGTCCCCCCGCACCGCTCGGCGCGACCGGTTCGCTGGTCAGCGGGGCGTGCACGGCGAGCGGGGGTTCGCTGGTGAGATGCGTGGCGTCGGCGAGCGGGGGCTCGCTGGTGAGGGGTATCGCGTCGGCGAGCGGCGGTTCGCTGGTCAGCGGGCCGGACGGCGCGGCGGCGGGCGCCGACGCCTGTGCGGGAAAGGAGAGGAGCGGGGGCTTCGCGGCTACGGGCATGGCGGCCTCCTGGCCGTGGGAATCAGGACACACGGGACACTGCGAGCCACTGGGGCTGTCTCGTGGCCCCGGCGGGCGGGCGGCGTCGGACGCGGTGCCTCGCCGCGCCGCCGGAACGTCCGCGTACCTCCGGCCCTTGGGACGTTCCTCCGCGCCACGGTGCACCGCGTCCGGCGCCGCACGCCGGTCCGTCGGGGACCACGGGACAGCCCTACCCACGAAACCGGTCGCGGACATGGCCGCCAGCACAACGAATTCAACGTCCTCGGGGTCACATTCCGCTCTTCCCGGGCCAGTTCTCCGTAAGTTGTCCGCCGATTTCGGCCATCCGGCGTCATCCTTGGCGTGCCCGGACCGGGCGGGCCGGTCGCCCCGCCCTCCGTGCGGCGCCGGTCGCTTCCGGCCCCGTACCCCGCCCCACCTGCCGCAACGGTCATTCCCGGCACACCGCCCACGTACATTGACACCTTCGCCCCCGGGTGGTGGGCTCGAAGCCCACCGACGGGCAGAGCGGGACGAGGGAGACGGGCGATGCGGCTCAGGCGTGGAAAGCAGGCGGCGGCCATCGCGGTCGCCGTGCTCGGCGGGATCCTCTCCACGGGGACGCAGGCCGTCGCCGCCCCGGCCGATCCCGGCTCCCTCGCCCTGACCGCCCCCGACCGCGCGGACGACGGCGCGCCGCCCTCCGTGTGGCCCCGGCCGCAGTCCCTGGTGGCCGCCGGCCCGTCCGTCCCGCTGACCACCGAGGTCACGCTGGTGGCCGGTGCCGGTGCGGACCCGTACGCGGTCGACGCGGCGCGGACGGTCCTGCGGGAGGCGGGCGTGCGCACCGTCCACGAGGCCCTGCCCGGCGGCGGCCCGGTCGTCCGGCTCGGCGGCGACGGCGCCCGGGAGGCGCTGCGCGCCCTGCGCGCCCCGGCACGCGGCGAGCTGCCCTCCGGGGGCTATCTGCTCTCGGTCGGCCGGGTCGCGGGGCGGGACACCGTCGCCCTCGACGGCTCCGGCGAGGACGGCCTCTTCCACGGCGTGCAGACGCTGCGTCAGCTCATCCGGGACGGCGGGGTCGCGGGGGTCGCGGTCCGCGACTGGCCGGGCACCGCCGTGCGCGGCATGACCGAGGGCTTCTACGGGCAGCCGTGGACCCTCGACGAACGGCTCGCCCAGATCGGCTTCATGGGGCGCACCAAGCAGAACAGGTATCTGTACGCGGCGGGCGACGACCCCTACCGGCAGTCCCGCTGGCGCGATCCGTACCCGGCCGAGCGGCGGGCCGACTTCCGGGCGCTGG
Source organism: Streptomyces sp. NPDC001108 (assembly GCF_053598535.1). NCBI lineage: Bacteria > Bacillati > Actinomycetota > Actinomycetes > Kitasatosporales > Streptomycetaceae > Streptomyces > Streptomyces sp. NPDC001108. Next base: position 368,463 of record NZ_JBSFKL010000004.1, read on the forward strand.
CCCGGCGGGCGCGGGCGGAGCATGTGACGCTCGGCTGGGCGGTCTCCCCCGGCCAGGCCATGTGCATGTCGTCGGACGGCGATGTGCGGGCCCTGACGAAGAAGATCGACGCGATGTGGGCGCTGGGTGTCCGGGTCTTCCAGCTCCAGTTCCAGGACGTGAGCTACAGCGAGTGGCACTGTGGTGCGGACGCCGACGCCTTCGGCAACGGGCCCCGGGCCGCGGCGCGGGCGCAGGCGCGGGTGGCCGGGGCGGTGGCCCGCCACCTCGCGGAGCGGTACCCGGGCGCGCGGCCGCTGTCGGTGATGCCGACGGAGTTCTACCAGGACGGGGCGACCGAGTACCGCACGGCGCTCGCCCGCGAGCTGGACGCGCGGGTGCAGGTCGCCTGGACCGGGGTCGGGGTCGTGCCGAGGACCATCACCGGCGGGGAGCTGGCCGGGGCGCGCGCCGCGTTCGGGCACCCGCTGGTCACGATGGACAACTACCCGGTCAACGACTACGCCCAGGACCGGATCTTCCTCGGCCCGTACACCGGCCGGGAGCCCGCGGTGGCGACGGGGTCGGCGGCGCTGCTCGCCAACGCGATGGAGCAGCCGTCGGCGTCCCGCATCCCGCTGTTCACCGCCGCCGACTTCGCCTGGAACCCGGAGGGCTACCGGCCGCAGGAGTCCTGGCGGGCGGCGGTGGACGATCTGGCGGGCGGTGACGCGCGCGGCCGGGAGGCGCTGCGGGCGCTGGCCGGGAACAGCGCGGAGTCGGTGCTGGGCGGCGACGAGTCCGCGTATCTGCGGCCGTTGCTGGAGGCGTTCTGGACGACCCGAGCGGGGCACGACACCGGTGCGCGGGACACGGCGGCGCGCCGGCTGCGGGAGGCGTTCACCGTGATGCGGGAGACCCCGCAGCGGCTGAAGGGCCTGGCGGGCGGTCGGCTGGGCGCGGAAGTCGCGCCGTGGGCGGAGCAGTTGTCCCGGTACGGCCGGGCCGGCGAGCTGGCCGTGGACCTGCTCCAGGCGCAGTCGCGCGGCGACGGCGACGCGGCCTGGCGGGCCTCGCTGGCCCTGGAGCCGGTGCGCGGGGCGGCGAAGGCGGACAAGGCGACGGTCGGCAAGGGGGTGCTGGCCCCCTTCCTGGACCGGGTGCGCCGGGAGGCGGACTCCTGGACGGGCGCGGACCGGGACGCCGGTTCGGTGACCCGGTCCGAGGGCGCCTACACGGTCCGGCTCGACCGGCCCCGCCCGGTGGAGACCGTGACGGCGATGGTCGCGCCCGGCGGGGGAACCGTGGCCGGGGCGGTGCTGGAGGCACACGTGCCGGGCGAGGGGTGGCGCCGGCTGGGCGCGCTCTCGTCCTCCGGCTGGACCCAGACGACGGCGAAGGGGCTGCGGGCCGACGCCGTCCGGATCAGCTGGCCCACCGGCTCCACCGGGCTGCCCCCGGTGGTCTCCCGGACGGTGGCGCCGATGGCCCCGGGCCGCACGGTCCAGGCCCCCGTACCGGCCCCCGAGGTGCGGGCGCTGGTGCCGTGGTTCGGCGACGAGCCCGCGGCCCGGCTCGACCTCGCGCGCGACGAGACGGACGCCGAGATCGGCGGCGGGCCGCTGCGGGTCGAGGCCCGGCTGGACGCCCGCCACCCGGTCGAGGTGCGGGGTTCGCTCGTCGCGCGGGCGCCCCGGGGCATCAAGGTGGACGTCCCGAAGCAGACGCGGGTGCCGCGTGGTTCCCGTACCCGGGTGCCCGTGGAGATCACCGTTCCGGCGGGCACCCCGGCCGGGGAGTACGAGGTGCCGTTCCGGTTCGGCGACGAGCGCAGCACGCTCACCGTCCGGGCGTTCCCGCGCACGGCGGGCCCGGATCTGCTCCGGTCCGCCACCGCGTCGTCCTCCGCCGACGAGACGCCCGACTTCCCGGCGTCGGCCGCCGCGGACGGGGACGCGGGGACCCGCTGGTCCTCCCCCGCCGAGGACGACTCCTGGTGGCAGGCGGAGCTGGAGCGGCCCACCCGGGTCGGCCGGGTGGTGCTGCACTGGCAGGACGCGTACGCCGCCCGCTACCGCGTGCAGGTCTCCGCGGACGGCCGCAACTGGCGCACCGCGGCCACCGTCCAGGAGGGCCGGGGCGGGCGCGAGTCGGTCCGGATGGACGCGAAGGACGTCCGCTACCTCCGGGTCCAGGGCGACGCCCGGGCCACCGAGTACGGCTATTCGCTCTGGTCGGTGGAGGCGTACGCCGTCACCGAGGCGGAGTGACGGAGCCGTCCTCCGTACCGCCCCGGGAACGACGAAGGCCCGGATCTCAGGCTGATATGCCGTCGATCCGGGCCATGGCGTCCTCCGCGCCGAACGGTTGCAAGTACGGCAACCAGCGCGGGTCGCGATGTCCCGTGCCGATGATCCGCCAGGCCAGGCCGGTCGGCGGGGCGGGCGGCCGGTGCAGCCGCCAGCCGAGCTCCGGCAGGTGCCGGTCGGCCTTGACGTGGTTGCAGCGGCGGCAGGCCGCCACCACGTTGTCCCAGGCGTGCTGCCCGCCGCGGCTGCGCGGAATCACGTGGTCGACGCTGGTCGCGGCGGCCCCGCAGTACATGCAGCGGCCCCCGTCCCGGGCGAACAGCGCCCGCCGGGTGAGCGGCACGGGCCCCCGGTAGGGGATGCGGACGAACCGCTTCAGTCGGACGACGCTGGGGGCCGGGACGGCTTGGGTGGCACTGTGCAGGAAGGCGCCGGACTCCTCCAGGCATATGGCCTTGTTTTCGAGGACGAGCACGAGCGCGCGGCGGAGCGGTACGACGCCGAGCGGCTCGTACGACGCGTTGAGAACCAGGACATGCGGCACGGTGGATGCCTCCTTGTACGCCGGCGGCGCGTGGCTCGCGCCGGGACGATCCGCTCTCAGTCTCCACTCCTGCCTGGTCGGAGCGCCACCACGTGCGGGTAACGGGCCGGGAGGATTTTCACGGAGGCCCGCCCCGGCCGGGTGGGCCGCCGGGTGTGCGATCGGCCACAGGAGGCCGCCGCGGGGGCCGTCGCGCCCGTGCCGACGTCCCTCGGTATCCCCCGATTGATGTGTTTCCCGCCCCCTCTGTCGGGGCACCAGAGCACCTTCGGTACCCCGTTAGTGTGGTTGGAAGGCCGTCGTCCACCTGGAGGTTCCACCGTGTCCCTGTCCGCCCTGTTGGCCTCGGCCCCGTCGCCCGAGCCGGTCAGTTCGCTGGACGACGCGGCCAAGCAGGCCGGCGACGCCGCGAGCTGGGTGCAGGAGAACTGGTCCGTCTGGCTGAGCACCGGTCTGCGGATCATGCTCATCGCCGCTGTCGCGGTGGTGCTGCGGGTCGCCGTCCGGCGCGCCCTGACCAAGCTCATAGAGCGGATGAACCGCAGCGCCCAGGCGGTCGAGGGCACCACGCTGGGCGGGCTGCTGGTCAACGCGGAGCGCCGCCGCCAGCGCTCGGAGGCGATCGGTTCGGTCCTCCGGTCGGTGGCGTCCTTCCTGATCGTCGGCACGGCCGCCCTGATGATCCTGGGCGCGTTCCAGATCAATCTGGCGCCGCTGCTGGCCTCCGCCGGTGTGGCGGGTGTGGCGATCGGTTTCGGCGCCCGCAACCTGGTCACCGACTTCCTCTCCGGTGTCTTCATGATCCTGGAGGACCAGTACGGCGTCGGCGACACCATCGACGCGGGGGTCGCCTCCGGCGAGGTCATCGAGGTCGGCCTGCGGGTCACCAAGCTGCGCGGCGCCGACGGCGAGATCTGGTACGTCCGCAACGGCGAGGTGAAGCGGATCGGCAACCTCAGCCAGGGCTGGTCCACCGCCGGGGTCGAGGTGGTCCTGCACCCCTCCGAGGACCTGGAGCGGGTCCGTACGGTCATCACCGACGCCGCCGCCGCGATGGCCAAGGAGGACCCGTGGAACGAGCGGCTGTGGGGCCCGGTCGAGGTGCTCGGCCTGGACGCGGTGCAGCTCGACTCGATGACGGTCAAGGTGGCCGCGAAGACGATGCCCGGCAAGGCCGTGTCCGTGGAGCGCGAGCTGCGCTGGCGGATCAAGGTGGCGCTGGACGCGGCCGGCATCCGGATGTTCGGCGAGGTCCCGCCGGAGGCGGAGGAGCCGCCGGCCGACCCGTCCGCCTCGGTGGCCGCCCCCTCGGCCTTCAGCTCGGCGACCTCCCCGCAGACCCTGGCCAGCAACCCGATCACGCCGCCCGCGCCCCAGCCCCGGGGCAGGTAGGGCGTTCCCCCGGAGTGTCGCGCACGACCGGGAGGCGGCCGCAGGGTAACGCTTTGGTTGCCGCGCCGGTGCCGCCCATTGACGGCCCGGCAAAGGCGCCTTACGGTCCTCTCACCGAATAGGAAACTTTCCTAACAGAGGGCGGGTGCAGGACGCATGGCCGGAACCACACCGGGGACCCCCCGCGTACTGCGGGCCATGAACGACCGCGCGGCCCTCGACCTGCTGCTGGAGCACGGTCCCCTCTCCCGGACCCGGATCGGGAAGCTGACCGGGCTCTCCAAGCCCACCGCGTCCCAGCTGCTGGCCCGGCTGGAGGCGGCCGGGCTGGTCGTCGCGACCGGAACGGTGGCCGGCCGCCCGGGGCCCAACGCCCAGCTCTACGGGGTCAACGCGGGCGCCGCCCATGTCGCCGGGCTGGACGTGGACGCCCGCCGGATCGTCGCCGCCGTCGCCGATGTGACCGGCGAGACGGTCGGCGAGTTCGAGCTGGCCACCCCGGGGCGGCGGACGGACGGCGTGGTGCGCCAGGTGGCCCGGGCCCTGGACGGGGCGGTCGCGGACGCCGGGCTCAGCCGCTCCGACGTGCACCGGGTCGTCATCGGCACCCCGGGCGCCTTCGACCCGGGCACCGGGCGGCTGCGGTACGCCTCGCACCTGCCGGGCTGGCACTCCCCCACGCTCCTGGAGGAGCTGGCCGCCTTCCTGCCCATGCCGGTGGAGTACGAGAACGACGTCAACCTGGTCGCGGTGGCCGAGCAGCGCCTGGGCGCGGCGCGCGGGCACGAGGACTTCGTCCTGCTGTGGAACGAGGAGGGGCTCGGCGCCGCCCTCGTCATAAACGGCCGGCTGCACCGCGGCTTCACCGGCGGCGCCGGGGAGGTCGGCTTCCTGCCCGTGCCGGGCGTCCCGCTGGTCCGCCAGGTCACCAAGGTGAACGCGGGCGGCTTCCAGGAGCTGGCGGGCGCCCAGGTGCTGGCCCGGATCGGCCGCGAGCTCGGCATCGACGACGCGCTGATCCGTACCCCCGGGACCCACCACGAGGTCGCCGCCCGGCTGCTGGCCCGCGCCGCCGAGGCCGCGGCGGCGGGCGAGGACGGCCCGTACCCCCGGCTCCTCGACCGGTTCGCCACCGGCCTGGCGACCGGTGTCGCCGCGATGGCCGCCGTGCTCGACCCGGAGGTGGTCGTGCTGTCCGGCGCGGTGATCGCGGCCGGCGGCGAGGAGCTGCGCCGCCGGGTCACCGCCGAGCTCGCCGAACTCTCCGCCTCCCGCCCGCGGCTGATCGCCGGCGAGGTGATCCACCGTCCCGTCCTGCGCGGCGCGCTGGAGAGCGCCCTCGCCACCACCCGCGACGAGGTCTTCGACACGTCGTCCCGCTGACTCTTCCTGGCACGTCCGTTCCTCCGTACGTCCGCCCCCATCCTCCACCGGGAGACCGCCATGTCCGGAAACCGCCGGAAGACGGCCGTCGCACTCGCCGCGACCGCCGCCATATCCCTGCTCGCCTCCGCCTGTACGGGGCAGAGCAGCTCCGGTGCCAACGACGACCCGTCCAAGGAGACGACGATCACCTTCTGGCACGGCTGGAACAATCCGGGTGAGGTCGAGGCGATCCAGGGGGTGGTCGACGCCTTCACCAAGGCGCACCCCAACATCCATGTGAAGGTCGTCGGCAACATGACCGACGACAAGATCAACCAGGCGCTGCGGGCGGGCGGTTCGAACGCCCCGGACGTCGTCTCGTCGTTCACCACCAACAACGTCGGCAAGTTCTGCTCGTCGAAGGCGTTCCTCGATCTCAACCCCTTCCTGAAGAAGGACGGGATCGACCCGGAGACCACCTTCCCCAAGGCGATGAACGAGTACACGCAGTTCGACGGGGTGCGCTGCACGGTGCCGCTGCTCGGCGACGCGTACGGCCTGTACTACAACAAGGACGCGTTCGAGAAGGCCGGGATCAAGCGGCCGCCGCGGACCTGGTCGGAGCTGGCCGCGGACGCCAGGAAGCTGACGAAGACCAAGGGCGACTCGTACGAGCGGCTGGGCTTCATGCCCAACTACCACGGCTACGAGTCCACGACCGAGCACTACCTCGGGAGCTGGGACCCGACGTACTTCGACGCCGACGGCAAGTCGAACATCGCCAAGGACCCGGCGTTCGCACAGATGCTGACGGCCCAGAAGAAGCTGGTCGACTCGCTCGGCGGCTACGAGAAGCTGGAGAAGTTCCGCACCTCCTTCGGCGACGAGTGGGGCGCCAAGCACCCCTTCCACACCGGCCAGGTCGCCATGCAGATCGACGGCGAGTGGCGGCTCGGGATGGCCGAGGCGGCCAAGCCCGGCTTCGAGATCGGGGTGGCCCCGATGCCCGTCTCCGACGACCAGGCCGACAGCTACGGCAGGGGCTATCTGACCGGCACCATCGCCGGGATCGCCGCCACCTCCAAGAAGCAGAACGCGGCCTGGGAGCTGGTCAAGTTCATGACGACCGACACCGACGCGGTGGTGGACTTCGCCAACTCCATCCACAACGTGCCCTCCACGCTGGCCGCGCTGAAGTCGCCCCGGCTGAAGCAGGACCCCCGGTTCAAGGTCTTCCTGGACATCGCCGCCAACCCGAAGAGCACCACCACCCCGCCCTCGGTGAACGGCGGCGCCTACCTGACGTCCCTCCAGAACCTCGGCTTCGACATCGAGAAGGGCAAGCAGACCGACGTGAAGGCGGGGCTGGAGAAGACCGCCCGGGAGATCGACGCGGCGATCGCGCAGGCGAAGTAGGGGCCCGATGACCACATACACGCTCCGGGCGAAGCGCCGCCGGTCGGCGCTGCGCACCGCCGCCTTCATGGCGCCGTGGCTGATCGGGTTCTTCGTCTTCTTCGCCTACCCGCTGATCTCCACGGCCTACTTCTCCTTCACCACCTACGACGGCTTCACCCCGCCCGCGTTCAGCGGGACGAAGAACTGGGCGTACGTCTTCCAGGACTACCCGCTGTTCTGGCCGGCGCTGCGCAACACGCTCTGGCTGGTCGTGGTCATGGTGAGCTGCCGGGTGGTCTTCGGTCTCGGGATCGGGCTGCTGATCACCCGGATCAAGACGGGCGCCGGCGTCTTCCGCACCCTGTTCTACCTGCCGTACCTGGCACCGCCGGTCGCGGCGACGCTCGCCTTCGTCTTCCTGCTCAACCCCGGTACCGGGCCGGCCAATTCACTGCTCGACGCGGTGGGGCTGCCCACCCCCGGCTGGTTCACCGACGCCGCCTGGTCCAAGCCGGCGCTGACCGCGCTCGCGGTGTGGGGCGTCGGCGATCTGATGGTGATCTTCATGGCCGCGCTGCTCGACGTACCGAAGGAGCAGTACGAGGCGGCGGAGCTGGACGGGGCGACGGCGCTCCAGCGCTTCCGCCACATCACCCTGCCGAACATCTCGCCGATCATCCTGTTCGCGGTGGTGACCGGGATCATCCAGACGATGCAGTACTACACCCAGCCGTTCGTGGCCGGGAAGGTCGCGTCCGGGGTGATGGGCGGCTCCGGGCAGCAGTTCGAACCGGGCTATCCCGACAAGTCGACACTGACGCTTCCGCAGGTGGTCTACAACCTCGGCTTCCAGCGCTTCGACTACGGCTCCGCCTGCGTGGTCGCGCTCATTCTCTTCGTCCTCGCCATGGCGTTCACCGCACTGCTGATGCGGCGCCGCAGCGGGCTGATCCAGGCAGGTGAGTGACGTGGCGCAGGTTCTCGACACCCCCCGGAGCACCGCTCCCGAGACCGCCGGGGACACCCCGGCCGGGCGCACCGCCCGCCGCAGGGCGCTGCTCCACTGGATCGCCGTGCACGCGCTCGGCGTCGCCGCCGCGCTCTTCTTCGTCCTGCCGTTCGTCTTCCTGGTGCTCACCTCGCTCATGAGCGACCAGCAGGCACTCACCCGCGACCTGTGGCCGCACCCCTTCGAGTGGGACAACTACCGGCGGGTCTTCGAGACCGACGGGTTCCTGGTGTGGTGGCGCAACACCCTGCTGTACGCGGGCGTCGGCACCGTACTGACCGTCGTGTCCTCGCTGCCGGTGGCGTACGCGCTCGCCAAGTTCCGCTTCCGGGGGCGGCGTCTGTCGCTGATGCTGGTCGTCTCGATGATGATGCTGCCGCCGCAGGTCGTCGTCATCCCGATGTACCTGTTCTGGGCGAAGCAGCTCGACCTGTCCGGCACGCTCTGGCCGCTGATCATCCCGATGGCGTTCGGTGACGCGTTCTCGATCTTCCTGCTGCGCCAGTTCCTGCTGACCATCCCCGACGAGTACCTGGACGCGGCGAAGGTCGACGGCTGCGGCGAACTGCGCACCTTGCTCAAGGTCGTCGTGCCGATGGCCAAACCCGGAATCGCCGCGGTGGCCCTCTTCCAGTTCTTCTACGCCTGGAACGACTACTTCGGCCCACAGATCTACGCCTCGGAGAACCCGGCCGCCTGGACGCTCAGTTACGGCCTGGATTCCTTCAAGAGCGCGCACCACACCGACTGGAACCTGACCATGGCCGCGACCGTACTGGTCATGGCCCCCGTGATCCTCGTCTTCTTCTTCGCCCAGAAGGCGTTCGTCGAAGGCGTGACACTGACCGGAGTAAAGGGCTGACCATGAAGCTCGCAGTAGTGGGTGGCGGGTCCACCTACACCCCCGAACTGATCGACGGATTCGCCCGGCTGCGCGACACGCTGCCCATCGAGGAGCTGGTGCTCGTCGATCCGGCGGCCGACCGCCTGGAGCTGGTGGGCGGCCTGGCGCGGCGGATCTTCGCCAAGCAGGGCCACCCGGGGCGGATCACCACCACATCGGACCTGGACGCGGGCGTCGCCGACGCCGACGCGGTCCTGCTCCAGTTGCGCGTCGGCGGCCAGGCCGCCCGCAACCAGGACGAGACCTGGCCGCTGGAGTGCGGCTGCGTCGGCCAGGAGACCACCGGCGCCGGGGGCCTCGCCAAGGCGCTGCGGACCGTGCCGGTCGTGCTGGACATCGCCGAGCGGGTCCGCCGCACCAACCCGAACGCCTGGATCATCGACTTCACCAACCCGGTGGGCATCGTCACCCGGGCGCTCCTCCAGGCCGGGCACAAAGCCGTCGGCCTGTGCAACGTGGCGATCGGCTTCCAGCGGAAGTTCGCCCGGCTGCTCGACGTCGCACCGGGGCAGATCCACCTCGACCACGTCGGGCTCAACCATCTGACCTGGGAACTCGGGGTGCGGCTCGGCGGCCCGGACGGCGAGAACGTCCTGCCCCGGCTGATCGCGGAGCACGGCGACGCGATCGCCGGCGACCTGCGGATGGACCGGGCGGTCGTCGACCGGCTCGGCGTGGTGCCCTCGTACTACCTGCGCTACTTCTACGCGCACGACGAGGTCGTCCGCGAGCTCGGCACCAAGCCGTCCCGGGCGGCCGAGGTCGCCGCGATGGAGAAGGAGCTCCTCGCCATGTACGGCGATCCGGCACTGGACGAGAAGCCCGCGCTGCTCGCCAAGCGCGGCGGCGCCTTCTACTCGGAGGCGGCGGTCGACCTGGCGTCCTCGCTGCTCGGCGCGGGCGGCTCGGCGGTGCAGGTGGTCAACACGTACAACCGGGGGACGATGCCGTTCCTGCCGGACGACGCGGTGATCGAGGTGCAGGCCCGGGTCGACGGCACGGGCGCGACGCCGCTCGCCGTACCGATGCTGGACCCGCTGTACTCCGGCCTGATCTCGCAGGTCACGGCGTACGAGGACCTGGCCCTGGAGGCGGCGCTGCGCGGCGGCCGGGACCGGGTGTTCAAGGCGCTGCTGGCGCACCCGCTGATCGGCCAGTTCGAGTACGCCGAGGCGCTCACCGACAAGCTGATCGCGCACAACCGGGAGCACCTGGCGTGGGCGTGAAGGTGTCGGTCCTCGCGGTCGACGCGGGGAACAGCAAGACCGATGTGGCGTTGATCGGCGAGGACGGCACGGTGCTGTCGACGGCCCGGGGCGGCGGTTTCCAGCCGCCGGCGGTCGGGGTGGCGGCGGCGCTGGACGTGGTGGCCGGGCTGGTCGACCGGGCGCTGGCCGGGGTCGGCCGGGAGGTCGACGGGGTGGAGCACGTCTCGGCGTGCCTGGCCAACGTCGACCTGCCGGTGGAGGAGGCCGAGCTGACCGAGGCCGTCGTGGGCCGGGGCTGGGGCCGTACGGCCGAGGTCCGCAACGACACCTTCGCGATCCTGCGCGCCGGGGTGGACGAGCCGCGCGGCGTCGCGGTGGTCTGCGGCGCGGGGATCAACTGCGTCGGCATGCTGCCGGACGGGCGCACCGCCCGCTTCCCCGCGATAGGGAAGATATCGGGCGACTGGGGCGGGGGCAGCGGGCTGGCCGACGAGGCCCTGTGGTTCGCCGCCCGCGCGGAGGACGGGCGCGGCGGGCCGACCGAGCTGGCCCGTGCGCTGCCCGCGCACTTCGGGCTGGACTCGATGTACGCGCTGATCGAGGCGCTGCACCTGGGCCGGATCGCGTTCGAGCGGCGCCATGAGCTGGCCCCGGTGCTCTTCGCGACCGCGCGGGGCGGCGACCCGGTGGCGGTCTCCCTGGTGGAGCGGCTGGCGGACGAGGTCGTCGCGATGGCCTCGGTCGCCCTGGGGCGGCTGGATCTGCTGGACGTGGCGGCGCCGGTGCTGCTGGGCGGCGGGGTGATGGCCGCCCGGCATCCGCAGCTGGACGCGATGATCTCCGAGCGCTTCGCGGCGCGCGCGCCGAAGGCGGTGGTCCGGGTGGTGACGGAGCCTCCGGTGCTGGGGGCGGCGCTGCTCGGACTGGACCGTACGGGTGCCCCGGCGGAGGTCCACCGGAGGCTGCGCGCGCAGTACTCCTGATCCCGGTGCCGGCCTGGGGCGTTCCGCGGTGTCGTGCCGCGGGGCGCCCCTCGTGCGTGGGAACCGTTCGGTGGCTGCGGACGTGTTCAGGGGTGGGGTGGCAGGTCCGCTCCCGGGGACCGGTGTGCCGATCCGCTTGATCGGCGGCGCATGGCTTGATCGAATGCGGGGGATCGCATCCGTGGGCCGATGTGCGGTCCGGGAGCTCCCGGCGTCTGTCCGGACGTTCCCGGTGTGAACGTCGGTCCCCGCGGCCATACTTCATGGCCGGGTACCAGTCCCCGACCGGCCGGGGCCCGGGCCACCGTCAGTGACCGAGGGGGAGGTCGAGTGACATACCCGCCGAGTGTGCGTACGGCGCCCGAGCAGGGGCGGTCCGGGCCGCCCGTTCCCGCGGCCGCGCCCGTCCCGCCGGGACGCGGCGCGCTGTCCGTGGCGGCCGACCGGGTGCGGGCCGCGGCCACCACCGAGCCCGGCAGGCTCCAGATCATCGGTGCCGTACTGGCCCTGCTGGTCGTGGCGTTCGGCGCGGTGACGGCGCTGGAGATCTCCGACCGGGCGTCCGCCGCCGACGACGTGGTGAGCCGCAGCCAGCCGCTGAGCGCCGACGCCGCGGCCATCTACCGTTCCCTGGCGGACGCGGACACCTCGGCGGCGAGCGGCTTCCTGGCCGGGGCGCAGGAGCCGGCCGGCGTCCACGACCGGTACGAGAAGGACATCCGGGAGGCGTCCCGCCTCCTGGTGAAGGCCGCCGCCAACACGGACGCGTCGACCCGCTCCGCCCAGGAGATCACCACCCTCAACGAGGAACTCCCCCGGTACACGGGCCTGATCGAGCGGGCCCGCGCCAACAACCGGCAGGGCCTGCCGCTGGGCGGCGCCTATCTCCGGTACGCCAACCAGCGGATGAGCACGGTGCTGCTGCCGGCCGCCGAGCGGCTGTACGCGGCGGAGACGGACCGGCTGGGCGAGGACAACGACGCGGCCCGTGCCTGGCCGTTCCTCTCGCTCGGGCTCGGTGTGGTGGCGCTGGCCGTGCTGGTGTGGGCGCAGCGGCGCAACTACCGCCGGACGAACCGGGTGTTCAACCACGGGATGCTCCTCGCGACGGCGACGTCCGTGGTACTGCTGCTGTGGCTGGCCGTGGGGCAGACGGTGGCCCGCGCCGAACTGCGTTCGGCGGAGGTGAACGGGCAGCGTTCCCTCGACGTCCTCAACCACGCGCGGATCGACTCGCTGAAGGCCCGCGCCAACGAGAACCTGACGCTGGTGGCCCGGGGTGCGGTGCTGACCCCGGACGGCAGGAACGACAAGTACGAGACGGACTACACCACGGACATGAAGGCGCTCGGCGAGGAGCTGGGCCGGGCCGCGGAGCTCGCCGACGACGACCGGGGCCGCGCCCCGGTGAAGAGGGCGGCCGACGCGGTCGCCGAGTGGCAGGGCCGCCACCGCACGGCCCGTACCGCCGACGACGACGGCGACTACGACGGCGCGCGGGCCCAGATCATCGGGGCGAAGGATTCCACGGGGGAGTCCTTCGAGCGGGTGGACGCCGCCCTGAAGCAGGCGCTCGCCCATGAGCAGGTCGCCTTCACCCGGTCCGCGAAGGACGGGCTCGGGGCGCTGGGCGGGCTGCCGGCCGGGGCCGTCGGGCTGGCCGTGCTGGGGGCCGTGGCGGCGATTGTCGGAGTCAACCGCAGGCTCTCGGAGTACCGGTGAGCGGAGGAGCGATGACCAGGAAGCGCACGGGCGGGCGGCCCGGACGCGGTGGGCTGCGCGGCTGGGGCGGGGTGGCGGGCATGGCCGTGGCCTGCGCCATGACGGCCGCGGCCACCCTGCTGCCGCTCTCCCAGCACGGCACCGCGGTCCTCGGCGGCGACCCGGCGGGGTCGGGTCCGGCGCGGGCGGTGCAGATCAGGTCGGACGACTGCACGGACCCGGAGGCGAGTCTGCCGCCCTCGTCGGCCGGCGGTCCGAACATCGAGCGGATCAAGCGGCGCGGGAAGCTGATCGCGGGCGTCGACCAGAACAGCTTCAGCTGGGGGTACCGCGATCCGGCGGCCGCCGCCGGGAAGGACGCCCTCGAAGGCTTCGACATCGACCTGGTGCGGGCCATCGCGGAGAACATCCTGGGCGACCCGGACGCGGTGATCTTCCGGGCCATCCCCACCAACCAGCGGATCGCCGCGCTGGAGAACGACAAGGTCGACGTCGTCGTGCGGACGATGACCATCAACTGCGCCCGCCTGAAGCAGGTCTCGTTCTCCACCGCCTACTTTCAGGCCGGTCAGCAGGTCCTCGCGCCGAAGGACTCGCCGATCACCGGCTACGACAGGTCGCTGGCGGGCAAGCGGGTCTGCACGGCCGTGGGCTCCACCGCGTACGAGGCGCTGCAGAAGGAGTCGTACGGCGCGGTCTACCGGGACCGGCACGACGGCACCCCGGCCGACGAGGACCGGCTCACCGTCCCCAACCAGCTGGACTGCCTGGTGCGGTTGCAGCTGAACGAGGTCGACGCGGTGGTCACGGACAACGCGCTGGCGGCCGGTCAGGCCGCGCAGGACCCGGCGGTCGAGCTGAAGGGCGACAAGCCGTTCACCACCGAGTTCTACGGTGTGGCGGCGAAGCTGGGCGCCGACGACCTGGTGGCCCGGGTCAACCAGGTGCTGGTCGACTACCGCAAGGGCGGGAAGGACAGCCGCTGGATGCGCTCGTACCGGCGGTGGCTGGAGAAGGGGCTGCCGGGCATCACGGCACCGCCGACGCCCAAGTACCGGAGCGACTGACGCCGGCCGGCCCCCGGGGCGGCCCCGGCCGAGGAGACAGCGGAACAGAATTCTGCCGGGGCCCGTCCCGGCGCGGAGAGCGGAGAGGTGATCGATGGGCGTCGCGGGCCCTTTCCCCGACCGGTCGGCCGGCGTCCCGGTGATGGACCGGGACGAGGCGGACCGTGCGCTGGCCCGGCTCGGCGCGGAGCACGAGGCGATCGAGACCTCGCTCCTGGCCCTGCAGGACCACGCCGGCCGCCGGCTCCTGGAGGGCGCCGACCTGACCGGGGTCACCAAGGAACGCTGGGCCGCCGCCGACCGGGCGATCACCCTGCTGTGGGGGTACTTCGACGCCTACACGGGGGCGCTCGCCCAGGCGCGGTCGGTGCGCTCCCGCCGCCGCTACCCCAACCGCGAGGACCTGGTGGCCCTGACCGAGCTGCTGCGCGGCCAGGGCGTCACGGTGGCGCACGCGGCGGCGGGCCCCGATCCGTCGGCCGCCGGTCCGGCCCGGCTCTCCGAGCGGTTCACGCTGGAGGAGCTGGTCGCCCGGATGAACGAGCTGTACGCCGGTTCGCTGGACATGGTCGTCGCCTCCGACGCCGTGTGGTCCGCGCTGCCCGCCCGGATAGACCTGCTCGCCGCCGAGCTGCACCGCACCCGGTCGCTGGCGCACTCGGTGGGCGTACGGCCCGGGGAGCATCCGGCCGGCGACGACCTGGAGGCGATCACCCACGAACTGACCGCGCTGCGGGCGCAGGTGGTCTCCGACCCGCTCGCGTTCTGGCGTCCGGGGCCGGGGAGTTCGGCGCCCGGCGGCGGCCGCCCGGACACGGAGCGGTACGACCGGGCGGCGCGGGCGCTGGAGGAGGTGCGGCGGGAGATCGAGGCGGTCCTCGCGGTCCGGCAGGACGCCGAGCAGCGCCTGGTCCAGCTGCGCGACGTGCTCTCCCGCGCGGACCGCACCCTGGCCGAGGCGCGGGCGGCGCGCGGCGAGGTGCTCGCGAAGATCGCGGCCTCCGAGGTGCCCGCGGTGAGCGGTCCGCCGACCGTGCTCCAGGAGCGGCTGGTCGCCGCCTCGGAGTACCGCCGACGGGCCCAGTGGCACCGGCTGTCTCCGCTGCTGGAGACGTTGGAGCGGGAGGCCGAGGAGGAGCTGCTGCGGGCCCGTGAGTCGCTGACCGCGGTCACGGCCCCGCTGGCGGTCCGGGCGGAGCTGCGCGGGCGGCTCGACGCGTACAGGGCGAAGGTGGCCCGGCACGGGCTGGCCGAGGACCCGCTGCTGATCGAGCGGTACGACGCGGCGCGCCGGATGCTGTGGAGCGCGCCCTGCGACCTGCGGGTCGCGGGGCAGGCGGTGCTGCGGTACCAGGAGGCGGCGGCCGAGCTGCTGTCCCCGCGCCCGGAGCCGGAGGACCGGCGGTGACCGGGGCGGTGCGCGAGGTGGAAGGGCCGCTGCGGCGGCGGGGCGACCAAGGGGACCGATCATGAGTACGCAGTGCCAGCGCCCCGCGTGCGAGGGCAGCTACGAGGACATGGGCGGCGGTGAGCTGTACTGCGACACCTGCGGTCTGGCGCCGGTCGTCTCACCAATGGGGTCTCCCCTGTTCGAGCCAAGCCGAGAACTTGGGGACGGCATGGTGAGTTCGCCGCCGACCGGGATCGCGGGCGGCGGGCAGGTGGGCGGTGCGGGCAGCCGGGGCAGTGGTTCGGGGTCCTCCTCCCGGGCGTCGGCGCGCTCCTCGTCGCGTTCGTCGACCTCGCGGCGTTCGGTGTCCGGGCGCTTGTCGCGGGCGCTGTCCGGGGCGGCGACGTCGCGCTCGGTGTCGGTGCGGTCCTCCGGTTCGACCTCGGGCGCCTCCGCGCGGGGCAGGCTGGGGGCGGGTCTGGTGCAGGTGCCGGACGTGCCGCGGCCCGATCCGCGGTCGGCGGTGATGGAGAACCCGGAGGTGCCCGAGCGCAAGCGGTTCTGCTCGCGCTCCGACTGCGGGGCGCCGGTCGGCCGGTCGCGCGGCGGGCGGGCGGGCCGTACGGAGGGGTTCTGCACCAAGTGCGGGCATCCGTACTCCTTCGTGCCCAAGCTCCGGTCCGGGGACGTCGTGCACGGCCAGTACGAGGTCGCCGGCTGTCTGGCGCACGGCGGGCTGGGCTGGGTCTACCTCGCGGTGGACCGGGCGGTCTCCGACCGCTGGGTGGTGCTCAAGGGCCTGCTGGACACCGGGGACCAGGACGCGATGGCGGCGGCCATCTCCGAGCGGCGCTTCCTCGCCGAGATCGAGCACGCCAACATCGTCCGGATCTACAACTTCGTCGAGCACCTCGACCAGCGGACCGGTTCGCTGGACGGCTACATAGTGATGGAGTACGTAGGGGGCAAGGCCCTCAAGGAGATCGCCAACGAGCGCCGCACCCCCACCGGGCGGCGCGATCCGCTGCCGATCGAGCAGGCGTGCGCGTACGGCATCGAGGCGCTGGAGGCGCTCGGCCATCTGCACAGCCGCAACCTGCTGTACTGCGACTTCAAGGTCGACAACGCGATCCAGACCGAGGACCAGCTGAAGCTGATCGACATGGGCGCGGTGCGCCGGATGGACGACGACGAGTCGGCGATCTACGGCACGGTCGGGTACCAGGCGCCGGAGGTCGCGGAGGTCGGCCCGTCGGTCGCCTCCGACCTGTACACGGTCGCGCGGACGCTGGCGGTGCTGACCTTCGACTTCCAGGGCTACACCAACGTCTTCGTGGACTCGCTGCCGGACCCGGACAACATCGAGGTGTTCCGGTCCTACGAGTCGTTCTACCGGCTGCTGGTGCGGGCCACCGACCCGGATCCGGCGCGGCGGTTCGCCTCGGCGGCGGAGATGTCGGAGCAGCTCACGGGGGTGCTGCGCGAGGTGGTGTCGCTCCAGTCGGGGCGGCCGCGGCCGGCGCTGTCGACGCTGTTCGGCCCGGAGGTCCGGGTCACGGACAGCAGGCTGTTCCCGGAGCGGGCGGCGGACGTGTCCCGGCTGGGGGCCCGGTCCCCCGCCCCGGCCCCGGCGGCGATCCCGGGGCCCCGGGGGCCGGTCGCCGCGGTGGCGGGGGGAGCCGCCCCGGGCGGTCCGGAGACGGCCGGCCTCGACGTACGGTCCACCGCGCTGGCGCTGCCGGTGCCCCGGGTCGACGCGGGCGACCCCAACGCGGGCTTCCTGGCCGGGCTGATGACCACCGCGCCGTCCGAGCTGATCGCCGCGCTGGGCGCGGTGCCCGCCGCGTCGCCGGAGACCCGGCTGCGCGAGCTGCGCGCCCGCCTGGAGCTGGACGAGCCGGAGGCCGCGGGCCGCACCCTGGCGGCGCTGGAGGGTGAGCACGCGGACGACTGGCGGGTGGTCTGGTACCGGGGCGTCGCCTCGCTGGTGACCGGCGACCACGAGAACGCGGCGCTCTCCTTCGACGCGGTGTACGACGCGTTCCCCGGTGAGCCGGCGCCCAAGCTGGCGCTGGGGATCTGCGCGGAGGTGCTGGGCCAGCTGGACAACGCCACGGAGTACTACCGGCTGGTCTGGACGACCGATCCGAGCTTCGTGAGCGCCGCCTTCGGCCTGGCCCGGGTGCGGTTCGCCGCCGGGGACCGGGCCGGGGCGGTGGCCGCGCTGGAGTCGGTGCCCGAGGCGTCGATCCACTACACGGCGGCCCGGGTCGCGGCGGTGCGGGCCCGGCTGCGGGGGCGGGCGCCGGACGAGCCGCTGCTGGCCGACCTGACGGCCGCCTCGGCGCAGGTGTCGGGGCTGGCCGCGTTCGGGCTGGACGCGGTGCGCCGGGAACAGCTGTCGGTCGAGGTGCTGGGCACGGCGCTCGACTGGGTGCTTTCCGGCAGTCCCGGGGCCCCGGCCCCGGTACCGCCGGGACCGGGCACGCTGCTCGGCAGTGAGCTGGACGAGCGGGGCCTGCGGTTCGGGCTCGAGCGTTCGTACCGGATGCTTGCCAGGCTTGCGGAGCCCGGTGATGAGAGGATCGAACTGGTGGAGCGGGCCAACCGCTTCCGCCCCCGGACGTGGGTGTGAAAATGTCGGAGAAACCCCAGGAGACGGCCCTGTCGAAGTGCCCCGGCTGCGAGGAGCCGCTGGAGCCGGGGGATCTGTTCTGCGGTGCGTGCGGGTACGACCTGTCGGCCGTCCCCGCCGTCCCGAAGGACCGGCCGACGATCGCCCTGGCCCCGCCGCCCGCTCCCTCCGCCCCGTCCGGCGCGCCCGCCGCGTCCGCCGGGGACGCGCCGGACGTGCCGGATGTGTCCGATGCCGGTTCGGGCGACTTCGAGCTGGCCGCGCCGGATCCGGCGGCCGCGGCGGCCCCCGGTCCCGTTCCCGCCGCCGGCCCCGCCGCGCCCGATCCCCGTACGCCCGCGGCGGAGCCGGTGGCGGCTGCCCCGGCGGCCGGGGGAAAGGTGTGCGTGGCCTGCCGGGCGGGCCGGGTCGACGACGACGGCTACTGCGAGAACTGCGGCCATGCCCAGCCGCGCGAGCGCGACCACATGGAGCAGGAGCTCGGTTCGGTGGCCGCGGTCAGCGACCGGGGGCTGCGCCACCACCGCAACGAGGACGCGTTCGCGGTGTCGACCACGGCGCTGCCCGACGGCTCCCCGGCGGTCGTCGCGATCGTCTGCGACGGCGTCTCCTCGGCCAGCCGCCCGGACGAGGCGTCGGCGGCGGCGGCGGGCGCGGCCAACGAGTCGCTGCTGGAGTCGCTGCCGCGCGGCACCCACCCGCAGCAGGCGATGCACGACGCGATCCTCGCGGCGTCCGAGGCGGTCAACGCCCTGGCGCGGGAGCCCGGCCCGGCCGCGGAGCAGGAGCAGCACCGCCGGCAGAACGCCCCGGCGTGCACCCTGGTCGGTTCGATCATGGCCAACGGCCTGCTGGTCGTCGGCTGGGTCGGTGACAGCCGGGCGTACTGGGTGCCCGACGACCGCACCGCCGGCCCCGCCCGGCTCACCGAGGACGACTCGTGGGCCGCGCAGATGGTGGCGGCGGGCCTGATGAACGAGGCGGAGGCGTACGCGGACGCGCGCGCCCACGCCATCACGGGGTGGCTGGGCGCCGACGCGTACGACCTGGAGCCGCACACCGCGTCGTTCAAGCCGGATCGGTCCGGTCTGGTGGTGGTCTGCACGGACGGCCTGTGGAACTACGCGGAGTCGGCGGCCGAGCTGGCCGCGGTGGTCCCGGCCGACGCGTCGCAACGGCCCCTGCACGGCGCCCAGGTGCTGGTGGGCCACGCGCTGGACGGTGGGGGCCACGACAACGTAACAGTGGCTCTGGTGCCGTTCGCCGTGGAGCCGCAGGGGGCAGGATCGGCCTGCGGGACCTCGTGAACCTCGTTCCGTAACGCCCGGTTCCTCTTTCCCGACCGTCCGCTCCCCCGACGCCTTCTCTTGTTTCTCTCTTCTCTCACGGCCGTCCTCATCCGACGTCCGGAGTCCCAAGGAGCCGACCAGATGGCCAACTTCTCCAAGTCGACCGTGCCGCAGTTCTCCGTCGAGGTGTACCAGAACGCCTACCTGCCGGAAGGCGGCCGCGAGGTGAACGCGATCGTCACGGTCACCTCGACCGGGGGCGGCACCACCGGCGGCGCACCGCTGTCGGGTGCCCCGCGCGGGGCGGGGCGGGCGGCGAGCGCCGCGGTGGTGCTCATGGTCGACTGCTCGGGTTCGATGGACTACCCGCCCACGAAGATGCGCAACGCGCGCGACGCGACGGCGGCGGCCATCGACACCCTGCGCGACGGCACCTCGTTCGCCGTCGTCGCCGGTACGCATGTGGCCAAGGAGGTCTATCCCGGCAACGGCGCCCTCGCGGTGGCCGACGCCCGGACCCGGGCCGAGGCGCGAGGGGCGCTGCGGGCGCTGAGCGCCGGGGGCGGTACGGCGATCGGGACCTGGCTGCGGCTGGCCGACCGGCTGCTCGGCGCCGCCGACGTGGACATCCGGCACGGCGTCCTGCTGACCGACGGCCGCAACGAGCACGAGGCGCCGGAGGACCTGCGGGCCGCGCTCGACTCCTGCGCGGGCCGTTTCACCTGCGACGCCCGCGGTGTCGGCACCGACTGGGAGGTGAAAGAAGTCACAGCGATCGCCTCCGCGCTGCTCGGCACGGCCGACATCGTCGCCGATCCGGCGGGGCTGGCGGCGGACTTCACGCGGATGATGGAGAACGCGATGGGCAAGGAGGTCGCGGACGTGGCGCTGCGGCTCTGGACGCCGGTCGGGGCCGAGATCGTCTTCGTGAAACAGGTCGCGCCCTCGGTCGTCGACCTGACCGGCCGGCGCACCGCGGCGGGCCCCCGGGCCGGGGACTATCCGACGGGTTCCTGGGGCGACGAGTCCCGCGACTACCACGTGTGCGTACGGGTCCCGCAGGCCGGAATCGGCCAGGAGATGCTGGCGTCCCGGGTCTCGCTGATCCTCCCCGACCCCTCGGGCGGCGCCACTCCGCAGACGCTCTCGCAGGGGCTGGTACGGGCCGTGTGGACGGACGACATGGCGGCGTCCACCTCGATCAATCCGCAGGTCGCGCACTACACCGGACAGGCCGAGCTGGCCCAGGTCATCCAGCAGGGTCTGGACGCCCGCAAGTCCGGGAACCTCGACGGCGCGACCGCGAAACTGGGCCGCGCGGTGCAGCTGGCGTCGGCCTCGGGGAACGAGGACACTGCGAAACTGCTTTCGAAGGTGGTGGACGTCGTGGACGCCGCGACCGGTACTGTGCGACTCAAGGCAAAGGTCGCGGACGCCGACGAGATGACCCTCGAAACGCGTTCGACCAAGACCGTACGCGTCAAGAAATAACCACAGAGCCACGGTTTCGAGCCGCCCGGTCGGAAGGTCCCGCCGGGCGTCGAGCAGCGGAAGAACGCCGGCCCCGGGGCCGGCCCAGGAGAGGGGGAAGCGCCGACATGCCGACCTGCCCGAACGGACACCAGTCGGGTTCCGATGACTGGTGCGAGGTCTGCGGCCATCGCATGACCGGCGCGGGCGCGCCCGCGGGCGCGGTCCCCCCGCCGCCGCCCCCGCCGCCCGCCGCCGGCTACGGCTTCCCGCAGGGGCCGGGGGCCGACGCGACCCAGCAGGCCGAGCTCTGCCCGCAGTGCCGCACGCCGCGCGAGGCGATGGCGCCGTTCTGCGAGGAGTGCCGCTGGAACTACCTCACGAACACCGCGACGTCGTACACGCCGCTGGCTCCCACGCCCAACGTCTCCGGGCCGCCGCCCGGGCTGAACCTGCCGCCGGGTTTCCAGGCGCAGCAGCCGCCGGGTCCGGCGCGGCCGCGCGATCCGTTCGAGTACCAGGGCTCGCGTCCCTCGCAGGTGAACCGGTCCGCCGAGCCGCTCGCCACCGATCCGGAGAGCCGCCCCGGCCCGCCTCCGCCGCCGCCCGGTCCGGGGGCCCCGGGCCCCGTCGCGCCCGGTCCCGGCGCGCCTGGTCCGGGGGCGCCCGGTCCGCAGGCGTCCCCGCCGCCCGCTCCGGGTCCGCTGGTTCCCCCGCCGGGTCCGCAGACTCCCGGTCCGGTGGCCCCGGGGCCGCAGGGGCCCCCGCCGCCGCCCGGCCCCGGTGGTCCGCAGTCGTCTCCGTCGCCGTTCCCGCAGCCGGGTCCGCCGCCTCCGCCGCCGTTCCAGCAGCAGTCCGCACCGCCGCCGCCCTTCCAGCAGCATTCGGCGCCGCCGTCCTTCGACCGGCCCGGTGGTCCCGCCCCGGCCGCCCCGCAGCCGCCCGCGCCGCAGGGTCCGCAGGGCGGGGGCGACGACTGGATGCTGTCGCCGCCCACCCCTGCCCAGGCTCCGCCGCAGCAGGAGCAGCCGCCGTTCCCGGGCCAGGGCCAGAACCCGGCGCCCGCGAGCTGGACGGCGGTCATCGCCCCGGACCGTGAGTACTTCCTGGCGATGATGCAGCGCAGCGGTCCCGAGGCGACCGGGCTGAACCTGCCCGCGTACTCCCCCGAGCAGCAGCTCTCGCTCTCCGGTCCGCAGGTCACGGTCGGCCGCCGCCGGCAGAGCACGGGCGAGTCCCCGGACATCGACCTGTCGGTGCCGCCGGAGGACCCGGGCGTCTCGCACCAGCACGCGGTGCTGGTGCAGCAGCCCGGCGGCGGCTGGGCCGTCGTCGACCAGAACTCCACCAACGGCACCACGCTCAACGGCGCCGAGGACCCGATCCAGCCCTACGTCCCCGTCCCGCTCAAGGACGGCGACCGGGTGCACGTCGGGGCGTG
Source organism: Streptomyces sp. NPDC001108 (assembly GCF_053598535.1). NCBI lineage: Bacteria > Bacillati > Actinomycetota > Actinomycetes > Kitasatosporales > Streptomycetaceae > Streptomyces > Streptomyces sp. NPDC001108. The sequence continues at coordinate 390,568 of NZ_JBSFKL010000004.1, forward strand.
GACGACGATCACGATCCGCCGCGACTGATCCGTTCCGCTCCGGACGTTCGCGTCAGGCGGTCGGCAGTGGCCAGGTGTACGGTCCTTCGGGGTCGTCCAGCCAGGCCCACTGCCGTCCGTCGGCGAGCGTGATGCCGAAGCGTTCGCGTCCGGGATGCCGCTCGCGCCGCCAGAGCCGGAGCGCCCCGCCCGGATCGAGAGCGGCCCCGGTGAGCGCCAGCAGGAAGCGGAAGAGGTCGTTCTCGGCGATGTGCCGGGGCACTCCGGTCAACCGGGGGTCGTACCCGGTCCGGGCCGGCAGGCCGCGCAGCGGTACGAAGTAGGCGGCCGTACGCAGGAACCGCCCCTCGGCGCGCTTCCCCCGCGGCCCTTCCCGCACCCGCAGGGAGATCAGCCCGGTGGCGAACGGTGCCAGGATCCGGGCCCCCGGCACGCACTGCTCCAGCCAGGGCCACGGTACGCACGGCAGGGTGCAGGTCGCGATGATCCGGTCGTAGGGGCCGCGCGGGGGCCAGCCCCGGGTGCCGTCCCCGGTGATCACGGCCGGGTGGTGTCCGGCCGCGTCCAGGTGGCGCCGGGCGGCCTCGGTGAGCTCCGGGTCGAGGTCGATGGTGGTCACCGCGTCGTCCCCGAGCCGGTGGGCGAGGAGTGCGGCGTTGTAACCGCTGCCGGTGCCGATCTCCAGGACCCGTTGGCCGTCCCGTACGTCCAGCTCTTCGAGCATCCGGGCCATGAGGGAGGGCTGGCTGCTGGACGAGATCAGTTCGCCGTCCCGGATGCGGATGGCCAGCGGGGTGTCCACGTACGCCCCGCGCAGCCAGCGGGCCCGCCGGTCCGGGTCGGGGTCCTCGCACCAGAGCCGGTCCCGTTCCCCGGTGAAGTAGTACGGCACGAACAGGTGGCGCGGCACCTGCTCGAACGCGGCCCGCCAGGCCGGGTCGCCCAGGCCACCACCCGCCACGATGCCGTCCACCATCGCCCACCGCTCCTCGGCACCGGCCCCGGCGAACGGGTCGGTGCGGGCGTCCCTGCCTCCGCCTTCCCTGCCTCCACCTTCCCGCGCCGGCCTCCCCGTCGCCAGGAGCCCGTGCGGGAGGGGCGGAAGGGACCTGGTCGAAGATTGCCGGGGCCCGACGGCCGGTCGGCAGATCTCGCAGGCGCGGATGCCATCGACCGCCAGGTATGGCGGGGCCACTCCGCGGTGAGGGCCTTGGCGTACTTGTCCGGCAGCGGGCGGCGAGGCGTGATCTCGCGGAGACCGGACGGCTCAGCATCGATCCAGCGTTCCGTCCTCCAGCCGACGGAGCCGGCCCCGGGTGGGCAACCTTAATGCGGGATGCCGTCAATCAGTTCGCGGGCACCTTGCCGCAGCAGCGCGACAGCCACGGAGGTACCGAGTGTGGCAGGGGTCAGCCTCCCCGCCCACTCGTGCGCGTTGAGCATGATCTTTCCATCCGGTGAGAACACCGCGGCCCTCAGGGAGAGCTCCCCACCACGCTCGACCCGGGCGTACCCCGCGATGGGGGAGTTGCAGTGCCCTTGGAGCACATGGAGGAGCATCCGCTCGGCCTCGGTCTCGCGGTACGCGTCGCGGTCACCGAGGTCGCTGACCAGATCGATCAGCCCCGTGTCGCCCTCGCGGCATTGGAGCGCCAGAACGCCCGCGCCGATCGGCGGCATCATCACGTCGGTGGACAGGACCTCGGTCATGACGTCGGTCCGGCCGATCCGCTCCAGACCGGCGACAGCCAGGATCAGCGCGTCCGCCTCACCGTTCCCCAGCTTCTCCAGACGGCGGTTTGCGTTGCCGCGCATCGGGACGCATTCCAGGTGCGGGTGGGAGACGGCGAGCTGGGCAATCCGACGGACGGAGGAGGACCCGATCCGGGCGCCTGCGGGGAGCTCGTCCAGGGTGAGGCCGCCCGGGTGGACGAGGGCGTCCCGGATGTCGTCGCGCTTGAGGAACGCGGCGAACACAGTTCCGGCCGGGAGAGGCCGATCGGCGGGGACGTCCTTGACGCAGTGCACCGCGAGGTCGGCCTCGCCGGCGAGGAGTGCGGCATCGACCTCCTTCGTGAAGGCACCCTTGCCCTCCACCTTCGCCAGGTCGCCCATCCACTTGTCGCCGGTCGTCTTCACGGGGAGCACCGTGGTCCTGACGTCCGGGTGGAGCATGGCCAGCTCGGCGCGGACACGCTCCACCTGGGCGAGCGCCATCGGCGAATCGCGCGAAACGATGCGAATCAGATCATGGGCCATGAGGGCACGATAGACCCTCAGATCCTGGCGGCGACCACCAGCCCGGAAGCCCAGCGCAGGGGCGTGGCGCGAAAGTTGGGCACCTCGGGCAGTCGTTCGAGGAAGCCGTCCACCCGCGCCTGGTGGCCGTCGGGCCACGTGGCCTGCGGGAGCATGTCGTCCACGACGTAGAGGGCGCCCGGCTTGAGCAGCGCGAGGAGATCCGACAGCCGGAGGTACTTGCCGGGCCTGCAATCGACGTACGCGAAGTCGAACAGCCCCGTCTCCCGGGTGAGCCAGTCGTCCGCGTCTGCATGAACAAACTCGATCCGGGCATCGCCTTCCAGATTACGGCGGGCGATGGCCTGGACCGTCGCGTCCGCCTCCACGGTGACGAGGCGGGCTCCAGACGTCATGCCCGAGGTCAGCCACGCGGCGCCGGCCCCAACACCGGTCCCGAGCTCCAGGAAGCGCCCGTTCGGCTTGGACGCGGCGAGGGTGGCCAGGAGGCTCCCGGTGCGGTCCTCGCAGGACATCGCGAACTCGGCGCGGGCTGCGTCATCAAGAATCGCGTCGAGCCGCGCCGGACGCCGACAGGGCACGTCACGCATGGCCCGCCTCCAGGTGCTCGGCCACGGCCTCGGCGGCGAATGTGAGGACCTGGTCCGCACCGGCCCGCACGAGCATGGCCAGATACTCGACCATCCCGGCCGTGCCGAGGGCCTGGAGCGCGGCCCACTCCCCCGAGGTCGAGTAGGCCACGATCGGTACCTTCTGCTCGTCGCGGAGCCGTACGAGGACGTCCCCGGTCGTCATGACGGGCTGGAGGGTGAGGGAGTCGGCGCCTTCGGCGATCCAGCGGCGGGCCTGGAGGAGGGTGTCCTGCTGCGCGCGGCCCGGTTCGAGCTGGAGGCCGCGGCGGTGTCCCGACCGGGGGTCGGTCTGCATAAGTGTCTTGAACGGGCCGTAGAGGCTCGTGTGGATAGCGAGGTTGGGGTTCACGCCGACGTCACGGTGTCCCTCGGCGTCGAGGACCTGGCGAACGGCCTGGATCGATCCGTCGAGCATGGCGGTGGGGGACACGCAGTCGGCGCCGACCTCTGCGTGCATGACAGCCATGGCGCCCATGAGGCGGTAGGTGCTCTCCAGGTCGATGTCCCCGGAGTCGGTGCGCAGCACGCACTGACCGTGGTCCGTCCACGAGCAGCCACACACCTCCGTCGTGACGGCCGTGGCCGGCGCGGCCTCCTTCACTGCCTTGATGGTGCGGATCATGCGGTTGTCCGGGGCGGTGGCGCCGGTGGCGTACCTGTCGCGGTCGTGCCCGAAGGCAAAGACCTTGACGCCACGGATGCCGAGATCCGCCCAGCGGGCCACCGTTGTGGAGACCTCGGAGAGCTGGACGGCACCGGGGAGCGAGTACCTACCCTCCGCGCCCCCGGGCAGGGAGAGGAGAGGTGCGCTCAGGTCCGCGGCCGTGAGCGGTGGGCGGTTGTAGAGGGCCCGGACGACGTCACGGGCCCGGGAAGGGTTGATGCCATCGGGGGTGGACGCAGCACGCTCGAAAAGGATGGTCATGGCGACAGTGCATACCGACGGCCGGTCGGTGAACAGACCACGCAGGGGATCCCCATGGAGGGGGCGTGCGTGCCGTAGTCCCATGCGCCCCATCGGAGTTGTCAAGGCTTGATCTCGTGAAGCTCGGCCCGTGGCCAACTTGCCCCGCACTCCCCGACGGTCGGCGTGCGGCGTCGAACGCGGTGCATCGCAAGAGGGAGGAGTGCCCGGGGAAGCATTCGGGTGTTCCGGCAACACGGCGGGGTGTCGTGGCCGTCGCCGCACACCCGCCAGGGACTGCGGCCAGCGCCTAGGCTCCGGCCATGAGCGAATACGTGCAGGTGTCGACCGCCACGGAGACCAAAGCGCAGGCCATCGCCCTCGCTGGGCCGGCCGTGCAGAACCGCCTCGCCGCCGGCGCCCAGATCATCGGCCCGGTGACTTCGGTCTTCTGGCACCTGGGGGAGTACGGCACCGGAGAGGAGTGGCAGCTCCTCCTCAAGACGACGACCGAGCGCTATGTGGACCTGGAGAAGTACCTCCTGGAGAACCACCCTTGGGACAACCCGGAGGTGTGCGCCGTCCCCATCGTGCTCGGCGCCGAACGGTGCAAGACGTGGATCAGCGAATCCGTCTCCCCGGCCCAGGTCTAGGCGTCCGCGAGGTCGACGACCTCCCGGACCTCCGCGACGTCTCCGTATGGGCGTAGGCGGTCGACCACGATCGCGAGTCGCCTGCGCGGCCGGGCCGAGGACACGCCCGTGCAGAGTTCGAGCACGCGGCGTGTCGTCGTTGCCGCCTGCTCGATCTCCCCGGCCGTCAGGTACGCCTCGGCGAGCCAGGAAAGGTACAGGGCCTTGTCGCGCGCGTGCTCGTTCGGGAACCGGCTGAGCGCGGAGGACAGCACCGGCACGGAGCGCAGAGGGCGGCGAAGCTCCGTCCAGCAGCGCCCGGTCATGATGTCCAACTCCTGCTGGTCGACCCACGCGGACCAGTGCGGCTGAGCCTCGCCGTCTGGCGCCTCCTCCAGAGCCGTCCGGGCGGCGTGGAGCGCCCGGCCCGTTCCCACCGGCTGCTGGTCGACGGCGTAGGTCCAAGCCAACCGCTCCCAGAGCAGTGCGCGCACCGTGGCTGGTGTGCTCGCGGTGATCGTGGTGCAGGACTCCTCCGCGAAGCTGACGGCGGTCCTCCGGTCCTTGGCGAGGGTCCCGTACGCGAGGAAGGCCAGCGAGTTACTGTAGAGCGCCCCGTCTCCCGCTTCCCGGGCGAACTCCCGGCTCTCCTGATACAGGGAGGCAGCCTCCCGGCCGTGGCCGGCGTCGAAGGCCGCCCAGCCGGCTTGCTGAGCCTGCTCGGCAATGAGCGAGGTCAGGCGGCGCCGGGAATCGTCCGAGAACGACCGGCTCCGCAGGAGCGCCTTCGTCCGTTGCACCTCGCTGAGGTAGACGCGATAGGTGTCGCCTCCGCCCAGGACGTCATCGAGTTTGCGGAGGCGGGCAGTACGCTCGCGGAGTCGGTCGATGTAGGAATTCGTGACCCGGTCCGGTGGAGGCTCGGCGGGGAGGGCGGGCAGAGCGGCGGCCAGGCCGGTGGCGGTGGCCACGTGGAGAATTGTGCGGCGGTGCAATCGCGGTCCGTTCGTACTCGTCGGTCCTGCAGAAGCCCTTTCCGACTCCCACGGGCGGGGAGCGAGACCGACCATGTGTCCCGGAACGCGTAAGGCGTCCGCGATCCGCACCACCTTCTCGAAAGACGTGATGCGCCCTGTCCCGCGCGCGAGGGTCCCGACCCGGTCGGGCTTGGTGTCGCACTCGGTCGCGATCTTCGAGTAGCTGATGCCGGCCCTCTCGCGCGCAATGCGGAACACGGTCCCGAAATCGTGAGCTCGCAAAGCGCGCTGTACGTCCTCGTCGCCGAGAAGGTCCGGCGGAAGCGCCGTTGGTGGCTGGTAGATCATCGGTCTCTGTCCTGCCTGCCCAAGTCTGCGCCCCCGGGCAATCCGGGGGCCTGCCCATGATGGATATACCCCGGCTTTGGGACGCGCGGGTTTCTCGACGATTCCCCCCTGTCAGCAGCGCCCGGAGCTCGGCACCTCCGTCCCCGGGGCACTGAGCACCGGCTCGCGCGGTAAGGCGGTGGGAGGTGACGCACATGTGGGAGGACGTGGGGGCGCGCCTCGGCGGGCTCGTCCTCACGGCTGCCGCCTCGCCGGTCGCCCTGTCGCCAGGACTCGGTACGGGGACGGAAGGAGAAGAGGGGAAGGGAAGGGACCTAGGACCCCGGTCCTCGGCCGGTGCGTCTGCGACCATGGTCGGGTGACAGAGATTCCGCGCGACACGCTTCAGGAGCAGTCCTTCTACGAGCAGGTCGGCGGCGAGGAGACCTTCCGGCGCCTGGTACACCGCTTCTACCAGGGGGTTGCCGAGGACCCGCTGCTCCGGCCGATGTATCCGGAGGAGGATCTCGGCCCGGCCGAGGAACGGTTCGCGCTGTTCCTGATGCAGTACTGGGGCGGCCCCCGTACGTACAGCGAGCGGCGCGGGCATCCCCGGCTGCGGATGCGGCACATACCCTTCCGGGTGGACCGGGCGGCGCACGACGCGTGGCTGGGCCATATGCGGGTGGCGCTCGACGAGCTGGGGCTGGCGCCGGAGCACGACCGGAAGCTGTGGGACTACCTCACCTACGCCGCCGCCTCGATGATCAACACTTCGGGCTGAAGCCGGAATTCGACCCTCCAGCACCGATAAACGGTCACAATCGAATCAAGTACGGACGCAAGCGGTTTCCAAGAGCCTCCAGCCCTTGAAAGCATCGAGCTCACGCCGGGGGGCGTGAGAGTGCTGAGGGCTCAGGGGGACGTGAGTGACGGGGTTCGTCTTTCTGCGGGTGCGGGCCCATCGGCTGCTGCTCTGCGCCGCCGTCCTCGCCGTGCTGCTGACCACATCGGTGCTGGCGGCGCTGACCGCCTTCTCCGGTTCGGTGGGCGACGCGGCGCTCCGTAACGCCCTCACCCACCGCTCGGCGGCCGACGCCTCCTTCGCGGTGTCCGCGCAGGTGCCGCCCGACCGGCGGGAGGCGGCCGACGCCGTCGCCCGGAAGGCGGCCGGTGCGGCCTTCGACGGTCTGCCGGTGACCGTGCGCACGCTGGAGACCTCGGGGGCGTACGCGCTGCCGACCGGACTGCGGGCCCCCCGCCTCCGCTCCGACGACCCCGATCTCGCCCACTTCGCCGCGCTCGACCGCAGCCGCGTCCGGATCACCTCGGGCCGGGCGCCCGCACCGGACGGCGGGGCGGACGGCGGGCCCGTCGAGGCCGCGCTGCCGCTGCCCGCGGCCAAGGCGCTGCGGCTGGAGCCCGGCGCCCGGTTCACGGTCACCGACCGGCTGACCGACAAGCCGCTGCCCGTCCTGGTGACCGGGGTGTACGAGGTCGCCGACCCGGCCGACCCGTACTGGCAGCTCGACGAGCTGGGCGGGCGCGGTGTGCGCCGTCTCGCCTTCACCACGTACGGACCGCTGCTCACGGGGGCGGCCGTGCCCGGGTCCGGGCGGGTCAGTGCCGGGACGATGTCCTGGCTGGCGTCCGCCGACTTCCGTACGGTCACCACCGGCCGTATCGACGGGCTGCGGGCCTCCGCCGAGGCCGCCCCGAAGCGGGTGACGTCCGCTCCCGAGTTCAAGAGCGGGGCCTCCGCGCGGACCTCGCTGCCCCGGGTGCTGGAGCAGATCGACCGGGCGCTGCTGGTCTCCCGTTCGACGCTGATGATCGTGGCGGTGCAGCTGGTGCTGCTCGCGGGGTACGCGCTGCTGCTGGTGGCCCGGCTGCTGAGCAGCGAGCGGGCCGGGGAGACCCGGCTGCTGCGGGCCCGGGGCGGTTCGCGCGGCCGGATCACGGCGCTCGCCGCGATCGAGGCGCTGCTGCTGGCGCTGCCCGCCGCGCTGGTGGCCCCGCTGCTCGCCGGGCCGTTGACCCGGCTGCTCGCGGACCGGGGCGCGCTGGCCCGGGTCGGGGTGCGGATCGAGGCGGGGGCCACCGGGGCGGTGTGGCTGGTCTCCGTGGGTGTCGCGCTGGCGTGCGCGCTGGCGGTGGTGGCGCCCGCGCTGTCGGCCGGGGCCGGGGACCGTCCGGCGGGGCGGGCGGCGTCGCTGCCCGGACCGCTGCGGGCGGGCGCCGACATCGGGCTGCTGTTGATCGCGGGGGTGGCCTACTGGCAGCTGGACCGTCGGGCCTCGGAGCTCGGCGGCGGCGTGCTGAGCGGGGACCGCCGGGGCGATCTGGGGATCGATCCGCTGCTGGTCGCGGCGCCCGCGCTGCTGCTGCTCGCGGGCACGGTGCTGACGCTGCGGCTGCTGCCGCCGGCGGCCCGGCTCGCGGAGCGGGCGGCGGCGGGCGGCCGGGGGCTGATCGCCGCGCTGTCCGGCTGGCAGTTCAGCCGCCGCCCCCTGCGGGGTGCCGGGCCGGTGCTGCTGCTGGTCCTCGCGGTGGCGATGGGCATGCTGGCCGTGGGGCAGCGCGCCTCCTGGGACCGTTCGCAGAGCGACCAGGCGGACTTCCGGACCGGTGCGTCCCTGCGCGTGCTGACCGGGGTCCAGGACAATCCGGCGGCCGCGGTCGGCTACGCCCGGCTGCCCGGGGTGCGGGACGCGGCGCCCGCGCTCCGGACGGAGACCGAGCTCTCCGACGCGCGCACCGCCACGGTCCTCGCCCTGGACACCGCGCACGCCCCCGACCGGATGCTGATCCGCGACGACCTCACCGACCGGCCCCGTCAGCGGCTGTTCGAACCGCTCGCCGCGCCGCGGCCCGCCCGGACCGGGCTGCCGCTGCCCGGGCGCAGCACCCGGTTCCGGTTCGACGCGCGGATCACCACGGACGCGAAGCACCGGGCGACGGGCGACGACCCGGTCCTCTCGGTGCTCGTGGAGGACGGCTACGGGCTGCCGTACCGGGTGGTGGCCGGGGCGGTGCCGACGGACGGCAGGGCGCACCCCTTCACCGTCGAGGTGGCGGACGGCGTCGACTTCACGGTCACCGGCTTCGAGCTGACCGGCAACCGCCCGTTCGAAGGGAACGAGCGGCACCGGCTGACCGTCGAGGGCCTGCGGGCCACGGGCCCGGACGGCACCGGGCGGGCGGTCCCGGTCCCCGCGGGCTTCGGCTGGCGGGCCGCGCTGTCCGGCACCGGCTCCGGCGGCGAACCCGCGCCCGCCGAGCCGCTGACCGCGTCCGCCTCCGCCGACCACCCGCTGACCGTCGGCTACGACATCACCTACGCCCCGAACGACTGGGACTACACCCCGGCCTACTCGATGCGGGTCACCGTGCCCCGCCCGAAGCCCCCGGTGCCGAACGCCCTCGCCACCGACGCCTATCTGAAGGCGGCCGGGGCCCGGAAGGGGCAGGTCGTCGATGTCACGCTGGCCGGTGAGAAGGTCCGGGTGAAGATCGCGGACACGGTCCGGCAACTGCCGACCACCGGTGTCGGTATGGAATCTTCCGCCCCTGTGGCGGCCCGGGACGGCGGCGCCCTGCTGATCGACCTCCGGGCGCTGGGCCAGGTCTTCGCCCAGCGCCCCGGCGCCGTGCTCACCGCCAACGAGTGGTGGCTCGCCACCGAACCCGGGCGGACCGCCGAGGCCGCCGCCGCGCTGCGGGCCCGGCCGGACAGCGAACCGGCACGGATCCTGGTGCGGGACGAGATCGCCCGGGAGCTGACCGGCGATCCGCTGGGCGCCGGGCCGCAGTCCGCGCTGCCCGCGATGGCGGTCACCGCGGCGGCCCTGGCCGCGGTCGGCTTCGCGGTGAGCGCGGTCGGCGCGCAGCGGGAGCGGAACGGCGAATTCGCCGTACTGCGGGCGCTGGGCACCCCGCGCAGGCGGCTGACCCGGATGATCGCCGTCGAGCAGGGGGTGCTGATCACGATCGCGCTGCTGGTCGGGACGGTCCTCGGGGCGGTGCTGAACCGGGCCGTCGTGCCGCTCGTCGTGCTCACCGGGCAGGCCACCGCGCCGGTCCCCGGGGTGCTGGTGCGGTTGCCCGCCGGGCAGACCGCGATGCTGCTCGCGGGGGTCGCCGTGCTTCCGCTGCTGACCGTGGTGTTCCTCGCCCTGCGCGGCATCGATACCGCCACCTCGCTGCGTGTCCAGGGGGACAGCTGACATGACTTCGCGTTCCGTTCGCACCGGCCGGCACCCGGCCGACGCGCCCTGGGTGCGCACCCGGCTGCGCACCGCGCCCGGCACCGCCTGGGCGCTGGCGCTGCTGGTGCTGGTCACCGCGTTCCTCTCGGCCGTCTTCCCGCGCGCGGTGGAGCACCAGGGGACCGAGGGGCTGCGCCAGGACATCACCTCCGCCGGCGCCGGGCGCAGCGTCCTGGAGCTGATCAGCCCGCAGCCCAGCCTCCAACTGCCCCCGGCCGAGCGCGAGGCGGCGGTGCGCGGTGCGGCGCTGAAGGCCGTCCACGACAAGGCGCGCGCCGCGATGCCCGCCGAGGTGCGGCCGGGTGCCGCCGACTCCTCGTACGGCTTCCGCACCGCGCAGCCGATGGCCGCGGCGGAACCCTGGCTGCCCCGGCCCGAGGGGGTCGACCCGAAACTGAGCTACGCCACCCCGTCGGACCTCCGCGACCACGCCACGCTGCGTTCGGGGTCCTGGCCCGCCGTGCGCGGCCTGGTCACCGAGGACACCGACGAGGTGGAGGGCGTGGTCACCGGGGCGACGGCGAAGGCGCTGGGCGCCCGGCTCGGGGCGACGGTCTCCGTGCCGACCCGGGCCGGGGAGCATCTGACCGTACGGATCACCGGCATCGTCACCCCCAGGGAGCCGCGGAGCACCTACTGGTCGGCCGAGCCGCTGTTCCGGACCCCGGCCCTGGTGCCGGAGCCGGGTTCGAACCCGCCCAGCCTGGACCCGCCGCGCCACTACTGGACCGCGACCGTGCTGCTGCCGCAGGACGCCGCGCCGGCCCTGCTCGGCTCGACCGGTGAGCCGGAGATGTTCTGGCGGTTCCCGCCGGACGCCTCCGGTCTGACCGCCGCCGATGTGCCGGGGCTGCGCACGGCGCTCGCCTCGCTGGAGGGCGGTCCGGGGCTGGTGCGGCTGCGCGCGACGGCCGGTGACAACGCGGTGTTCACGACCGGCCTGGACCAGATCCTCGCCGGGTACGACACGCTGCGCACCGCGATCGGGCCGGTCGTCACGGTGGCCGCGGTGGGGGTCGGGGCCGTCGCCGCCGTGGTGCTGCTGATGACGGCCGGGCTGATCGGCGGGCGGCGCCGGGAGGAGCTGGCGCTGCTGCGGGCGCGCGGCGGTTCGCTGGCCGGGCTGGCCGGGCGGCTGCTGGCCGAGACGGCCGTGGTCGCGGTGCCCGCGGCGGCGCTGGGGCTGCTGGCCGCGCTGCCGTTCTTCGGGTCGGCCCGGCCGGGGCTCGCGGTGGCCGGGCCGGTCGCCGTCGCCGTTCTGGTCTGTGTGGCGGTGCCGGTGGGGGCGGTGGCGCCGCACCGGCGGCCGCGGCTGCCCGGGGCCCGTGACGATCTGATGACCGCCCGCCCGTCCCGGCTGCGTACGGTCGCCGAGCTCACCGTGCTGGTGCTGGCGGTGGGCGCGGTGGTCGGGCTGCGGCGGCGCGGCACGGCGGAGGGCGGCGGCGATCTGCTGGTCAGCGCCGCGCCGGTGCTCGTCGGGCTGATCGCGGCACTGGTCCTGGTGCGGCTGCTGCCGTTGCCGCTGCGGCTGGCCTCGCGGGCCGTCGCCCGGCGGCGCGGGGCGATCGGCTTCCTGTCGCTGGCCCGGGCCGGGCGGGGTTCGGCGGGCGGTGCGCTGCCGCTGCTCGCGCTGCTGCTGGCGCTGACCACGGCGGCGTTCGGCGGTTCGGTCCTCGCGGGGGTCTCGGAGGCCCGGGACCGGGCGGCGGTGCTGGAGGTCGGCGCGGACGCCCGGATCAGCGGGCTGCTCGACGCGGCGCCGCTCCCGGCCCGGCTGATCCGGGAGGTCCGGGCGGCGGACGGCGTGCGGCGGGTGGCCGAGGTGCAGGTGGTGTCCGGGGTGCCGCTGCCGCCCGGCGCGGACGGTACCGGCAGCATGAAGAACGCGACCGTGCTGGGCGTCGATCCGGACGCGTACGCGCGGCTGGCCCGCACGGCGGAGCTGGGGACGTTCCAGCCGGACCGGCTGCGCGCGGACCGGGGCAAGGGCGGGGCCGGGGCCGTACCGGTGATCGCGTCGCCGTCCGTCGCCGCCGAGCTGGGCGACGGCCCGCGCGACCTGACCACCCCGGCCGGGGACCTCCGGGTGCGGGTGGCCGGGATCATGCCGCGTACCGCCGCCGTCCCCGACCACGACTTCCTGCTCGTCGACTCGGCGGTGCTCACCCGGCAGTGGACCACCACCCTGCTGGTGGCCGGTGCCCCGGACCCGAAGGCGCTGCGGTCCGCGGCCCGGGAGGCGGGCAAGGACATCTCCGTACGGATACGCGCCGAGGAGCGGGCGGCCTTCGTCGACACCCCGATGCAGCGGGGCACGCGCGGAATCTACGCGGCGGCGGTCGGGGTCGGGGCGGGCTACGCCCTGCTGGCGGTCCTGCTGTCGCTGCTGCGGACGGCTCCGGAGCGCACCGCGCTGCTGGCCCGGCTGCGGACCATGGGGCTCACCTCCCGGCAGGGCAGGCGGCTGCTGGCCCTGGAATCGCTGCCCCAGGCGCTGCCCGCGGCCTTCGGCGGGGTGCTGGTCGGCTGGGCGACGATCGCGCTGCTGGCGCCGGGCGTCGACCTCGCGGGGCTGGCGCTCTTCAACGGGACGGACGACGCCGCACCGGACGCCGCCCTGCTGCGGCCCGCCCCGTGGTCGCTGACGCTCCCGGCACTCGGCGTCGTCGTCCTCACCGTCGGGGCGGCCGCCGCCCAGGCGTGGTGGGCGAGCCGCCGCGGACCGATCACCGAACTCAGGTCAGGAGACCCGCGATGACGTCGCCGTCGGACGACACCAGCCTCAGCCTCGCCGAGCTCGAACAGCGGGCCGCCGCCCGCCGCGACCGGCCCTCCTACGGGCACGACGCGCTGATCGCCTGCGACCGGCTGGTCCGTATCTTCTCCGCCGACGGGGTGGAGGTGCAGGCCCTCCAGGGCCTGGATCTCCTGGTGTCCGAGGGCGAGTTGATGGCCCTGGTCGGCGCGTCCGGCAGCGGCAAGTCGACCCTGATGAACATTCTGGCCGGGCTGGACGTGCCGACCGCGGGTTCGGCGACGGTCGCGGGCCGCGATCTGCTGTCGATGGGCCCGAAGGAACGGCTCCGCTACCGGCGGGAGGTCGTCGGCTTCGTCTGGCAGCAGACCGCCCGCAACCTCCTCCCCTACCTCACCGCCCTCCAGAACGTCACCCTGCCGATGCAGCTGCGCGGCCGGGAGCGGCTGCGGGGCGCCGAACGGGCCGCCCGCGCCGAGTCGTTGCTGCGGATCCTGGAGGTCGAGGACTGCCGCGACCGGCGCCCCGCCCAGCTCTCCGGCGGCCAGCAGCAGCGGGTGGCCATCGCGGTGGCACTCGCCAACAACCCGTCGGTGCTGCTCGCCGACGAACCGACCGGCGAGCTCGACTCGGCCACCGGCGAGCAGGTCTTCGCCGCGTTCCGCCGCGCCAACGAGGAGCTCGGCACCACCATCGTGATCGTCACCCATGACCAGGCGGTGGCCGACGAGGTGCGCCGCACGGTCGCGATCCGCGACGGTCGCACCTCTTCGGAGGTGCTGCGCCGCACCGAGGTCGACGCCGCGACGGGGCTGGAGTCCCAGGTGGCCCGGGAGTACGCGATGCTCGACCGCGCGGGGCGGCTCCAGTTGCCCGCCGACTACACCGAGGCGCTCGGCATGGAGCACCGGGTGCTGCTGGAGCTGGAGCGGGACCACATCGAGATCTGGCCGGACGGTGAACAGCCGGGCAAGTAACGGCAGTTGGGGTGGGGTTTTCCCCCGCTCGGCTCCGCCGGGTGGCCCGATGGTTCCCCGGGGTGCGCGCCCCTAGCGTCGAGGACGGAAGCCGTACCTCGACGCTGGGAGCACGATGCGCCTCGTTCCACTGGTCACCGCCGGGCTCGGTCTGGCCGGTCTGCTCGCGGGCGGCGTGCCCGCGTCGGCCGCCCCGGACCCCGGGACCGCCCCCGCCACCGCCACCGCCCGGCAACGGCTCGACTGGGGCCCCTGTCCGGCCGACCAGCCGGAGCTGACCGAAGCCGGCGCACGGTGCGCGAAGGTCACCGTCCCGCTCGACCACGCCGACCCCGGCGGCCCGGTGATCCGGATCGCGATCTCCCGGATACGGGCCACCGCACCCCGGAGCGAGCGGCGCGGCATCCTGCTCTCCAACCCGGGCGGGCCGGGCGGCACCGGGCTCGCCCACCCCCTGTCGCTGCGCCCGGCGCTGAAGGACGTCGCGGCGCGCTACGACCTGATCGGCTTCGACCCGCGCTTCCTCGGCGGGTCCACCCCGATCGGCTGCGACCCGGCCGCCCCGGCGCCCGCGCCCGGCCCGGTCACCAGCCCCCGCGCGGACTTCGAGCGCTCGGTGCGGTCCGCCCGCGACACGGCGGAGCGCTGCCTGCGGCACGGGGACAACGCCCGGCTGCTGCCGCACGCCACGACCAGGAACGTCGCCCGCGACATGGACGCGATCCGGGCCGCCCTCGGCGCGCCGAAGCTGTCGTACTACGGGGTCTCGTACGGGGCCGACCTCGGCGCCGTCTACACCCAGATGTTCCCCCGCCGCGCCGACCGCATCGTCCTCGACTCCTCCACCGACCCGGCGGCCACCCAGTACGAACTGTTCCAGCGGTCCGGCGCGCCGCTCGAAGCGGGCCTGGACGAATGGGCCGCCTGGACCGCCCGGCACCACGCCGTCTACCGGCTCGGCACCACCCCCGCCCGCGTCCGGGCGAGCGTCCAGCGGCTGCTCGACGGCGCGGAGCACCGCCCCGTCACCGTCTCGGGCCTCCCGCTCGACGCCCCGCTGCTGCGGCTGGTGCTGCGCCAGTTCGTCCAGCACACGGAGTACGACGCGGCACTCGCCTCCACCGTGCGCGACCTGACCGACGCGGCGGCGGGCAGGCCGGTCGAGCCCGGCCCGGAGCTGGCCGGACTGCTCGAACTGCTCGGCTCGCCGGAGCTGGCGGACAGCATGCTCGGCGGGGCGCTCTTCATGTGCGGGGACCGGGGCTGGCCGGCCGGCGGCTGGCCGAAGGACCCGGAGACGTACTGGCGGAACATGGAGCGCAGCCGGTCCGGCCAGCCCGTCTTCGGCCCGTTCGTCAACGGGATGACGGCGCCGTGCGCGTTCTGGACCAGCCCCTCCCGCGAGCCCGCCACGGCGATCGGCAACCACGTGCCCGTCCTGATGCTCCAGGCCCGCCGGGACAACAACGTCCCGTACGAGGGGGCCCTCGCCCTGCACCGGCGGCTGACCGGCTCCCGGCTGGTGACGGCCGACATCCGCTCGCACGGGGTGTTCGGGCGCGGCACGGACGGGCTCACCCCGGTCCCCTGTGCCGACCGGGCCGTCGACGACTACCTGCGCCACGGCACCCTGCCCGCCGCCGACCTCACCTGCCCGGCCGCCGGGGAGGTCCGGTGATCAGCCGCCGTACGGGCCTGGCTGCCACCGCCGCCGCCCTGGTCACCACGGCCGCCGCCCCCGCGTCGGCCGCCGCCGGCCCCCGTACCGCCCTCCAGCGCTCGGTGGACGCGATCCGGGCCACCGGCGCCACCGGCGTCCTGGCCGAGGTGCAGAGCGCCGCCGGCCGGACCGTCGCCCGCGCCGGATCCGCCGATCTGCGCGCCCCGCACGAGCCGGTGCCCTGGGACTCCTCGTACCGGATCGGCAGCGACACCAAGACCTTCACCGCCGTGCTCGTCCTCCAACTGGTGGGCGAGGGGCGGCTGGGGCTCACCGATCCGGTGGAGCGGTGGCTGCCCGGCACCGTGCGGGGGAACGGGAACGACGGCCGCCGGATCACCGTGGCCGATCTGCTCCGCCAGACCAGCGGGCTCAACGACTACCTGGCCGTCTCCCCCGACGCGGCGGACGCGTTCACCCCCGAGGGCTACCGCCGGTCCCGGTTCCGTCCCGCCGTCCCCGCCGACCAGCTCGCCGCCGCGCTGAGCCGCCCGCCGCAGTGGCTGCCGGAGCCGGGCAGGCCGCGCTGGGGCTACTCCAACACCAACTACCTGCTCGCGGGCCTGGTCGTCGAGGCGGTGACCGGCAACCCCTGGGCGCAGGAGCTGCACGACCGGATCGTCGAGCCGCTGGGGCTGCGCCGGACGTCCACCCCCGGCACCTCCCCGTACCTGCCGCAGCCGGCGGCCCGCGCGTACACCTGGTTCCCCGGCGAGAAGCGGCCGACCGACACCACGCTGGCGTCCGGCGGCGGGGCGGACGGGGCCGTCATCAGCACCCCGCACGAGCACGGCGTCTTCCTCCGCGCCCTGATGGGCGGGCGGCTGCTGCGCCCGGCCGAGCTGGCGGCGATGAAGGAGACGGTGGCGGCCGAGGACTGGAGCCCGGCGCCGGGCGTCCGGTACGGGCTGGGCATCGCCTGGCGCCCGGTCCCCGGCGTCCGGGGCGGGGTCTGGTTCCACGGCGGTACGCATCTGGGGGTCGTCTCCGAGAGCGGGGTGACCGCGGACGGCGCGCGGGCCGCGACCAGCGCCACGTTCACCCTGCGGATGGGCGATCCGGCGCAGGAGGCGCAGGACCTGGCGGCGCTCCGTCTGGTCGACCGGGCGCTGGCCGCCCCGTAGGGGGTGTCAGCCTCCGACGGTCACCGCGAGGTCGCCGAGCCCGCTGCCGGGGGCGCGCAGGGCGATGGAGCCGAAGGGGGTGCGCAGCCGCAGCCAGGAACCGGCGGCGAGCAGGGCGACGGGGAAGTCCGGCGCCGCGCGGAGGAAGCCGAGCGACTGGGCGGCGTGCACGGCGCGCAGCGGGAGCCGGGTCGGGCCGACCGGGCGCGACCAGATCTCGCGGCCGATCCGGTCCCGCTCCGCCCGGGTGCGGTGGGGCTCGGGGAGCGCCGTGTCCCGGTCGCGGAATTCGGTCACGGCGGCGGAGAGCGCGGTGCGCAGGTCCACCGGGCCGGGCAGCCCCGGCTGTTCGTGCCAGCCGCCGCGCGGCGGGAGGACCCCGGTCCACGGCGGGCCGGTGACGGGGGCCGGGAGCGCGCCGGTGCCGGTGGACTCCCCGAGGGATTCGAGGAGTTCACCGGCGGACACGGTGACGTCGAAACCGTCCGGTCCGGCCAGCCGGGCCGCCCGGACCGCGAGGACCTCGAACGACGGCGGCCTGCCGAAGACGGCCAGCGCGCCGCCGCCCGCCTGCATCCGCACGGCGGCGGCCCGGTCGTAGTGGAGGAGCCGACCGAGGAAGGCCGCGAGATCCTCGGCCTCCCTCGCGTCGGCGAACTCCAGCGACCGTACGGGCACCGTCATGCTGCCGCGGGCTCCTCGGCCATGTACTGCTGGAGGAAGAGCCGCTCCTCGGCGGAGATCCGCCGGGGGCGCGACTCGGCCAGGTCGTAGGGCACGACGACGGTCGAGGCCCGCACGTACACCTGGTCCGGGTCCTTGATCTCGTACGCGATCGTCAGCGACGCGGCACCGATCTTCGTGACCCACGACTCGACGGTCACCGGCTCGTGCCGGTGGACCAGCGGCCGTACGTAGTCGATCTCGTGCCGGGCCACGACGGACCCGCCCGAGAAGGACGGCGAGCCGTCCCCGGGCGCCAGCCGGAACATGAAGTCGATCCGTGCCTCCTCCAGGTAGCGGAGGAAGACCACGTTGTTGACGTGCCCGAAGGCGTCCATGTCCGACCAGCGCAGCGGACAGCTGTAGAGGTGACGGGCCAAGACGATCAGCCCCGCGTGAGCTTCTTGTACGTGGCGCGGTGCGGGCGGGCCGCGTCCGCACCGAGGCGCTCGACCTTGTTCTTCTCGTACGACTCGAAGTTGCCCTCGAACCAGTACCACTTGGAGTCGCCCTCGTACGCGAGGATGTGCGTGGCGACCCGGTCCAGGAACCAGCGGTCGTGGGAGATGACCACCGCGGCGCCGGGGAACTCCAGCAGCGCGTTCTCCAGCGAGGAGAGGGTCTCGACGTCGAGGTCGTTGGTGGGCTCGTCGAGGAGGAGCAGGTTGCCGCCCTCCTTGAGGGTCAGCGCCAGGTTGAGGCGGTTGCGCTCACCACCGGAGAGGACGCCGGCCGGCTTCTGCTGGTCCGGGCCCTTGAAGCCGAACGCGGAGACGTAGGCGCGCGAGGGCATCTCGACCTGGCCGACGTTGATGTAGTCCAGCTCGTCCGAGACGACGGCCCAGAGGGTCTTCTTCGGGTCGATGTTGGCGCGGGACTGGTCGACGTAGGAGATCTTGACCGTGTCACCGACCTTGATGGAGCCGGAGTCCGGGGTCTCCAGGCCCTGGATCATCTTGAACAGCGTGGTCTTGCCCGCGCCGTTCGGACCGATGACGCCGACGATGCCGTTGCGCGGCAGCGTGAACGAGAGGTCGTCGATGAGGACCTTGTCGCCGAAGGACTTCGAGAGGTGCTCGACCTCGACGACGATGGAACCGAGCCGGGGGCCCGGCGGGATCTGGATCTCCTCGAAGTCCAGCTTCCGCATCTTCTCGGCCTCGGCCGCCATCTCCTCGTAACGGGCGAGGCGGGCCTTGGACTTGGTCTGGCGGCCCTTGGCGTTGGACCGGACCCACTCCAGCTCTTCCTTGAGCCGCTTGGCGCGCTTCTCGTCCTTGCGGCCCTCGACCTTGAGGCGGGCGGCCTTCTTGTCGAGGTACGTGGAGTAGTTGCCCTCGTACGGCAGGGCGCGGCCGCGGTCCAGCTCCAGGATCCAGTCGGCGACGTTGTTGAGGAAGTAGCGGTCGTGGGTGACCGCGACGACGGCGCCGGCGTACTTGGAGAGGTGCTGCTCCAGCCAGTTCACCGACTCGGCGTCGAGGTGGTTGGTGGGCTCGTCGAGGAGGAGCAGGTCGGGGGCCTCGATGAGCAGCTTGCAGAGCGCGACACGGCGCTTCTCGCCACCGGAGAGGTTGACGACCGGCCAGTCGCCGGGCGGGCAGCCCAGCGCGTCCATGGCCTGCTCCAGCTGGGCGTCCAGGTCCCACGCGTTGGCGTGGTCCAGGTCCTCCTGGAGCTTGCCCATCTCGTCCATGAGCTCGTCGGAGTAGTCGGTCGCCATGAGCTCGGCGACCTCGTTGAACCGCTTGAGCTTGCCCATGATCTCGGCGGCGCCGTCCTGGACGTTCTCCAGGACCGTCTTCGACTCGTCGAGCTGGGGCTCCTGCATGAGGATGCCGACGCTGTAGCCGGGCGACAGGAACGCGTCACCGTTGGACGGCTGCTCCAGGCCGGCCATGATCTTCAGCACCGTGGACTTACCGGCACCGTTGGGGCCCACGACACCGATCTTCGCGCCGGGCAGGAAGTTCAGGTTGACGTCATCGAGGATCACCTTGTCGCCGTGCGCTTTGCGCGTCTTGCGCATGGTGTAGATGTACTCAGCCAAGAGAAACCGTCCGGCAATCGATGAGTGGGCAGATACACCCATCTTGCCTGACGGGGGTACCCGGATGGAAACCAGTACGGCCCACGGTGTATTCCGGGCCCGCCCGGACGCCCTCCGGCGGGGAGGCGGGCCCTGCGCCCGGGGCGCCCCGGCACACTTCCCCGCCACGCCCCGGTACGCCCCGCCAGGCGTCCACCGGCGCCCTCCGGCACCCTGCGCGTCGGCACGTGCCCGGGGCGCGGCGGTCGACGGATGACATGGGACGCCGGATGACATGGGACGACCCCGGCGCGCCGGTGCGGCGTGCCGGGGTCGTCGACGGGCGGTGGTGACGGTCCGCCGTCCGTCCGTCACCCCGGCCAGGGGCCGGGGTGACGGCGGGGGCCCGCTGTCGCGCGGCCGCCCTTGCTACTGCTGCTCCCGCCCGCCGCTACTGCGCGGTGGGCTGGGCCTTGCGCTTGCGCAGGAGGAAGACCGCGCCGCCGCCGACGACGACGAGGGCGATCGCGACGCCCGCGATGACCGGGGTGGCGCTGGAGCCACCGGTCTCGGCGAGGTCGCCCGAGCCGCCGGTCGAACCGGTCGAGCTGCCGCCGGACGTGGCCGGGGTCTTGTCGCCGCCGGTCTGCGTGTCGGTGCCGCCGTTGCCGCCGTTGCCGCTGCCGCTGGTCTTGCAGTCCAGGATGCCCTTGAACGTCTTGGAGAAGCCGTTCGGGCCGGTGACCGTGATGTCGTACGCCTGGTCCTCGGCGACCGGGACGGTGATCGTCTCGGTCTTGCCCGCCTCGACGGTGTGCTCCTTGCCCGCCAGCTGGAAGGTGAACGCCTCGTCACCCTCGTTGCTCGCGGTCACGTCCACGCCGCCCTTGGCGCAGTTCTTCTGGGCCGAGACGGCCGGGATGGCGCCCTTCTTGGCCCAGGTACCGGTGGCGGTCGCGGAGACCGTGGACTCGCTGGAGCCGGCCAGGATCATGGTCTGGCTCTTGGTGACGCCGGCGAAGGCCCGGCCGACCGGGACCGAGGTGGTGGCCTGGACGGTCAGCGAGGCGGTGCCGTCGGCGGTGCCCGCCGGGACGTCGAAGTACAGCTCGGCGCCGTTGGCCGCCGTGGTGACGGGCTGGCCGGCCTTGTCGGTGACCTTGACGCCGCTGGCGGCGTCGACGGGACCGGTCACGGAGACCTGTCCGGCGTTGGTGTGGACGGTGACCGGTCCGAGCTTCTCACCGGAGCGGCCGGAGACCGCCGCCGGGTCCAGGGCGAGGGACGCCTTGGGCTCCTCCTGGTCGGTGGCGCTCTTCTCCAGCCAGTCGGCCAGCTTCTCGGCCTGGGCGTCGGTCGCGTCGACGTCGACACCGTCCGAGTAGCGCCAGATGGCGACCTGAGTGCCCGCCGCCGCGGTCTTCTCGGTGAGCGGGCCGGTGCCGGCCGCCTTGGCGAGCTCCGCGAGGTCGTCGACCTGCGGGTAGGAGTGCTCGAGGATCCAGCGGATCTTGCCCGCGTTCTTGTTGCTGTTGAGCGAGGTCTGGCTCCAGGGGGTCTCCAGGTACTTCGCCTGGTCCTGGGTGGGGTTGTGGATGTCGATGCAGTACGTCTTGAGCTTGCCGCCGCCGTCGACGGTCATCTCGAAGAGACCGGCGGGCAGCTGCTGGTTCCGGCCGTTGCTGTGCAGGACGGCACGGTCGAAGGTCTTCAAGCCGTCCAGCACCGCGGACGCGCCGCCCTGGTGCTGCGGCGTCTCGTCGGCGACGGCACTGCCCGCGCCGACGAAGGCGCCCGCCATGACCAGACCGGATGCCATCACCGACGCGGCCAGCCGGGCTATGCCGCGCCGCCTCGGAGATATGGCCGTCGCCTCCGAGGACGACGAAGCGGTCGCTGAAGAAGCAGAAAACACAGAATTCCCCTCCGGGCGGGGCCCTCCGCGCCTGATGCGCGTGTGGGGATTGCCCCGCCAGTCGACTCAAGTGCCCCGTGAGTACTCGGAATCCTAAGGACGAAGAGATGAACAGTCCCCCGTCATACCGTCGTACAACCATTCCGAATCGGAATCGTTATCCCGGAAACACCGCCGTTCACCTTCCGGCCCCGTCCACCGCCTCTCGCGGCACTTCCTTCCCGCCGCGACGCCCGGTCGCGAACGCGCCCGCTCCTTGCCCCCGCGCCCGCCACCGGGGCCCTGGTCCGGCCCGCTCAGGGGGCCGACGCGAGTGCGGGCACCCCTTCCTGACGTTCCGTCGGGGACCGCTCCGCGTCCGCGCTCCCCGCCTGTACGGCCGGGGACGGCTCGGCCTTCGACAGCCGCCGGAACGCCGCCGTTCCACGGGACAGGTCGTGGCCCACCGCCACCGCCTCGACGTCCACGGACGTACGGCGCTGCCCCTCCCGCTCCTCCTCACGCACCTTCAGCCTGCCGTGCACCAGGAGCGGTTCACCGATCGAAACGGAACCGGACAGATTCCAGGCCAGGGACCGCCAGGCCCACACGGTGTAGAAGCTGGTGCGCCCGTCCGCCCAGAGCTGCTTCTCGCGGTCCCAGCGGCGCGGCGTCACCGCGAACCGGAATCGCGCCATTCCGCCGGTCGCGGTCTCCCGGAACTCCACTCCCGTCGCCGCGTTGCCCACCAGGGTCACCAAAGTCTCGTTCATGGATCCGCCTTCCCTTCGGTCTTCGAAACGGCCACCGCGTGGTCGCGGTCGCCTGTTCCAGAGTGAAGGGAAGGCGGAAATCCTGCCGGGGCCTGTGGACTACCCGCCGGTTGTGGAAATCTCCGTCACCGCCGCGTACCTCTCCCGTACCTCGCGGTAGCGCACGAGTTCCGCGGCCACCGGATCGAGCACCCGGGCCCGGCCGCAGGCCGCCGCCGCCTCCCGCAGCCGCCGCTCGGCCTCCTGCCCGTACCGCCGGGCCGGGCCGCGCGCCGCCGCCGCGCACGACCACTCCACCAACGGGCCGCCGACCACCCCGGCCACCATCACCAGGGCGGGCGTGAGATAGCCCGGCGCGAACAGACCGACCAACTGGCCCACCAGCCAGAAGGCGCCGGTGAACTGCAGCAGCGTCATCACCACCTGCGCCAGCACCGCGACCGGCCACCACCTCGGCCTCGGCGGCCTTCCACCCACCCGGCAGCCCCGCACCGCGCCGGAAGCCCCGAGCGCCCGCTGCGCGAGGGAGGCGCCGGACGCTCCGGAAGCACCGGACTCCGCGGCGCCGTCCCGGGCCCGGGGCGCGCCGGAGGCTCCCCAGCTGCCGGCTCCCCCTCCCCCCGACACCCGTTCGGTCCAGGCCCGTTCGACCAGTGCGTCGAGCGCCTCCGGCAGCTCCTTCGCGCCGTGCGCCGCGGCCTCCCGGACCGCCTGCGCCCACGGGCCGGGCAGCCCGTGCGCGGCCTCGTCCGCCACCGTCCGCACCGCCTGCTCGACCCGCTGCCGGGCGGTGATCCGCTGCTCGGGCGGCTCCGGCCGGGCCGGGGAATCTCGGCTCCCGGGCCGCCGGGTCGACTCGTACCAGCGCCAGAGCCGCAGCCACGGGGTGCCGCAGGCCCGTCCGGCGTTGCGGCGCCACTCGCGCTCGGCCAACTGGCCGGCGGCGGCCGCCCCGACCGCCTCGGCCAGCCGGTCGGCGAACTCCTCCCGGGCCCGCTCGTCGAGCCCGACGCGCCCCTCGGCCACGTACGCCGGTCGGAGCCTGGCCGCCGCGGCGTCCACGTCGGCGGAGAGCCTGCGCGCCGCCGCGCTGCGCTCCTGGACGAACCGGCCCAGCACCTCGCGCAGTTCGTCGATCCCGTCGCCGGTCAGCGCGGAGACGGCCATGACGACGGCACCCGGGTCGCCGTGCTCGCCCAGCGCCATGCCGTTCTCGTCGAGCAGCCGGCGCAGATCGTCGAGGACCTGGTCGGCGGCGTCGCCGGGCAGCCGGTCGATCTGGTTGAGGACGACGAAGGTGACCTCGGCGTGCCCGGCGAGCGGCCGCAGATAGCCCTCGTGCAGGGCCGCGTCCGCGTACTTCTCCGGGTCGACGACCCAGATCACCGCATCCACCAGCGCGAGCACCCGGTCCACCTGCTCCCGGTGCTCGGTCGCCGCCGAGTCGTGGTCGGGCAGGTCGACGAGTACGAGGCCGTCCAGGGACTCGTCGGCGCCCCCGCCGGTCTGCTGCGGCCTGCGCCGGAGCCGGCCGGGGACGGCGAGCCGGTCGAGCAGCCCGGCGGCGCCGTCGGTCCAGGAGCAGGCGATCGGGGCGGCGGTGGTCGGACGGCGCAGCCCGGTCTCGGAGATCGGGGCCCCCGCGAGGGCGTTGAACAGCGTCGACTTCCCGCTGCCGGTGGCCCCGGCGACGGCGACGACGGTGTGCCGGGAGGAGAGCCGCTGCCGGGCCGCCGCCTCGTCGAGCACCCGCCCCGCCTCGTCGAGGGTGTCCCCGTCGAGCCGCGCCCGGGACAGCCCGACGAGTTCACGGAGCGCGTCGAGCCGGGGCCGGAGCGGACCGCTCGCGGGTACGTACGCCTCGACCTGGGGCGGATCCGCGTCCCCGTCGTCCGGGACGGACGCGGATCCGAGGCCGGATGCGGGGTCGGTCGCGGATCCGGTCTCCGCCGTCCGGTCCACGGCCCGCCGCGCGATGAGCCCGTCGTTCCAGCCCCGCCCCTCCCCCCGGGCCCGCTCGCTCTCCTTCTCCTTCTCCCTCTCCCGCTCCTTCTCCCTCTCCGGACCCGGTTGCGTCTCCCCCTCCGGCCCCTCGCCGGACCCGGGGTTCCCGGCGGAACCGGCCCCTTCGTCAGTGACGGCAGTCATGCTGCCACCTCTCCTTCTGCAGTACGGACAGCGCGGCGATCAGTTCGGCCTGCGGCTCCGGGGTCACGTCGAGGGCGTCGAGCGGGGCCAGCCGCCGGTCGCGCTCGTCGTCCAGCACCCGGTCGAGGCAGTCGGTGAGCAGCGCCCCGCCCCGGTCGCGCAGCCGCAGCGCGCCCTGGGCACCGATCCGTTCGGCGAGCTGCTCCCCCGCGCCCCGGGTACGGCGGCCGCCGAGCAGCGCGGCGGCCAGCAGCGCCGTCACCGTCTCGGTGTCGGGCGCCGCGTTGCGTTCCATGCCGCGCACCTCCTCCTCGGCCAGTTCCTCCAGCACCCGCCACCAGCGGCGTACGGACAGGGCGATCCGGCCCCGGATGTCCTCGGCGGGGCCCCACCCCCCTTCCTCCCGGCGAACCCCCTCGAAGCCGAACTCCCGTGCCGCCTGGTCGCGTTGCCAGGCCGTACGGATCTCCTCGTCGGCGGCCGCCACGGCGCACTGGAGGAGTGCGGAGAGGCTCTCGACCAGTGCGTCCAGGAGCTCGGCCGAGGTGCTGTACCGGGGGTAGCCGCGCCATCTCGTACGGGCGTCCCCGGCGAGCACCCCGCCGCGGCGCAGCCGGCGCCGGACCTTGGCGCTCTCCGCGCGGTAGGCGTCCTCCACCACCCCGGTGAGCCGTACCGCCGCCGCGTACTGGGCGGCGACGGCCCCGGCCAGCTCGGGCATCCGGACGTCCAGCGAGTCGATCACCCCGGCCGCCGTGCGCCCGACCGCCTGCTGGCGGGCCGCCGGATCCTGGGCGCGGTGGCTGAGCCAGGCGCGCAGCGGGGCCACGGCGGTGGCGGGCAGCAGTCCACTGCCGGCGCAGGCCGATTCGGGCAGTTCGGGGATGGTGAAGCGGGGCACCTCGCCGAGACCCGCCCGGGTGAGCAGCGCCCCGTACTGCCGTGACACCTCGCCGATCACCTGGTGCGGCACCCGGTCGAGCACGGTGACGAGCGAGGCGTCGTACTGCTTCGCGGTGCGCAGCAGGTGCCAGGGCACCGCGTCCGCGTACCGGGAGGCGGTGGTCACCATCACCCAGACGTCGGCGGCGCAGATCAGCTGTGCGGCCAGCATCCGGTTGCGGACCACCAGGGAGTCGATGTCGGGCGCGTCGAGCAGCGCGAGCCCGCGCGGCAGTCCGGGCGCGGTCTCGACCCGCAGTGCGCCGGCGTCGTCCTCCCCGGCCCCGTCGAGCGGGTCGACCCCGTCGAACTCCTCGCACCGGCCGGGGTCCCCCGCCTCCTGGGGCGGCAGCCAGATCCGGGTCAGCTGCGGCAGTACGCGCACCCCCGCGAACCAGTGGTGGTCGTCCGGATGGCAGACGAGCACCGGCGTCCGGGTGGTGGGCCGGAGCACCCCGGCCCGGCTGACCGACTGTCCCACCAGCGAGTTGACCAGGGTCGACTTGCCCGCCCCGGTCGATCCCCCGACGACCGCGAGAAGCGGCGCCTCGGGGTCCCTGAGCCGGGGCAGCAGATAGTCGTCGAGCTGGGCGAGCAGTTCGCTCCGGCTCTGCCGGGCGCGCTCGGCCCCCGGCAACGGAAGGGGAAGACGCACGGCAGCGACACGGTCGCGGAGGGCGGAGAGTGCGTCGATGAGCTGAGGCCGTACGTCCAAGGTCACCACATGCGAAGAATGCCCAACTTTGGAGCCTTTTTGAAGCGTATAGACACCTCTGCGCGCCGGTTCGCCCGGGAAATAAGTCCGGACAGAGCGGACGAGTGGGGGTGCAGGCATAACGAGTGCACAACACCCGGCGCGCCAGACGTCAAAAGCGCTGCACGAATCCCACCCACCTGCGATTATCGGTTCGCTTCACCGAACCTCCACATCGTGCCACGCAGGTGAAGCAACCAGGACAAGGTGATCGGAGCCCTATCCTTGTCCCGGCAGGTCACCGACCGGCCCGGCCCCAGGGCTCCAGGCCGCCGAGGCCACCACCCGGCCCCCGTAGCTCAGTGGATAGAGCAGGTGCCTTCTAAGCACTTGGCCGCAGGTTCGAGTCCTGCCGGGGGCGCACGATCGAGGACCCTCCTTGCTGACCTGCACAAACAGGCAGGGAGGGCCCCAGAGGGCAACGACACTCACCTACTGGCAGCAGCTAGGTGAGGTGCCTAACGGACTCCACCTTGCCTAGCTCCCACTCTCGGGAGTATGACGTGTCGGCACAGCTTCGGTCCCCTCTCAGGTCCAGCACCAGCAGCCCCAAGCTCAGGGCAGTCCCGGACCAGCAGAGCCAGTCAGAGGCCAGGGCAGCCTTCCTCTCCGACTACGCAACCCACCTCAGGGCCTCCAACAACAAGCACGGCAGGCCCTACCAGGAGAAGACGGTCACGGCCTACTGCAAGGCAGTCAGGGCTCTGGACCAGTGGATGACGGCGGAAGGGATGGAAGAGGACTTCCTCTCCATCGACACAGCCATGCTCAACCGGTTCTTCCGCTGGTACTTCACCGGCCACGACCAAGGAGGAACCAACACCCTTCAGAGGAACCTGCGAACCTTCTGCTCCTACCTGGAAGCCGAGTACGACGTACCCAACCCCTACCGAGACAAGAAGCTCCAGAGGTACGCCCCTCCTACCGGGGTCAAGCCCAAGACCCTCTCGGCCGACTTCATCGGGGAACTGCTGAAGGTGACCGGCAACGGGCACCCTCGTGTCAGGGACTTTGAGAAGGTCCGGGATCACGCCATCATCCGGGTGCTCACTGAAGGACTCAGGGCAGAAGAACTCCTCACCCTCCGCCTTGACTATCTCCACCTGGAACAGGGGCTGTTGCAAGTAGTTCCCCTGAAGGATGCGAGAGCAGCAGGGGAAGGCCGGATCATTCCTCTCCAGCCCAAGACCGTGGTTGCTCTGACTCGGTATCTCCGAGTCCGGGAAGCTCACAAGCTCAGCGGCGGGGAATGGCTGTGGCTCGGTTCCAGGAACAGGGGACGGCTCACCTACTCCGGTCTGTATCGGATGCTCGGGAGAAGGGCCAAGGACTGTGGCTATGGATCTGTCAGCCCCCACCAGTTCCGGCACACCTTTACCGATGACCTTCTCTCCGCCGGGGTTTCAGGAGAGGACGTCATGACTGTGGCGGGATGGAAGGACCGGACCATGTTGAAGAGGTACGCGGCTGACATGGCCACCAGCCGGGCCGTAAAGGCGGTCAAGGCACAAGGAGACAGGTACTAACCGGGAGGCTGTCAGACAGTCATACAGGCTTACGGGAGGGTCCTGCTTAGGCAGGCCCTCCCTTTCGCGTGCCGAAGAACTTCGGACGCTCTTGCCGTCCGACCTTGCCGGAACGGCTGCTATGCCTCGGGACGCTGGTTGTACTTCTCCAGGGCAGCCTTATTGGTGGAGGACTCCTTGAACACCAGAGTCCAGGGGCCTGTGTTCACATCAAACTCCTTGCCGAAACCGACCCACTTCCCTGTCATCCTCCGCCCGGTAGGTTCTGCCAGGAGCTGTATTGCTCCGTGGTAGACAGCCCCCTGGTAGTACCCCTCTCCGGCGGTCTGCTCCTTCCAGGTTCCCGTAACCACATTCCCCTCCACTGCAAGGTCCATCGTCAGAGGAGAGTCGGAGGAGCCAGGAAGAGAGCGGGCAGTAAGCCGGTTCCCGTGCTGGAGCAGGACTACGTAATGCAGTCCGGTGAAAGTGTTCTCCCTGCCACTGGAGAAGTACTCATAGCGGGACAGCCAGACACCCGAGTAGTTCCCCTTGGCGGGCCCCACAATAGGGGCCCGTCCCGGAGTGGCGGAGGAAGAAGGGGACGGCTGCAAGTCATGCCCTCCCATTCCATCCTCGGAAACTCCTTCAGGTACCGGCGGCTCAAAGCCCAGGGCATGAATGGGGAGCCCTGTAACAGCCTCCAGAGCCCTTGCGTAGACAGCCCTGGGGTAACTGCTGGCTCCGGACTCCCAGCGCTGCACAAGCCGCTTGGATGCTCCGTTCGGTTCCCCTGCCCTCTCTCCCGCCTCCCTCAGCTTCCTCGCCAGCTCATCCTGACTGAGCAGCAGGCCCATGCGGACCGCTCGCAGTGTCGCGTTAGCTCTCCCGGCATAAGACGGGGAGCGATCAGGTGTGGTCATGACTGCCACGGTAGACCGAACAGCCGTGCAATGACACCGCTTTGACGCCCCCCAGGACACCTACATGACGCCCCTGGTGTCGTCGTGGCCCGCCCTTACGGTTGGCCACTCTCCAGTCATGCCGAAGAAGGAAGATCCCCCTCAGATGGTCATGGGCGTGTACCGGGTCAACCAGTGGACCGGAGAGAAGGAGGTATTACGGCCCACCGCTGGAGTCGAGCCAGGAGAACCCCTCATGACAGCAGCCTTCCCGCCGTGCGAATGCCCCAGGTGCGGGGGCAAGAATTGATAGACCAGTGCTCAGGCATAAGCCTGGCACGAAAGCAGCCTCGCACAGTCGATAGCTGCTCACGGGGAGCCCAATAAAGGGCTCCCCTTCCGGTTGGGCGGAGAGAAATGATGACCTCCAGCCGGCAAAGTGGTCGAATGTTTCAACTACTATGGCGGATCGAGAGGGGCACTATAACCATCCCCGCCCAGGACCAGCCCCGAATCCCCTTGGGTCCTGTGATGCATGGCAGATTTCCAGTGGGTCTCATACACATACACACGCGGCCATTTAAACATCCCCGGGTCACTTTGTGTCGATATCAGGGAAAGTCTTGGTCACTGTGCGTTGCATGCCTTCCGGTCCCTCTGCATTCACCTGGAGCCCGGCGGAGGTGGAAAGAAGAGAGGGCGTGGGCATGGGCATTGATACACATGAGGGCAGCCACCCTCTTATGGATATCTCTAGAGGAACTAACGGCGAGGGAATTACCCCTCGCCTTGTGACTGGCTCCTGTGATGCTTCCGGAACTCCATGAGCAGCAGCCGAGTCATACTCAAGGATGAGATCTGAAGAAGTTGCAGGATCGGGCGAGACCAAGTGGGCATGTCATGGGTACATCTATAAGTGAGGGCTAGTCGCTCTCCAGGTTCCCTGGAAGAACTGAGCGTCGGCACTATCGACACCCCTTCCCCTCCGCCACCCGAGAGGCAATCAGTGTGACCCGCATCACACTTTGGCAAACTGACCGACCAGTCTAGTAGCGATCCGGGTACATCTATAAGTGAGGGTCAGAGCCAAGCAGCTCCCCCACTCCACAAGCCCCGCCCGTCTATACGGGCGGTACACAGAAGCTGGTCCCTTCAGTGGGAGCAAGAGGGTCGGTTGATCCCTAGGCACAGTCCAGGGCAACCGGCCCTCTTGCTTTTGACCAGAGGTGGACCAAGACAGCAGCACCCATCCACGGGCAGCCGGATAACCGGCATGCCCTTTTTTTGATTCAAGGGAGACCAACATGCAGCGCCACTACTCGAAGCAGGCAGACGGCTCGGTCAAGTGCACCCTCTGCCGCCAGCCCTTCCCTTCCGCCCATGAGTTCGGTAAGCACTGCAACCCCAGGGCTGGAAGGCGAGGGAGGAAGGCATCCCTCTGCAAGCCTCTCTAAGGGGCAGTCAGGGAGCAGCACCACCAGTTGCACAGACAGACAGCCAGAGGCCTGGAGACGGCCGTACAGGCACTACGGCGGAGGCTTATACCCCCGCCTTGATGAAGGGACCAGAGATGGAAGAGACCAACCGCTGTTCAGTGATCGGCTGCGCCAGGGAGGCTAAGCCGGAGTACGTCACTCAAGACATAGACATCACTCTCTGCCGGGACCACGTATGGGATCTGTTCGCGCACCAGGCAGAGAAGGCCAGAGAGGCTGTGGCGGAGATAGAGGGGCAGGGCCTACTCCTCGGGCCCACCAAGGGTTGGACGTACGTGATCCGCATGGACAACGGCAACGTAAAGATGGGCAAGGGGGGGACCGGCAAGAAGTCTCTCAGCGAACGGCTCCAGGACATCTCCAACGGCCTTCAGGAGAGCAAGGGTGTTCCTGTCCAGGTGCTGGCAGTTCTCCAGGGAGGGACTAGTACAGAGCTTCTGGCACACAACCAGTGGCTACACCTTCGAGTTTCCGGCCGCATGGAGCAGTTCTACGCCGACCCCTCCCTACTGAAGTGGGCTGAGGAGCAAGGCATCCACCCCGACGCAGAAGCGGAGATCGAGGCGTTCCAGGGGTGGCAGGAAAGGAAGCACCTGGATCCCAAGAGGAGTGGTGCAGCCGGGCAGGCAAAGCGACTGGGCACCACACTCAAGCTCACTGGAGAACTGGCCATGGACCCTAGGGGCAAGGAAGAGACCGAAGAGGAAGAGGTTGACTGGTAATGAAGGCAGCGATCAGCGAAGCAAAGGCAAAGCTCCCCGAGTTGGTACGGGCAGCAGAACAGGGGCAAACAGTAGAGCTGACCCGGTACGGGAACACTCAGGCAGTCATCATCAGCCAGGAAAGGTACGAGCGGCTGACCCGGGAACTGATGCAGTGAGGTCCGCGCGTCACATCTTCGCCACCGTTGGGCCACGGATGCCAGGGGAACTCTGGAAGTCCTCCAGGAAGGCATGCAGCAGGCCCGAAGGACTAAAGGTCCATTCTCCAGCCGGCTGGAAGCCATAGGAAAACACACGGAAGGGGTCGGGGGTTTGCCCCTCCACCCTTTCTGAACAACAGTACCCCCAACCAACCAAGGGGCTCTTACCAGAACCGGTGAGGGCCCCTTCCGCATGCCCAAAGGAGACCAGTACATGAACGACACCACGGGCCAGCTCTTCATGGACTACGCCGAGGAACTGGATGAGAAGTGTCGGAAGCTGAAGAAGAGGGGATTCGCACTGGCGGCAGAGCACACACCCCCGATCGGACAGGCCGCCAACTGGTATTGGGAAGTCCGGCTGCATGTCCCCCGGAGTGCTAGGGATGTGGCCCGGCAGATAGCCAGGCTTGCCGGTGAAGGCTGTGAGGTGACCATCCCCGAACGGTCCCTAGCCGAAGCCGTGGGAGTACTCGACAAGGCAGGCAGGCACATCGCCTACACCCAGGGAGGAATCAAGATCCTGGAGAAGTCTGGGTGGATCACCAAGACCGTGGTTGGCCAGAAGAGGGGAGCCAAGACCACCTACACCCTGGAGGTTGGCAACCGGTCCGGATGGTTCTACCGAGAGGAAGACGGCATAGAAGAAGACGACTGACTTATGCACAGAGTAAGGGTCCTTCCGGCACTCCTCTTTGAGTCGTCGTGCCTGGCTCTACTTATGCACAGAGTAGAGAGCCTGACTTATGTACCTAGTAAGGGTGCAGTCCTGGAACTGACTTATGCACAGAGTAAGAGTCTCCCTCTGTAAGAACTGTCAGACCGTGCTACGCACAGCATGACGGGCCTACAGCCTGAGAGACCTGACGGCACTCCGGCTAGGGCCTGCGTACCTTGGGGCGGAGATGAAGGAGAACCAGGGGCCCGCATAGACGGGCCCTTAGTTGTATCCAGACCTTGCGAGCACTTCGGCTAGGGCCTACGCGCTCTGGTAGCCAGCCCTCTTCATCTCCGCCAATTCTATTAGAGCTGTAGTCCAGGGGTGCCCCGACCCAAGGAGGGCATCCCCGTTAGAGCTATCACCACTCACGAGCACTCCGCTAAGGCTGCGTGCTCTGAACTGAAGGGACCAACCATGAACAAGCTCAAGAAGCCCAAGACCATCGTTCTTACTCGGAAGCAGTTGAAGGAGCTGGACCCTTACTGGCTTACCAACCCTTCCTTCCTCCGCCATCTGCTTCCGGCTGTACGTAACCGATAGGTCTGTATCCCAGGAGGGGCCCGCTTATACGGGCCCTCTCCGTAACCAACCAAGGAGCCAACCAGTGAACAACTCCAGCGCAATCAACGCTCTGCTTACTCAGCTTGCAGTTGCCGACAGGAAGAACCGGCACCGAGGGGCGGAAGGGATGGTGAGGCGGAAGGAAGAGGCAGTAGCCATCCTCAGGAAGCTGAACGCCCTCAGCCCCCTGTTCCGCTACAGGTTGCAGCTAGAGGAGTTCCAGCTCTCCGCTGCTCAGTCCTGGCTGCGTAACCAGGAGTCTGCGTAACCAAGGGGGCCCGCTTATACGGGCCCTCTCGTAACCAGGAGACCGTAACCAACTGGAGGTTACGCGTAACCAGGAGACCGTAACCGTAACCACTGAAGGGACCGTAACCAATGAACGTAACCGAGGAACTGAAGAGCGTAACCCGTACCCGCAAGCTCCTTAACTCGATGCTCTGGCTGATCGTAACCGGGGCAGTCTTCTACTCACTGATGACCAGCACTCCCCTGGTCTCCTCTCACTCCCCCTGGGCTTGGTCTGGCTGGGCTCTAGGTGTCCTTACCGATGCAGCCTTCATCCTCTCCATCTCCGCCGATGCAGTTCTCTCTAGGCATGGCCTGAGTGGTGGAGGCTGGCCAGTGGCCTTCAGGTGGATTACAGGGCTGGCTTCCCTGTTCCTTAACACCTGGGGATCTGTGGCGGATGGGGACTGGGTGGGAGTGGCCATCCACTCCATAGCCCCTGCAATCCTGATCTGTGCTTCAGAGGTTGCCCCCATCTACCGCCGGAAGTTCCGGGATCTGGAGGCACTGCTTACGCAGGAGGTTACGGAGGAGAAGGTTACGAGGGGAGTTACGCGTAACCAGAAGAGGAAGAAGGAGGTTACGGTTACGCCCATGGTTACGCCGGTTACGGTTACGCCAGAGGTTACGGTTACGCCCAAGAAGGTTACGGAGAGCGGAGCCAATAAGGCGCAGCTCTCCACTACCAAGCAGGGAATCAGGGATGCATACCTGGAAGGGCTCTCCGCTACGGATGCAGCCAAGAAGGTAGGGAAGTCTCGGCCGTACGTCTCCAGGGTCTACAAGCAGATCAAGGAGGAGCTGGAGCTGACAGCCTGACGGCGGGTCCCTCATAGGAGGGCCCGCCTTAGGATCGCTCTCACAGAACTTAGGCGCCTTCACTAGGGGTTCCTGGGCAAGGTGCCTTGCTGGGTGCAGCCGACTGGCCAGAACGCATTCCCCCTGGTTAGAGTCTTGGCTAGTGAAGTTGCCTTCTAAGCACTTGGCCGCAGGTTCGAGTCCTGCCGGGGGCGCACGGTCGAGGACCCTCCTTCGGGAGGGTCTTTTTGCTGGTCAGGGGTGGTTTTCGGTCAGCGGAGGAGGTGCTGGCCAGGGCACCTCCGGTGGCTGGATCCGTCCGGCTGGATCCGGTCAGAGACGGCCCTTGGCGGCTGGACTTCCCGAAAACTTCCCGAAGTTTCGGGGCCGCCCGCTGCCCTGCCTCACTCCGGTCCGCGTGCTTTTCGCTGCCGTTGGGTCCCCGGGTGGATGACGGTGAGCTGCCCTTCGACCCCGGCGGGCAGGCTTGAGCGCTGCACAGGGTGTGGCGAGGCGAGGGAGGAGGCGAAGATCGCGGCCAGGTCATGCGGCGTACTGCCGCTGAAGGTCGCACACCACAGGTAGGCATCACCGACGCGGGGTTCGGCCCACGCCTGCCAGCCGAGTCTCCCGGGCCGCGGGTCGGCATCGCGAACGAGCGAAGGCACTTCCTCCAGGGAGATTCCGGCCGTGAGTCCGGAGGCAAGAGCGGCGGTGCGCGGACGGTCGATGTCGCGGGCCCAGCCCTGGGCGCAGACCGCCGCCAGGACAGCCTCTGGGCTGTCGAAGCAGAAGGCCGGATCCGTGCGGGCGTCGAGGCGAGAAGGAAGTCAGTCAGGGTCTCGTGGGGGACGCCAGCGGTGAAGTACGCGTTCCATTCCGGCAGGGTGCTGCCGGGATGCGACCGGGCGGAGATCTGCCAGGCAACCGGAAGGTCTCCCAGTTCGAACGAGCAGGCGGCGCGCGTCCACTCGGCGCCGCACAGCCCGTTGGGGCTCGTGTAGAGGAGGGTGTCACGGGCGGTCGGCCACATCCGCCAGTCTGCGGCGGCGAGGGCCGCGCCGACCTGGTCAGCCAGGGCCTCGTCATCGCCCGCCAAGTGGCGAGGAGTGACCCAGTACGGAGGTTCGGGAGGACGGAAATCGCTGGAGTGTTGGGGGTACAGGGGCGCCTCCACGTGGTCGAGGGCTCGGGCGGTCGTCCACGTTGACATAGCCCCAGGGCCGTGACCAGTCCTTTCGCGCTCTTCCCCGTCTGCCTCGGGCGAACTGGGCTCTTCTCCGGACCGCTGGAGAGGAGAGGGGGCTCACCAGGAGATCAGACGGCCCGCCGGTGTGTGCGTGAGCGTCACGCAGCCGATCCAGTCACCGCTTTCCGGGTACTCCCAGCTGTCCGCGTCGGTCAGGGCGTTCAGCAGTTCCTCGCGGGCGAGGGGCGGGCCGGGCTGGAAGCCGCTGCCTCCGCTCGGGGGCGTCCAGGGGATGACGCGGCACACATCGATCCACCCCTTGTCGATCAGGGGAAGGAGTATGGGAACCAGCTCTCCAGGCGGCGCCGATGCGAGGGGTTCGTCCAGATCGCCGCGGACGCCCGGCAGGATGTCGATCTCAAAGGCATTCAGCATGAATGCGCGCTCGGCGGCGGAGAGATCTTCTGGAGCGTTCACACCGGGATCGTCACACGGCTGATGTCGGTGGCCACAGGGCCGTCCATTGACGGAAGCGTTCGGCGCCGTCAAGGTCGGCGCATGGATTCCACCTCCGCGTCGCCCGCACACGCGGCAGCCTGGTCGAAGCTGTTGAAGACGTACCGCCCTCGGCCTGCCGACGAGCGGCAGGGGCCGCCGTCCCTTGGACGCCTGATCGAGGCGGCCGGCCGCGACACCACGCTCGGTGCGATGTACCCCTGGGTCTCGATGCAGCAGCTGAGCGTGTCCACGGGGAACAGATGGGAGGAGTGGGGACGCGCACCGCTTCCGGCGATGTTCGCCCGCCCCGACAGGTACGAGGTCGTGGGCCGCGACAGGCGGGGAGACGTCGTCCGGCTGGCGACGCCCGAACCGGCGGAGGCCGTCGTGTTCGCGGCGGGCCTGGTGCGCACCGATGGCGCCGCGAGGCCGGCGGAGCCGCACGCCTGGTCGTCCGAGGTGGAGCAGGTCCTGCGGGAAGCGGGCCGGCACCCCGGACGGACCGTCGATACGGCGGGCTGGAAACAGCGACTGGAGCAGGACGGCTTCCGCTCCCATGCCGCGGCCGAGGGCTTCCTGCGCGAGTTCGGCGGGCTGACGGTCGGGCACGGCGGCGCCGGCATCACCCGCGCCAGGGAGCCTTTCGACCTGGACCCGCTCCT
Organism: Streptomyces sp. NPDC001108; assembly: GCF_053598535.1. NCBI lineage: Bacteria > Bacillati > Actinomycetota > Actinomycetes > Kitasatosporales > Streptomycetaceae > Streptomyces > Streptomyces sp. NPDC001108. Next base: position 425,951 of record NZ_JBSFKL010000004.1, read on the forward strand.
GGCGCTGGGCGAGGCCGACCGGTTCGGCGGATGGGGCGAGGAGATCGGCCACCGCCTCTTCCCGGTCGGAGAACTCGCTGGCGGCCACGCGTTCCTCGGGCTGGACGAGGACGGTGAACTGTACGTCGTCAACGACTGGCCGGCCCGATTCGGCCGTATGCCCGAGGCCATGGAGAACCTCGTTCTCGGCGTCATGCCCGTTCACATGCCGAAACCCAAGTCGACCGGGGCGCCCGAGTAGGCCGGGGCGCAGGGGAACGTCCCGCGCCGCCGGCACGACACTCGTGGTCGTCCGCTCAGGACGTCGCGGCGTTCCTGAACGTGGCGAGGAGCGCCCGGGCGCGGCCCCGGAAGGCTTCGTCCTGGCGGATGATGCGGTTCTCGACTCCCGAGCGGACGACCCGGGCGTCGCCGTCTGCGAGGACTTCGAGCCGGCGCAGGTGGTCGCCGTTCAGGGCTGCGCCTCCGAGGGCCTCCAGGGCGTCGCAGGCCCCTGCCGGATCGGCGTCCCACTCGGCCGAGGCCAGGACGGCGGAGGCAAGTGCGGCCTGGTCCAGAGCGGCAGGGTTCGCCACGGCTACGAGGGCCAGGACGACGGCCGACGCCTGCACCGGATCGCTGAGGGCCGCTTCCAGCCTGGCGGTGAGCGGGCGACCGGCAGGGCCGAGGAGCGCGGTCGTCCGGGCGGCCCTCACCACCGCCCAGCGGGCCCACTGGCTCTGCGCGGCACGGTCGAAGACCGACGCGAGGACGGCGACGACAGGTTCAGGGTCTCCTGTGACGCGCCACAGAGCTTCGGCGAGGGCCGTGTCCGTGTCCAGCGCGGGCGTGGTGTCCTTGCCCGGATCACTGAGCGCCTCACGCAGGAGTGGTGCCAGAGCCGCTCCGCAGGAACCGAGTACGGAAGCGGTCCTGGCTGCGTCGCGGGGGTCGCGGCCACCCCGGCCGAGTTCCTGTTCGAGGCATTGCAGTAGCGGCGCGGGTTTGCCCGTGAGGTCGTACAGGGCCTTCGCCGCCGGGAGGACGTCCCACTGTGCTGCCGCTCGCAGCGCGGTGACGGCCGTGTCACGATCCGCTGGAGCGCAGTCTGCCGCGACGGAAGCAAGGGCACGGGTGGCCTGGCCGGGCGCCGCCTCGGCGCCCCACCCGGCCAACAGGCTGGTCAGCTGCCACGGTTCGTTGCCGCTGAGCGCCGCGGGCTGGGAGAGGCGGGAGCGAACGGCATCGAGGAGTTCCCTGTCGAACGGGAAGGCCGCGCTCTCCTCGTCCCACAGTCCGGTCGCTGCGTCGAGGGCGCGCGGGCGGTGCTTGAGGCCGGCGGCGAGGAGCGGGGCGGCCTGCTCGGGTGCGACGAGCACGAGTGCGGCCAGAGCGCGGTCGGCGTGATCGTCCTCCCGGTCCAGGTTCCGTCCGGCGAGAGGGGCGAGCGCGTCCGCAGCTGGTTCGGCGGCGCGGGCCAACCGCCCCAAGAGAGAGGCTATGTCCACCACGGCCTTGTCGTCGACAGCCGCGGCACGCAGGCTCTCCGCCAACTGCTGCGGGGCACTGCGGGAGAGCATGCAGGCGCGGTCGGCTGCCCAGGTGCCTTCGGCCCGAACCTCGGCCCGGCTGTCGCGCAGGGCCGCGTCGACCAGGACGAACGCCGCCTCCCGCTCCGGTCCGTGATCCCGCCCCAGGAGAGCCTCGACGACAGCGGCCAGCGGCTCGCCGCGTTCGAGGTCGAAGTCGGAGCGCAAGGAGTCGGCCGGCAAGAGCGACAGCATCGTCGCGTGCAGGGAATCAGACCACGGAGCGCCTGAGTCGAGGCAGGCGAAGAGGGCGGCCAGCCGCACCACGGCAGGCTGGGACGGGTCCAGGACGGAAGCCGCCTCAGCCGCTCCACGCTGCGGGTCGAGCCGAGCGATCCCGGCCAGGATCTCGGCCCGGACGGCGGGCTCGGTCTCCTCCGCCCAGCGGATCTCCAGGGCGGGCAGGACGGTTCTGCCGTCGCGGGTGTGTGAAACCGCCCAGGCGGCGGTCCGCCGGACGTCCGACTCGGCATCGGCCAGCAACGGCAGAAGCAGCTCCAACTGCGCGGCCACGGCCGCCCGGACACCGCCCGTCGCCACCCCGTACTCGTCCTCGCTCTCGGCCATGCCGCCGAGCAGCCCGACGACGTCAACCGTACGGTGGCCCGCCGCCGCGATCCTGGCGAGGAACGGCGCAGCGCCTTGCGGACGTCGACGCCCTCGTACTGGACAGGTTCGGCCCGGAGGAGGGCGAGCGTGGCCTTGGTCAGGGCTTTGGCGGTGCTGATGCGGTTGTTCGCCGAGATGCGGGACCACTTCATGTCGACGTACTGGAGGGCGAACTCGTACCAGGTGATCTCGGTGGAGGGCGCGGCGTGTGAGGCTGGGCGGCCGGTGTCCAGGTCGAAGGGCTCGCCGTTGTTGGCGGCGACGAGCAGGGTGGCGCGGAAGGACTCGGCGAGCGCGCTCTTCTTGAACGTCTCGCCGTGTCGCCGGCCGTCGACCGACCAGCGGACGGTGTGGGTGGTGCCGCGCTTCCCCTTGTAGACCTCCGTCTTGTAGAAGCGGACCTTGTAGGACCGGTTGGTCACGCAGCGGCCTCACAGTCGATGAGCCAGTTCTCCAGGTCGCTGCGGCGGACGCGCAGGCTGCCGTTCGGGAGTTTCACGCACTGGGGCGCGCGTCCCTTCTGGCGCCAGTCGTAGAAGGTAGACCGGGAAATCCGCAGCTCTTCGCAGAGCTCGTCGACGGTGAGCTTTTCTTCGGAGCGACGGGCGGCGGTTATCAGGGATCGACGCAAGGTTTCCCTTTCGGTAAATGGGCATGACTCTGGCAGGGATCGGATCGACGGGCGTTCCGGGACCCATAATGATCCGGAGAATCCCCGGTTAGGGAAACCGGGGATCGTCGGCTATGTTTCGCCCAGCCCGGCCGCCCCTGAGCACTCGAGGGCGTCGACGAGAAGCATCTGTGGGGCGATTCCGAGGGCTGTGGCGATGGCAACGAGATCGTCGATGTCGCAGCGGCGGACGGTGCGTTCGATGCGGGAGAGTGCGGTGAAGGTCATGGGACGACCGAGCGCGGTGACGCGGGCTGCGAGCTGGCGCTGGGAGTAGCCGCGAGCGGTACGGGTGCGTTCGATGGCGTGGGCGGCGGCGTGTCCGGCGGGTCCGATGGCGAGGGGGCGTGGCGGCATGGGTGGTGTTGTAGCTTGCGCGCCGACCGGTCCGGAAGGGCATTCCTGTCTGCCGTGAGCGATGCGGACCGCGTAGAGATTTCCGGTGGTGATTTCGCCAACCGGGAATCCGACCCTAAAGTGACCGAACCTGCTGGCACGGCGCGTCGACGGGTTGCTCAGAATTCCTAGGACGGCTCACGGAGCTTGTAAACCGCCTCGACGGAACGGTCCCCAAGGGGCCGTCCGAAACCCCGAGCACCACTGACCGGAAATAACCGCAGGTCAACCCCATTCCGGTCGGTCCGGGTTGCCCCAACCCGGACCGACCGGCTCGTCCCCTCCGCCTTGCCGGACAGCCTCCAGCCCCGTCGAGACATCCACGAAGCACGGACTTCCCCTCCCGCCGCCCCACCGAAGGATCCCCACATGGCACCCGCCCCGCAGCACCCCACCCCTGCCTCGACAATCCCGCCTCAGCCGAGCGACTGGCCCGCACCGCCGCAGGTGCCCACCGGCCCTGCCCCGGGCGGAGCAAGTTGGGGCGGAAGCAGTGCTTCCGCCGTACCCGCCCCCGAAGGGGCGGGAGAGGACCTGCGCCAGGGGGCGCAGGTCCTGGAGGCTTCGACCGGGGGCGGATCGAAGGATCTTCCTCGGAAGGCCCTCAGAGCCTTGCGGCTACGTTCTGCTTCTTCGGGCTCGGCAAGCGACACACCCGAGTCGCAGACACCCGGTACTAGGGTGGTGTAGTCGCACCGTCGACATCGACGGTCGACCGGAGCGAGCGTGACACATAGCGGGGAGCAGTAGGTTCGTGGCGACGGCATTCGAGCAGGGGCAGCGCGTCAGCCTGCCGAAAACTGTGCCCGGCTGGGTGACCGTCGACTTGGCGCGAAAGCTGCCTGATGGAGGGTGGTCTCTGTACGTCATCGATGATCACCAAGCTCTCCACAAAGCCGAGCTGACTGCCGAGGAAGCAGCCCGGGTGCAGGTGCTGGTGAGGGACGGCGGTGCTCCCTCCGCTCGAATCTTGGCTGGCATGTGGACTCAGTGGATGGGCGCCGCCGCGACCAATGCGAGCAGCACCCTCCTCGCGTCGTCACCCTTGAACCCTTATGCGCATCAGGCGAACGCGGTTTACGGGGCCATGTTGCCGCAGCCGTGGTTGCGTTTCATGCTCGCCGACGAGCCGGGCACTGGTAAGACGATCATGGCCGGGCTCTATCTCCGTGAGATGCAGCGGTACGGGCTCATCCGCAAGGCGTTGATCGTCGCGCCAGCCAACCTGGTGTCCAAGTGGCAGGCCGACTTCGACCGGTTCTTCGATGGGGGGCTTCGCCGGATCACCGCCGACACCGTCCGTGAGCACGCCCTCGATGTGACTCACGACATGTGGGTTGTGTCACTTGAGCTGGCGGCAGTCAACGGCGCCGTACAGGAGGCCATCCGTCCGGACCGCGCGGGCTGGGACATCGTCGTATTCGACGAAGCTCACAGGCTGACCCCCACGGCGCAGACGTATCACAGGGTGGGTCGGCTCCTGTCCCGGGCGCCTCGCACTCTCCTCATGACAGCGACGCCGCATCGCGGATCCGAGTGGCTGTTCCGCCATCTTCTACATCTGGTGGACCCCGACATTTACCCGGATCCCGGCGACGATCAGTCGCAGGAACTGTCCAAGCTCACGCCCGGACCGATCCACTTCCTTCGTCGGATGAAGGAGGACCTGGTCGACTACGACGGCCAAAGTCGTCTCTTCAAGCGCCGCCGGGCCACGAATCACCGTATTCCGCTGAGCCGCCAGGAGCTCTCGGTCTACACCCAGGCACTGGCGATGGTGGACCGCTACATGCTGCCTAATGCCCAGCCGCTTGCTCGCATGGTCTACGGCAAGCGGGCTGCCTCCTCTCTTTTCGCGCTGCGCGAGACGTTGAGGCGCCGGCAGGAGCATATGGGGCGGCTTGCCGCGGCCGAAGCCTCCGTGCAGGCAGATCCCTACGGTGAGGACGACGCCGGCCGCGAGGAGGCTCAGGTCGTCAACGCGGACTCGGCCGCATCCCGCGCCGAGCGCAAGGCCATCTCTGATCTTGTCGAGCAGGTGGACCAGGTCCTCCAGGATCCGATGATCTCTCCCTCAAAGTGGCGAGTGCTTATCGATGGGTGCCTGGCGCCCGAAGGCATCGACCCCGGCAGCGACCAGCAGGCAGTGATCTTCACGGAGTTCGCGGACACTGCGGAGTGGATCACCGAGCGGCTTGAGCGTGAGGGTTACACCGCCCGCATGTATTCCGGCCGGCAGCCGAACAACGAGCGCGACGCGGTGCGAGCCGCCTTCATGCGCGGCGACTTCCAGATCATCGTTTCCACCGACGCAGGCAACGAAGGCATCGACCTGCAGGTGGCGCACGTCCTGATCAACTACGACATCCCGTGGTCCCTGGTGCGGCTTGAACAGCGGATGGGCCGCATCCACCGTGTCGGCCAGACCCGAGATGTTGAACTGTTCAACCTCGTCGCCGTCGACACCCGGGAAGGCGCGACCCTGCATCGCCTTCTCGATCGGTTCGTCACTGCTGCCAACGAGCTCGACGGTCAGATGTTCGACAGCCTCTCCCTCGTAGCCGAGCTCGCCGGCATCCGGTATGAGGAGTGGCTCCAGGCCCTCTACGGCGATGACGCGGAGCGGCGGCAGGCCGCGGAAGAAGCCGCCCGCCGGATTACCGTGGCGGACCTCCGCAGGCGGGCCCGGCAGGCCCGAGCGCAGGAAGCCGAGCTGGCCAGCAAGGTCGAAGCCATGGCAGCGCTGACCCTTCTCCAGCAAGACCTTCTCGAACGCATCAACCCCGCCATCGTCGAGGCGTTCCTCAAACGGCTCGATTCCGCCGACCTTCTGCGTGTGCAGAACACCGCGGCCGGTGACGGCATTCTGCTCCTCACCTCAGACGCCGCCCTCCCTGCAGGGCTCGGGGGTGGGGACCAGGCTCTGGTGGCCACCAGCAGCCAGGCTCTGAGGGACAACGCAGGAAACGCGGATACGTCCCGGGCCTTGCCTCTTGGTCCCGGCAGCCTCGCGTTCGGCGATCTCATCGGGTACGTCGCTGATGGGCTTGCCCCCGACCTCTACCGTGGGGGCGCAGCCGAGGATCCCACCAGCATCACCGGCTACGAGCTGCATGCCTACGAGGCCACCCTGACCGAGGTTGGGGGGAAACGCCGAACTGCTTGGGCAGGGCTGATCCGCATCGACGAGACGGGCGACGCGTACCCCGTCCGCTGGGAGACGTTGGCCAACCTAGTGCCCACGACCAAGTCGGGGGGTGTGCCGCACCCGGCCCGCGGACAGCTGGCCGAGGAGCGTGCCAACCAGCTCGCCAGTGACACCCGTAAGAAGTACCAGGAGGTTCGCGACGACTGGTTTGCCTCCGCCCGACGTGACCTGGAGAACCTACCCGTCGATCTCACGCACCAGATCCCGAACCGTGATGAGCGCCTGGCGCTGCGTGATCGCTTGCGCGCTCAGGCACAGCGGCGCCTGGAGGAGCTGGAGCGCCTGAGCAAGGTGGAGATCACCACACCTACCTGTGTAGGCCGCATGCGGGTCTATGCGAGTGCGGTCGACAAGACGGTCGAGGAGAAAAACTCCGAGCGCATCGCCATGCGTCACGTGCAGCGCCTCCTCCAGGAGGCGGGGTGGGTCGTCTCGGACGTGCACACGGAGAATCGGGGATACGATCTGCGGGCGGTGAGGGGCCGTGACCAGCAACTGGTCGAGGTCAAGGGGGTATGGGACTCGGCAGCATCTCGAGGAATCCGTCTGACGGGTAACGAGGTGCTCATGGCCATGCAGCACCGGAGGGACTACTGGCTGTACGTCGTGGATCAGTGCAACGACAGCCTGGGAGCGCTTTTTGGTAGCTTCCGCGACCCCATTAACGTGTTCGCTGGTGACATCCGAGGCGACGCCGTCTTCCGGATCCCCGGGTCCTCACTGCGCACTGCCCGTGACCGTACTCAGGAGAGCTCCACATGACACGCATGATCGAACGCTGGTTTCCCTGCGCTGAGGTCAGTGATGCGTGCTCCGAGAGTTGGGGGAGCGGTAACACCGAGTCGAGCCTCTGGGTGTGGTTCGCGAAGCGTCCCGTCGCCCAAGCCAAGGCGGCCGTACTCACCAGTCTTCTGCCCTGGCCTGACGACGAGGCTGAGCAGCGCGACCTGCAGAATCTCGTCCGTAAGGCACTCAAGGGCCATACGGACGGTGCGAACGAGATCCAGGCCATCCTTGAGCAGGAATACGGTCGGCGCCCTCGGGTGCTGGACCCGTTTTCCGGACGCGCCATGATCCCGCTCGAAGCAAGTCGACTCCAGGCCGAAGCCTTCGGCATCGACTACTCCCCGTTCGCGGCTCTCGGAGGCTCCCTTCTCGCCGACCTTCCCTTCCGGGACTGGAGCCAGGAACCGTCTCTGCCCTTCCAGAAGACCGACGGAGCCCTGCCCCTCGAAGGGGACAGGGACCGCATCGTCACTGACGTAGAGACCTTTCTCCAGGAAGTCGGCCGCCGCTTCCGCAAGTCGATGGACGAGTTCTATCCCAAGTCCGCCGGCGCCTATCCCTGGGGTTACCTTTGGGCTTCAACCCTTCCATGCCAGGAATGCGGTAGACGCTTTCCGCTGGTCGGCGAACTGGAGTTGCGGCGCCCACGCCCTAAAAAGGGAGACAGCGGCCAGAGCTTCCGTATCCATGCAGACTCTAGTACGGGCGTCTGCGAAGCTCTCGTCCACGACGGTCCGCCGGTCGGCACACCGACACGTGTCCAAGCAGGCAAGAGCAAGTACTCAGCAAACGGTCGCGTCGCTGTCTGCCCGTTCTGTGACCATGTCCACTCCAAGGCAGTGCACACTCGCCTGAGCGCCGAAGGCATGCGTGAGGACATGCTCCTCGCGGCAGCCGATATTGACCCGGAAGATAAGACGAAGGTCTTTCGACAGCCTACCGATCGAGAGTTTTCTGCGGCGAAGCAGGCAGCGGAAGCACTGGAACATGAGCCGCCTTTCGGCCTGATGCCAGCACGCCCGGACGAACTTATCCCTTCAGGGAATACCTGGACGATTCAGTCTGTAAATTACGGGGACCGTACTTATGGTGACCTATGCGAAGCGCGCCAAACGCTGGGACTGGTCCGGCTGGCCCGCGCTATCAACGATGTGACACAGGAGACTTTGAAGGCTGGCGTCTCCCCCGACTACGCTCGCACTCTCGCCGGCTACGCCACGGCGGCAATGATGCGCAAGATCCGCCGCTCCACTAGGGGAGCCCGCCTGCAAAAGGCAGGCGGAGCGCAGGTTGGCGACATCTTCGTCAATCAGTCGGCAGTCTCCTTCTCCTACGACTGGTTCGAAAGCGGGCTGTCGTCTGGGCCTGGTTCCTGGGAATCCCTTTCGAAGCAGACTGTCACCGCACTGCGGAACATTCGGCAGCGGGCCTCAGCCCTGCCGGCCTCCGTGCAACGCGGCAGTGCCACCATGCTGCCGTTCCGGCCCAACTGGCTCGATGCTGTCGTCACCGACCCTCCGTACGACGACATGATCGACTACAGCGACTCCAGTGACGTCTTCTTCGTCTGGGCGAAGCGGGCCATGAACACGGCCGACCCGATGCTGTCCATGACTACGCACCCCGGGGGCGTCCAGGACAAGGCAGAGGAGATTATCGTCAAGCGGGGTGGCGGGCCCGCTGGGGACCATCGCACACGTGAGCATTACGACAGCAGCATCGCCCGAGCGTTCGCAGAGGCTCGCCGTGTCGTCACCGACGACGGCGTTGTCACCATCGTCTTCGGACACGGTGACCTTGAAGTCTGGCATCGCCTGCTCAGCGCGATCTCGGCAGCCGGTTTGATCCTCACAGGGTCGTGGCCCGCCAAGACCGAGGCCGGAGGGGCTTCTGCGACGGCCGCCAACATCGTCACAACTCTAACCATGGCCTGCCGCCCTGCGCCCCTGGACCGTCGGGAAGGGCGCCTCGCCGCCGTAGAGGCGCAGGTAAAAGCCGAGGTCAAGTCGAGGGTCGAACTCTGGGACCGGTCGGGCCTTGCGCACACCGACATGCTCATGGCATCCGCCGGACCGGCGATGGAAGTGACAGGACGCTACTCGCAGATCCTGGATGTAACGGGCGATGTCGTGGGGCTGGAGCGCTTCCTGATCGTTGCCCGAAAGGCCGTCCAGGACGCCGCAGACATCAAGGTCGTCTCCTTGCCGCTGGACTCCTTCGACGCGCGCACGCGCTTCGCCCTGTGGTGGGTACGCCTCTACGGCCGACAGCTGGCACCCAAGTCGGAACTTCGATGGCAAGTCCTGGCCGGCGACCTGGATATGGGTGACGTCAAGAATCTCCTGCACCAGGGAGATAAGGGCTGTCGCCTCCTCACCACAAAGGAGTTCAAGAGCACCATTACGCCGGACTCCTCCGTCATCGACGTAGCCTTCGCCATGGCCAAGTCTTGGCCTGATGGACTGGACGCTGTCGCCGAAGTCCTCGTGGACGCCGCCAGAGACAACGACGACGAGTACTTGTGGTCCGCGATCGCCTACCTGGCGAACAGACTGCCCGAGGGCGAGGCCGACGTTGCCGCATGGAACGGTCTACAGCGCAGTCGGCGCGGCGTCGACGTCGCAGCACGAAACATCGCGAGCGCGCAGATCCGCACATCACGCGAGGCTGCCGAAAAGGGTCATCCCACCCTTTGGTGAGCAGCGCAAATCAACGCAGCAATCAAGACCATTATCAGGAAACGAGGAGTTGTGGTGAAGCAGAGCGGTGTGACGCCGTGGTGGAAGGCGCTTCGGATCCGCCCTGAGATCCTGGACGCCTCGGGGTCCATCGCTGATGTGCAGATGTCGCTGTACCACGCTGTGTATGGAACAGAAGATCAGCGCCCCCAGTACGCAGATGCCTCGTACTACGGCGAAATCACCCACCCCACCGGGGCGCTCACCGACCTCCTGGCACGCATCGCGATCAGGCTCGGCGGCGGCGACGAACACACCAAGTCCCCCGCGCTCCTGCGGCTCGACCAGGGCATGGGCGGCGGTAAGTCCCACGCCTGCATCGGCGCGTATCACCTTGCCAAGGCCCCCCTCAAGCTCGGCAAAACCGACGTTGGTAAGGCCGTTCTCGAACACGCCGAGACAATCCTCGGCCGACCGCTTCCGAAGAATCTTGAGAATCCTCACGTCGTCGTGCTTCCGTGTGACAACATGACACCGGGCGCGACCGTAGAGGAGCATGACGGCCCGGCGAAGAGCCTCTACGAGCGCTTCCTCTGGCGCCTCTTCGGCGGCGACTACTCGCGCTACATCACCTATCGCGAACACTTCAGCAACGTTTCTAAGATCTCCGAAGCCATCAGGTCTCTCGACAGGCCCGTCCTGATAATCGTCGATGAGATCATGAACTACTTCGGCAACGGCCTGGACGGCGTCGGCGACGAAGCCCTTACGGCCCAGGACCAGGCGTTCATGCGCGCCCTCCTGGACGCTGTCACGAAGACCCAGCGCACAGCGATGCTGGCCGTCATGATCGCCTCGGACAAGGACTCCATCTCCCTGAGTCCGGAAGGAGAGCGCCGACGCCTCGACCTCGAGCGGCTGCTCGACCGGAACGGCAAGCCCGTCGGCGTCCACGAGAACGACGACTTCGCGGCAATCCTCCGTCGCCGCATCTTCGCTCAGCCGCCGGCCAAAGAGGTCGTCGACGCCACGGTCCGCGAGTACAACGAGGCAATGAGCAACGGACCTTGGAAGGCCAAGGTTTATGACGCCCTCCACGCCCCATGGACGGCGAACTTCGGCGAGGAAGTCAGCCGCACCTATCCGTTCCACCCTCAGCTCATGCACATGGCTGAACACGAATGGGCCAACCGAACCGGCTTCCAAAAGGTCCGCTCGACCATAAAGGTCTTCGCCGCCACCGTCTTCGCCCTCCAGCAGCGAGGAAAAACCGGAGCCTGGGCTCCGCTCCTCATCGGGCCGGGCGACCTTCCCCTGTCCAGCACCCAGGTCCGCGAGTCCATCATCGGCTCCGGGCTCATCAGTGACACCAAGACCCAGAACAACTACCGATCCCTGGCCCAGAACGACATCGTTGGCGTTAAGGACACAAGCGGAACAGCTCGGCTCCTCGACACGAACCGCGGTGCCGATGAAGACGTGCTTTGGCACCGTTCCAACCCACGAGCCGCCGAGCGGGCGGCCACGGCCATTTTCCTCACCTCCATCGTGTCCGGTCGAAGCCAGGGACGCCGTGGCGCTACCGATGCAGAGGTCAAGGCAGCGACGGCCGTCCCCGATCCCGCCTACATGTTCGCCGATGCTGATGCCGTCATCAAAGATGTCACTGACCCCGAGACCGGCCTGGTTAGCATCGAGACCACACCCGGCCAGAAAGGGCAGCAGGCCCGGTACTTCCTGTCCACCGAGCAAACGCTACTCATGCTCCAGCGAGCGATGCGTGACACCATCACCGACGCCGAGCGCGACACAGTAATTGCCGACTTCGCCGAACGGCTCACCGACACAGGTCCGTTCGACCGTAAGCAGTTCGTCCGGGCTTCTGTAGAGGGTCAGACGCCTCGGGAGGTACTGGCGAGTGCCAGCATCGATGATGCTCGCGTCACCCGCTTGGTCGTGCTTGATCCCGCGCAGTTCACCCTGCGCAATGGCGCAGATCGCGCCACTCGCGACGCAGTCCAAGCGGCAGTCGGGCTCGGAGCCGAGAAATTGCCCACGAGGTGGGCCTCCTCGGCGGTCTTCGCTGTGGCCAACACACAACAGCGACACGCTGCTCGCCGTCTCGCGACCGCATACCTGGCTGCAGAGCGCGTCCTTGGTGTCCAAGAGACGCAAGACGATGGCGATATGAAGTCCAAGGCAGTGGCTGAGCGCAACGAGGCGAAGCGTAACCTCGAGACGACGATCAAGCGAGCCTTCCAGCACGTGCTGTTCCTGGCTCAGCCTGACGACGACGCGCCGCGTGTCATCGATGAAGTGACGTTCGACGATAAGACGGAGACCGCCCTCAACGGTGCCATCGTGTGGAAGGCGCTCGTCGAAAAGGGCAAGTCGTTCGACCAAGGGACGTTCACAGAGAGAGCTCTGCTTCACAACCTCCGGGAATCCGACTACGGGCGTCCGCTAGACGAACTGCGGGATTCGTTCTGGAACACCCCTCGACTTCCCCTCCTCTACAGCGGACAGAACGACCTACGACAGGCACTCTTCGACGCTGTCCAGGCAAGCCTGCTACGCATCGTTGACAGCGAAGGAGAGGAAGTAGCGGTCACAGGTTTCTCTGAGATCAACCTCTCAAGCCAGCGACTCAGGCTAGGCAAGCCCTTGCTTCCGTCCCCTCACGCCGACGAACCGTCATCTGACGGGACGGATACAGCGCCCGAATCCGAGTCCAACCCTGAAGGTGACGGCGAGAGCCATGGAGGTCAGAGCCGCGGCGATGAGGACGAGGACGCGCCAGCGCCGCTGGAGAAGCAGCTCGCCTTTTCTGTGACCCAGAGCATGCTCAACAACACAGGCAACTCCGAGGCACTGAGCCAGCTCTTCCGGCAGCTGTACGACGTCATCGATCGAGGCGACGTCTCGTTCCTGCAGGGCAGCATTCAAATGGTCGTCAGCAGCCAGGCCGCTGATGGCCTTGCCGAACGAATCCGTGAACTGGGCTCTCCTGTTCACGTACGGGACATGTAGCGGCAGCATTAGCGGGAAACTCACGCATCGCAGCCTCCGGCATCACGTGAGGCTGCGGTGCAGGGGTCCTCCAAGTCCAATGTCTGCATCCGGCGTACCTGCTCCGGATAGAGGCACCCGAACTGCGGACCGTCACATGGAGCGATCCTGGTCGCGCCGAGTACACCGCGATCGGCCAGGCCGCATTGGAGTCCGACGTGGCCGTTGCAGATCCCAGGGCATCTCTCCGCCTCCGCTACCTACGGGGCTGGCACAACGGGATGCTGAACAGCAGTCGCATGGCCTCGCGCCCCAACCTGGGCATCCCAACACAGCGCAGCCGAGTCCGGGGCCTGTCACCTCTGGGTGCGTGCGCCAGCTTGCCTCCGTCCCGAAAACGGCCGAAGTTTTCGTCGCCCATCATCCGCACACGACGTCCGTGCAGGTCAGAGCCACCCCACTCCCCTATCCATCAAGTGCCTTCTAAGCACTTGGCCGCAGGTTCGAGTCCTGCCGGGGGCGCACGATCGAGGACCCTCCTTCGGGAGGGTCTTTTTGCTGGTCGGTGCGGAATTGGGGTACCCCGGCTGTGGCCCAGCCCACGGTGACCCGGGGCGTTCGTGCTCCCTAGGATGCGTGGAGTAGGCAACTATCCGCGTATGTCCCGGCCGAGGAGATCCGTCCCGTGAGCACAGGTGCCGCCGCCCGTGAGAGCTACTACGAGCGGACGGGGGCGGACCGGTTCAAGCCCACGGCGCATGCGGGTGGGGCGTGGAGTCCGGGTGAGCAGCATTTCAGTCCGGTGGCCGGGCTGATGGCGCACGAGATCGAGCGGTATCTGGCGGGCCGTCCGGGTGGGGCGGGCGGGCTCGTCGTCGGGCGGATCGGGTACGACATCCTGGGGCGGATCGCGCTCGACGAGTGCGAGGTCAGCGTGGAGACCGTCCGGCCGGGGCGGACCATCGAGCTCCTCGAAGCGACCCTCGTCATCGGCGGCCGGGCGGTGGTCCGGGCGCGGGCCTGGCTGCTGGCGTCCCTGGACACCTCGTCCGTCGCCGACAGCCCCCGGGAGCCGATGCCCGCGCCGGACGAATTGCCCCGGTGGGAGATGGACGGGCAGTGGGACGGGGGGTACATCGCGTCCATCGAGGTGCGCCGGACTCCCCCGGTCCGCAGGGGGCGTACGGCGGCCTGGCTCTCCACGCCCCTCGCGCTGGTCGCGGGCGAGGAGAGCGGCGCGTTGGCCTCGTACATCACGCTGGTGGACACCGCGAACGGGATCGCCGTCCAGCAGGACCCGGCCGAGTGGATGTTCCCCAACGTCGACCTGACGATCCATCTGCACCGGCAGCCGGAAGGGCCGTGGACCGGTCTGGACACCACTGTCACCTTCGGGCCGACGGGGCAGGGGCTGACCAGCACCGTGCTGCACGACATCCACGGGCCGGTCGGGCAGGCCGAGCAGATCCTCACCGTACGGCCGCAGCCGCGCGCCTGAGCCCGGGCGGCCTTCCCGGGGTTGTTGCCGGGGAGGCCGCCCGGGTGTGGTCAGCGGTTGAAGGAGGAGCCCAGGGCGGCGGCCTTCGCGACCGTGCCGAGGACGCCGTGGCCGAAGGTGAAGGAGCCCTTGGCCGTCGGGCCCTTCGCCGAGGACGGGAAGACCCACAGGGAGCCGGCCTTGTCGTTCTCGCCGGGGGCTCCGACGGCCAGTTCGGCGCGGCCGTCGTGGTCGGCGTCGACGAGCTTGGCGGCGCCGCCGAAGAGGTCACCGGCCTCGGCGACGCCGGGGACGTCCGGGGTGTCCTGGTTGAAGCCGATGGTGCCGGTCCCGGTGGGACCGGTGGCCGTGCCGGGGAGGACGAGGACGGAGCCCGCGTCCTTCGTCCTGCCGATGTCCTCCCCGGGGACGCCGACGGCGATGTCGCCGAAGCCGTCGCCGTTCACGTCGGCGATCGACAGCGAGGCGCCGAACTGGTCGTGCACCTCGGCGACGCCCGGGACGCCGGGGCTGTCCTGGTTGAACACCTGGGCCTTGGCACCCTGCGGACCGGCCAGGCTGCCCGGCACGTAGGTGACCATGCCGCCGAGCGCGAGCGGGTAGTCGAGGTCGCTGTCGTAGCCCTCGACGATCCGGCCCACCACGATGTCGTCGTACCGGTCGCCGTTGATGTTGCCCGCGGCGATGGTCTCGCCGCCCTGGAGGCGGTAGCCGTTGGCCCGCTTGACGGTGGTGGGGGTGGCGGCGAGGCCGTCCGCGCCGCCCTGGTGGATCAGGACGCGGCGGGCGTCGTACTCGTCGCCGTCGTGGACGGCGGAGGCCAGGTCGTCGCGGCCGTCGCCGTTGAAGTCGCCCACGGCGATGTCCGTGTAGCGCAGGTCGTTCATGTCGCGGATGCGCCGGGTGGACGCGGCGCTGCCGTCGCGCTCGAACGGGCCGGACAGGAGGTGGATGTCGCTGCCCTGGAGGGTGACGACGTCCATGTTGCCGTCGCCGTCGAAGTCGCCGGCCGCGGCGAGCGTGCCGATGCGGGCGAACTCCTCGTCGCCGGAGAGAAGGGTGGCACCGCCGGACAGCCCCTGCGGGCCGCCCCAGATGACGGTGAGCGAACCGGCCAGCCGGGGCGTGCCGTTCTGCTCGCCGCTCGCGCCGACCACCAGGTCCGTGTACCCGTCGTGGTCGAGGTCGGCGGAGGTCATGGAGCTGCCGAAGGCGCCCTCGGCCTTGGCGCCGCCGGGCATGCCGGGCGAGTTCTGGCTGAAGACCTGCTTGGTGGAGGTCCGCAGTCCGTTCTCGGAGCCGTACACCACACCCACGTATCCGGCCTTGGCCCTGCCGTCGACGGTCCCGCCGGGCGCGGTGAAGGCCAGGTCCGGGAAACCGTCGCCGTTGAAGTCCTCGCGGCTCGTGGCCGGTGCGGCCGCGGCCCGGCCCACGGACGCCGGCGCGCGGTCGGGCGTCGTGGCCTGGGCGGAGGGGAGGGTGATCACGGCGGTCGCCACGGTGATGGCGAGGACCACGGTGGTTCCGAGGGCGCGGGATGCCACGGAGGCTCCTTCGTTCGGGTTCGGTCGTCTGCTGGGCGGCGCCGGGGCCGTCGTGCCGGCTTCGGCACCGCGCAGATTCAGACCGCCCGTGCTGCGCGACGGTTGTGTCCGGGAGTCGACTGTTACAGCTCCACGACACGAACGGACGGCGAACGGTGGTCCTCCCCGCCGCCGTTCAGAATCCGGCTCCCGCGGCGGCCAGCAGGGCGAACGCGAGGAGCGTCAGGAGCGTACGGAGCAGGTGGAGGCGGTTCCAGGGCGCTTCGAACGCGGTACGGGCGGCGCTGTCGTCGCCGCCCTCGGACCGGGCCAGCGCCGTGTTCAGCGGGATGTTCCCGGCGATCGTGACCAGGTGGCCGACGACCGCGCAGACCAGGGCGGCTATCGCGGCTACCCAGTCGGCGCCGCCGCCGTGGTCGTCGCCGACACCGACGACGACCACGGCCGCCGGGAACGCGATCACCCCGAGGAAGAGGCACAGGAAGAGCGGGCCCGGCACCTTCTCGTTGAAGCGGCGCATGGCGGCCGTGAACTGTTCGTCGGGCAGGGCGGCGAGGCCGGGCATGACCGCGATCAGGAAGGTCAGCATGAACCCGGCGTACAGGCCGGTGGTGATCATGGCGAGGATCAGGAGGAGAGAGGGCAGCATGGGGGACATCCTCGCGGTGCCGGGCGGGCCGTGCAGCCGGATTGAAGGCGATGGGGAGTGGAACGCGGCGCGGCCGGATCGACGCCGGTGGAGAGCGGAACGCGCAGCCCGGTCAAGGCCGATGGAGAGCGGAACGCGCAGTCGGATCGAGCCCGGTGACGGGAGGGCCGCGCGGTCGGGTTCGTCGGCCGCGCGGCCGCTCGGTTTCCGGGGCGGGGCGGTCAGTCCAGTTCGCCCTCCCGTTCCGCCCCGGAGCCGCTGTCGTCCGTCCCGCCGTTCCTGATCCGGTCGGCCTGGCCGATCGCCGCCGCCAGCTTGCGCACCGAGGCGTCCTCGGTGGCGGTGGCCAAGGCGGCGGCGCGGGTGGCGAGTTCGCCGAGCCGGGGGGTGCCGGGGAGGCTCCCGCCTCGGAGCGTCTCGGCGAAGTAGGCGGCCACGGCCGTTACTTGGAGGCGCTTGCTCGTCCCGCCCCAGAGCGGGACGCCGATCGCTCCGGTGGTGACGGTGCCGCTCCGCTCGTGCGGTGCCCGGGTGGTGGGGTCCAGCCAGCGGACGGTGGCCGTCGCCACGTGCCCCGCCGCTCCGGGCCTGAGGCGTACGGCGTACAGCGCGGTCACCGTGTGGCCGGGGCCGACCTCGCCGCCGTCGACCCGGTCGTCGCGGAAGTCCTCGTCGGCGACCTTGCGGTTCTCGTACCCGATGAGCCGGAACTGCTTGACGGTCTTCGGGTCGAAGGCGACCTGTGCCTTGGCGTCGCGGGCGGTCAGTTCGAGGTGGGCGGGGAGCTGGTCGACGAAGACCTTGCGGGCCTGCTCCTCGTCGGCGACGTAGGTGGTGTGGCCGTCGCCCTTGTCGGTGAGCTCCTCCATCAGGGCGTCGCCGTACTCGCTGCCGACGCCGACCCCGAAGAGGGTGATGCCGTAGGCGCGACGGGCGGATTCGATGCGTTCCAGGATGGCCCCGGCCGTGGTCCCGCCGGTGTTGGCAAGGGCGTCGGAGAGCAGGACGACCCGGTTGCCGGCGCCCTCGACGCGGCCCTCGACCGCCTCTTCGTAGCCTCGGCGGACACCGGCCTCGACGTTGGTGGAGGCGGTGGGCTCCATGGAGTCGATCCGGTCGCGGATCCTGCCCCGGTGGTCGCGCAGCCGGGTCATCGGCAGCAGGGTCGTCGCCCTGCCGCTGAAGGTGACCAGCGCGATCGAGTCGTCGTCGCGGAGTTCGTCGGTGAGGATGCCCAGGGACTTCTTCACCAGGTCGAGGCGGCCGGGTTCGGCCATCGAGCCGGAGATGTCGACGACGAAGGTGAGCGCGACGGGCGGCCGTTCGTCGCGGGTGAGGGCGGCCTTGGTGGCGAGGCCCACCCGCACCAGGGACCAGCCGCCGTCCCCGACGCGGGCCCCGTCGACGTTCACGGTGAAGCCCTTGCCGGCCGGGCGGCGGTAGCCCTGGCGGAAGCTGTTGACGAACTCCTCGGGCCGCACGGTGGCGGGGTCCGGCAGCCGGCCGCTGCCGAGGGTGCGGCGGGCGTAGCCGTACGAGGCGGTGTCGACGTCCAGCGCGAAGGTGGACAGGTAGTCGGGCTGGGCGGACTCGCGCGCCCCGTCCTTCTCCGCGACCCCGCCCTTCTCCGCCGCCCTGTCCTTCCCGCGGGCACCGCCCGGCTTCTCGGCGCCGCCCGGCGCTCCGTACGCGGGGACGGGGGCGTCCCGGCGGTCGGAGGAGGCGGCCCGGTCGGTGGTGGTCGTGGGAGCCGAGCATCCGGTGAGCAGCATGCCGCCCGCCAGCAGCGCCCCCAGCGCCCCCTGCCGGGTACGCGCGTACCGCCTCCGGTGCGTGGCCGGGCTTCCCGCCGCCCGGCTTCCCGCGACCCGGCGTTCCCGTGTTCGGCGTTCCCCTGCCCGGCCTTCCGGTGCTCGGCGTTCCATCGTCGTTCGTCCCCCTCGATGCCTTCGTGGCCCTGTCGGCCAGCTGTGAATGTGACGTTCAAGGCGGGCGTCCGGAAGCAGACGAAGCCGTTGCGGATGGGTCTCGATGCGGCAACGACGGCCGGAAATATGGCGGAATGACCAGTCAGGAACGGTGAGTTCGGCCCGTCGGGTCCGGTCCGAGGATCGGAACCCGGAGAGAAAAGCAAGTCTTGTCATGGACACTCAATCACGGTCTACTCGCATAGATCGATGTGCCGCTCCCCCGTCCCCACCGCCGGACACCGGTGGCCGCTTCGACACCCCCCGTCGTGCTCCATCTCTTCACAGGAGACATCGTCTTGAGTGCTTCCACACCGCTGCGCACGGCCCTGATCGGGGTCGCGCTGGCCGCGACCGCACTTGTTCCGCTCCAGGGCACCGCCCTGGCCGCCCCGGCGCATCCGGCGTCCGGCGGTTCCGCCGCCGCCCCGGCCGCCGCCTCCTCCGTCTCCGGCATCGAGGACGCCACCGCCCGGGCGCTCGCCCGTTCGCTGGCCGATCCGGCCTGGCGCGGCGAGGTCCGCCGGGCCGCCCTGGCGGCGGACACCGTCGGGCTCGGCGGGCTGACCGGCCGCGCCGCCGCACCGGCCGGGCGGAACCTCGCCGCCGGGATCGCCGAGGCGGACCGGGGCGTCGCCGCCGCCAAGGGGCTCGGCAGTGGCGCGGGTCCGCTGCTGCGGATCGGGCTGGCCGACGCCTCGATGCGCGGACGGCTCGCCTCGGGCACCGCCCCGCTGGTCGCCGCCGCCCCGTCCGACGACGACGGCGCCACGACCTTCACCGCGTACGACAGCCGGGGCACCGCACACCGGCTGGCCCTGGACACCCCCACCTCCCGCCCCGTCTACCTCGTCGGCATCGACGGGGCGAAGGCGGTCGCCGAGGGGCTGAAGGTCATCGACGGGGCCCTGGCCGCCAAGGGCCTCAACGCCCCCGCGCCCGCCACCACCGCGAGCACCCTGGCCGCCGCCTCGGGCATCGACACCACCCGGGTCGACTCGGTGCGGGTCGCCGACGTCCAGGAGCCGTTCTTCAAGGGCGACGCCGAGATCTTCACCCTGGTCACCGGCTTCGGCAAGGACGGCAAGCCGCGCGTGGACACCGTGGAGATGCCGTACCTGAACAAGGCGGACACCACCTACTACCCGGGCCAGGTCCTGGTCAACTGGTCCAACTACAAGTACGACCTGGCCGACGCGGTCATGATGGAGGACGACGGGGACACCAACTACCAGGCCCTGGCCAAGGCCATCGCCACCGTCCTGCTGACCATCACCGACCAGGGTGTGTACATCCCGCTGGCCGACGCGCTGCTCGACGCCATCCCCACCAGCTGGTGGACCGACGACCCGGACTACGTCGAGTCCTGGTACAGCCTCGCCAGGTCCAGCAGCGGCAAGCGCAACGGCGCCGCGGGCAACGGCTGGATGACCGTCTCGCCGTACCACGTGTCGGAGCTCTGAGCCCCGCGCCGTCCGGCCCGGCCCCACGGCGGGCCGGGCGGCGCGCAGCGGAACCGGCTCCGCCGGAAGGCCCTCCGGGAGGCCCACCAGAAGCCCCGCCGGAAAGTCCGTCGCGTCCGGCCGGGCCGACCGGCACACTGCCGCGCATGGGACACACGGAGCACACGGACCGCCACCGGCCGGCCGAGGCACTGCTCATCGGCGGGCGCGCGGGGGTGGGCAAGACGACCGTCGCCTGGGAGGTCTCGGCGCTGCTCCGGGGCACCGGGACGGCCCACGCCCTCCTGGAGGGCGATCTGGTGGGCCAGGTCCATCCGGCGCCGGCCGGCGATCCACACCGGGCCGGGATCACCGGGCGCAATCTGACGGCCCTCTGGGCGAACTACGCGGCGCTCGGCCACCACCGCCTCGTCTACACCAACACCGTGTGCGTCCTGCCGGAATCGGCGGTGATGTTCGAACGGGCGATGGGGCCGGACGTGCGCCTGGTCCGCGTACTGCTCACCGCCTCCGACGCCACGACGTACGAGCGGCTCGCGGGGCGGGAGATCGGCTCGGGGCTGGAGTACGAGGTCGCGAACAGCAGGCGCAGGGCCCGGCTCCTGGCGGAGGGCGTACCGGCGGACACGGTCCGGGTGGCCACGGACGGGCGTACGGTCGCGGACATCGCGGCCGAGGTCGTGGGCGCCACGGGCTGGTGAGCGCCGGGCCGGGCCCGCCCCTCCGCCCCGCGGGGCGTCTCCCGCCTCACATGGTGTTGACGATGAGACCGATGTGGGTGAAGTAGTTCAGCCCGCCGAAGAGCAGGAAGGCGATTCCGGCGATCGCCCACACCACGCCGATGACCGGGGCCATCCAGCCCCTGGGCCGCCGCAGCGCGAACGGCAGGAGGAGCGCCCCGATCCCGACCAGGACGTACAGCCCGGACATGAAACTCGCCTCCAGCAGCGGCCACTTCGCGAACTCCCCGGAGATGGGCTCCTCCGGCGGGGCGGCGAAGAGGGTGTACTTCCAGCCCGCCGCGGCGATCCCGAAGCAGGCGAGGCCCATGCCGAAGACGAACACCGAGATGGGTCCGGTGATCCGGGCCGCGCGGACGACCCGGTCGTCGCCGAGGAGTTCGGGGCCGCGCTTCCACAGGTAGAAGGAGGCGGTGAGCAGGAAGACGCCGAAGGCCAGGGCCGGTTCGCCGAAGATGACGTTGTCGAACGGGAAGCCCTGCCCGGCGAGCGGCCAGGTCAGGGTCATGTGCAGGCCGGTGGTGACGAGGGTGAAGCCGAGTGCCGCGAAAGCGAGCGACCAGCCTTCGAAGGAGACCTCCCGCCCGGGGGCGAGCAGCCGGTAGCCCAGCGCCACCACGAGCAGCAGTCCGGCGCCGGCGGCCACCGACATGATCGTGTTGTAGGTCGGCATCCTGGTCCAGTCGATCTTCAGACCGGACGCGGCAAGGGGCATCAAGGCGTGCGGGATCATGCGCGGAGCGTAGTGGGACCTGGGAACAACCTGGGGGATTTGCCCGGATTTTCCATCCCTACGGCCGTGTCGCCGCCTACGGTCGTGTCGCCGTCCGGTCCGGGACCGGGGCGCCGCCCAGCGGGTACGGGGACTCCTCGGGCAGCAGCGCGGCCGCCTCGTCGAGACGGCCGTCGCGTACGAGTCCGTGGATCCGGCGGGCCAGGGGGGTGACGTCACGGATCGAGACCGTCCACTCGTCGGCGTACCGGCGGGCGGCCTCGCCGGAGAGGCCGAGCTGGAGGGAGCGGTGCGGCAGCCGGTCCAGGTGGAGGTCGCGCTCGGGGTCCCACTGGACGCGGGCCGGTGCGCGGCGCAGGTTCCGCCGCCAGGTGTCGCGGTCCGGGTGGACTTCCCTGGCGTAGTGGGAGAGTTCGGCGTGGTCCAGGGCCCAGTCGAAGCCCGCGCGGGTGATCTCGACGGCCAGCACGGTCTCCTGACCCTCCTTCGTGCCCCAGCCGCAGCGGTACATCATCCACAGGAAGCTCGGCTTGATCCAGGTCATCCGGTCCCGCTTCCACGCCTCCGGGAAGCGGCCGTCCCGGGCGGCCGGGAGGCCGAGGTCCGGCCGGTACGCCTGGTACACGGTGACGGTGGTGTCGGTGTGCCGGGCGCGGATCTGGTACGGCGGGACGGCCGAGGTGTCCGGGGCGCTCGGGGTGTCCGGGGCAGCCGGGGCGTGAGTGGCGTTCGGGCCGGTCGGGACGGTCATGGCCTCATCAGAACACCGGGGCGCCGGGCACGGCGAACGGATTACCGCGGCCCGTCATGCGCGGGCCCGTCATGCGCGGGACCTGACATTCGTCATACGGAGTCCGGTACACGCGGCTCTGCCGGGGACCGGGGCCCGGGGGCCAGTCTGTACGTATCGAGAGCGGGGCCGCCGAGGAGCCCGCCGCCACGGAGGAGGACCCCGTCATGAGCAGCCCGGCCGCCACCCTCGCCGCCCCCGCCACGACGTACGCGGCGGCCCCGGCCGTTGCCGCCGCGCCCTCGCGGGGCCGGACGGTGCTGGGCGGTCTGCTTCCGCTGCTCGTGGACGTCGCCGTTCCGCTCGCCTCGTACTACGTGTTGAAGGGGGCGGGGCTGAGCCTCTTCGCCGCGCTGGCCTGGAGCAGCGCGCTGCCGGCGGTGCGGACCGGGTGGGGGGTGCTGCGCGAGCGGCGGCTCAACGGGCTGGCGGCGCTGATCCTGGCGGTCAACGCGGTGAGTCTGGTGACCAGCCTGCTGTCCGGTGACCCGCGGCTGATGCTCGCCAAGGACAGCGGGGTGAGCAGCCTCATCGGGCTCGCCGTCCTGGTGACGGCGTTGAAGGGCCGGCCGATGATGACCGACGCGGTGCGGCCCTGGCTGGTGAAGGGTGTTCCGGCCCGGGACGCGGCCTGGCAGCGGCTCGCGGGTGGTTCGGCGGCGGCCTCGGCGGCCTTCCGGCGGGCGGAGAACCGGTTCTCGACGGTGTGGGGCGCGGCGCTGCTGGGCGAGTGCGTGGTGCGGGTGGTGGGCGCGTACACGCTGCCGGTGGAGACGATGGTGTGGCTCGGCACGGTCGTCATGGTGGTGACGATGGTGGGCGCGTTCCTGGTGTCGGGCCGGGTGGGCGCGGTTCCGATGATCTACATGATCACCGAGGAGTCCGGTTCCGACCGCTGACGGAACGGCCGAAGGGCCGGAGGGGAGCACGGGCTCTCCTCCGGCCCTTCCGCGTGGCGCCGGTCAGGGACGCCGGGGACGAGCGGACGGGGCGATCCGCTCAGTGGTTGCGGGGGAAGCCCAGGTCGACGCCGGCCGGGGCGTCGGCCGGGTCCGGCCAGCGGGTGGTGACGACCTTGCCGCGGGTGTAGAAGTGCACGCCGTCGTTGCCGTAGATGTGGTGGGCGCCGAAGAGCGAGTCCTTCCAGCCGCCGAAGGAGTGGTAGCCCACCGGCACCGGGATCGGCACGTTGACGCCGACCATGCCGGCCTCGATCTCCAGCTGGAAGCGGCGGGCGGCGCCGCCGTCGCGGGTGAAGATCGCGGTGCCGTTGCCGAACGGCGAGGCGTTCATGAGGGCGACGCCCTCCTCGTACGTGTCGACGCGCAGCACGCACAGGACCGGGCCGAAGATCTCGTCCTTGTACGCGTCCGAGTCGGTGGACACGTTGTCGAGGAGGGAGAGGCCGATCCAGTGGCCCTTCTCGAAGCCCTCGACGGTGAAGCCGGTGCCGTCCAGGACGACGTCGGCGCCCTGGGCGGCGGCGCCCGTGACGTAGGAGGCGACCTTGTCGCGGTGGGCGGCGGTGATCAGCGGGCCCATCTCGGACGTGGCGTCGTTGCCGGGACCGATCTTGATCTTCTCGGCGCGCTCCTTGATCTTCGCGACGAGCTCGTCCCCGACGGAGCCGACCGCGACGACCGCGGAGATGGCCATGCAGCGCTCGCCGGCGGAGCCGTACGCGGCGGAGACGGCGGCGTCGGCGGCGGCGTCGAGGTCCGCGTCCGGCAGCACCAGCATGTGGTTCTTCGCTCCGCCGAGCGCCTGGACGCGCTTGCCGTTGGCGGTGGCGGTCCGGTGGATGTAGCGGGCGATCGGGGTGGAGCCGACGAAGGAGACCGCGGCCACGTCGGGGTGGGCGAGCAGGCCGTCGACGGCGACCTTGTCACCGTGCAGGACGTTGAGCACACCGTCGGGCAGACCGGCCTCGGAGGCCAGCTCGGCCAGCAGGTTGGCGGCCGACGGGTCCTTCTCGCTGGGCTTGAGGACGAAGGTGTTGCCGCAGGCGACGGCGAGCGGGAACATCCACATCGGCACCATGGCCGGGAAGTTGAACGGGGTGATGCCCGCCACGACGCCGAGCGACTGGCGGATCGAGGAGACGTCGACCCGGCTGGAGACCTGGGTGGACAGCTCGCCCTTGAGCTGGGTGGTGATGCCGCAGGCCAGCTCGACGATCTCCAGGCCGCGGGCGACCTCGCCCAGCGCGTCCGAGTGGACCTTGCCGTGCTCGGCGGTGATCAGCGCGGCGATCTCGTCGCGGTGGGCGTCCAGCAGCGCGCGGTAGCGGAAGAGGATCGCCGTACGCGTCGACAGCGAGGAGGTGCCCCACGTGGCGTAGGCGGCCTTGGCGGAGGCGACCGCGGCGTCGACCTCCTCGGCGGAGGCCAGCGCGACCTGGGTGGTGACCTCACCGGTGGCCGGGTCGGTGACCGGGCCGTAGTTGCCCGACGCGCCCTCGACGGTCTTGCCACCGATCCAGTGGTTGACGGTCTTCATGACAGGTACTCCTTCAATGGCGTCTTCAGAGGTGGTGGCGACGGTCGGCGACGTGGCGGTCGTACTCTTCCCGGGCTTTCAGGGCCGACGGCCGGGTGGCCGTCTCCGCTACGGGAACATCCCACCACGCCTGTGCCGGAGGGGGGCCCGACAGAGTGTCTGCCGTTTCGGTCTCGACGTAGACACAAGTGGGGCGGTCCGACGATCGGGCCTCGGCCAGGGCTTCGCGCAGGTCACACACGGTTTCGGCGCGCAGGACACGCATCCCGAGGGAGGCGGCGTTGGCCGCGAGATCGATGGGCAGCGGCTCCCCGGTGAACGTTCCGTCGGGGGCCCGCATCCGGTACGCGGTGCCCAGGCGTTCGGCTCCGACCTGCGCGGACAGCCCGCCGATGGAGGCGTAGCCGTGGTTCTGGAGGACGATCAGCTTCACCGGGAGCTCCCGCTGCACGGCGGTGACGATCTCGGTCGGGTTCATGAGGTACGTGCCGTCGCCGACCAGCGCCCAGACGGGGCGGCCGGGGGCGGCGAGCTGGACGCCGATCGCGGCCGGGATCTCGTAGCCCATGCAGGAGTAGCCGTACTCCACGTGGTACTGGTCCGGGGAGCGGGCCCGCCACAGCCTGTGCAGGTCGCCGGGGAGCGATCCGGCGGCGTTGATCAGGATGTCGTCGTCGGTGACCAGGGCGTCGAGGGCGCCGACGACCTGGGCCTGGGTGGGGCGGGCGGCCGGGTCGGGGGCGGCGAACGCGGCGGTGACGCGCCGCTCCCACGCCTCCTTGGCGGCGGTGTACTCGCGTACGTGGGCGGGGGCGACGCGGTGGCGGGTGGTTTCCGTCAGGGCGGTGGTGAGGGATTCGAGGGCTGTGCGGGCGTCGGCGACCAGCGGGAGCGCGCCGAGTTTGTGGGCGTCGAAGCCGGTGATGTTGAGGTTGAGGAAGCGGACGTCCGGGTGGGCGAAGAGGGTGCCGGACGCGGTGGTGAAGTCGGTGTAGCGGGTGCCGACGCCGATGACCAGGTCGGCGGTGCGGGCCAGGGCGTCGGCGGTCGCGGTGCCGGTGTGGCCGATGCCGCCCACCTCGGCGGGGTGGTCGTGGCGCAGGACGCCCTTGCCCGCCTGGGTGGTGGCGACGGGGATGCCGGTGGCGTCGGCGAGGGCGGCCAGTGCTTCCTCGGCCCCGCTGTGCCGGACGCCGCCGCCCGCCACGATCAGCGGCCGCTGGGCCGCGCGCACCGCCCGGACCGCGCGGTCGAGTTCGCCGGGGTCGGGGGCGGGCCGGCGTACGTACCAGACGCGTTCGGCGAAGAACTCCCTCGGCCAGTCGTACGCCTGGGCCTGCACGTCCTGCGGCAGCGCGAGGGTCACGGCGCCGGTCAGGGCCGGGTCGGTCAGGGTCCGTACGGCCTGCAGGGCGGCCGGGACGAGCGCCTCGGGGCGGGTGATCCGGTCGAAGTAGCGGGAGACCGGGCGCAGGCAGTCGTTGACGGTGATGTCGCCCGCTGCCGGGACCTCGATCTGCTGGAGCACCGGGTCGGCGGGCCGGGCGGCGAAGGTGTCGCCGGGCAGCAGGAGGACCGGGAGGTGGTTGACGGTGGCGAGGGCGGCGCCGGTGACGAGGTTGGTGGCGCCGGGGCCGATGGAGGTGGTGACGGCGTGGGCGGAGAGCCGCCCGGACTGGCGGGCGTAGCCGACCGCCGCGTGCACCATGGCCTGTTCGTTGCGGCCCTGGAGGTAGGGCATCTCGGCGGCGGACTCGACGAGCGCCTGGCCGATCCCGGCGACGTTGCCGTGGCCGAAGATGCCCCAGACGGCGGGGATCAGCCGCTGTCGACGGCCGTCGCGCTCGGTGTACTGGCGGGCCAGGAAGGCCACCAGGGCCTGGGCGGTGGTGAGCCTGCGGGTGCCGGTCGTCATGGGCGTGCCTCGGGGCGGTGGAGGGGGAGCCGGGGATCGACCGGCTGGTGGGGCCAGGTGTCGCGGATCCAGCGGTGGTCCGGGTGGTCGGTGATCAGCCATTCCCGCTGCTCCCCCGGTCCGGCCATCACGTTGAGGTAGTAGAGGGTGCGGCCCGGGGAGGCGATGGAGGGGCCGTGCCAGCCGTCCGGGATCAGGACCGCGTCGCCGGAGCGGACCTCGGCGAGCAGATCCGTTCCGCCGGGCCGGGAGGGCGAGACCCGGTGGTAGCCGAGACCGTCGTGCTCCACCTCGAAGTAGTAGATCTCCTCCAGGACGGACTCGGCGCCGGGGCGGTGCTCGTCGTGCTTGTGCGGCGGGTAGGACGACCAGTTGCCGCCGGGGGTGAGGACCTCCACGGCGATCAGCCGGTCGCACGCGAACGTGTCGGCGGCGGCGAAGTTGTTGACCTGCCGGGAGCAGTTCCCGGCGCCGCGCAGTTCGACGGGAACCTCCGGCGCGGGGCCGTAGCGAGCGGGGAGTCGTCGCTCGCACTTCGCTCCTGCCAGGGCGAAGCGGCCTCCGGCGCCGGAGGCGATCTGTGCATGGGCGTCGCGGGGTACATAGGCGAAGTCGGACACGCCGCTGAACACGCTTTCCCGGCCCAGTAGTTCAAAGATCTCACCTGAGGTACGCACCGTACAGCCACCGGTCAGCGGCAGCACGATCCACTCGCTGTCCCCGGTGTCGAAGGTGTGGACACCGCCGGGGCCGAGCTCCAGTACGCGCAGGGCGGAGCGGTCCCAGCCGGCCCGTTCCGGGTCGATGTCCAGGGCGTACGCGCCGCACGCCGCGCTCCCGGCGGGCAGGTGGTGGCGGTGGCCGGTGCGGCCGTCGGTCGTCATGCCCGGCTCTCCTCGTTCGTCGCGGTCCGCTTGCTCTCCCCCCGCTGCGCGCTCTTGTCGTTCTCGCGGAGCGCCACCTCGATCTCGTGCGGGAAGGGCATGGCGGACGAGCAGGCGAGCCGGGCGGCGACGAGGGCGCCCGCCGCGTTCGCGTACCGCATGACGCGCCCGATGGGCCAGCCCGCGAGGAGGCCGTGGCAGAGCGCCCCGCCGAAGGCGTCGCCCGCACCGAGGCCGTTGACCACCTCGACCGGCAGCGCCGGGACCCGGGTGGCCGTGCCGTCGCGGTGGACGGCGAGGACGCCCTCGGGGCCCTGTTTGACGACGGCGAGTTCGGCGCCCGCGTCGAGCAGGGCACGGGCCGCCGCGTACGGTTCGCGCTCGCCGGTCGCGATCTCGCACTCGTCCACGTTGCCCACGGCGACGGTCGCCAGGGCGAGGGCGCGGCGGTAGAGGGGCCCGGGGTCGGCGTCCCGCGCGGCGTCCCAGAACATCGGGCGCCAGTCCAGGTCGAGGACGGTGATGCCGGAGCGGTCGCGGGCGGCCAGGGCGGCGAGGGTGGCGGAGCGGCTCGGCTCGGCGCAGAGGCCGGTGCCGGTCGCCCAGAAGACCCGGGCGGCCCGGATCGCCGCGAGGTCCAGCTCGGCGGGGTGGATCTCCAGGTCGGGGGCCTTGGGCTGCCGGTAGAAGTAGAGCGGGAAGTCGTCGGGCGGGAAGAGTTCGCAGAAGGTGACCGGTGTCGGGTACCCGTCGACCGGCGTCACCCACCGGTCGTCGACCCCGAACTCCCGTAGCTGCTCGTGGAGATACGTCCCGAAGGGGTCGCGTCCGGTACGCGTCACCACCGCCGTCCGCCGGCCGAGCCGGGCCGCCGCGACGGCGACGTTGGACGGTGAGCCGCCGAGGAACTTTCCGAAGGTCTCGACCCGGGACAGGGGCAGACCGGTCTGGAGCGGGTAGAGATCCACACCGATACGGCCCATGGTGATGACGTCGTACCGATCAGACATGCCCATCCCTCCGACACCGCCTCTCGTTCCTCGGCCTCGCCCCTCGTCTCCCCCACCTCGTCCGCCGTCCCGGCGGACCGCCCCAAGATCTAGCCCGCCCCCGCCCCCCTGTCAATGCTTTGTCCGGACATACGGACCATTGATTGACACTCGGTCACCGTGCCGTAACCCTGGACCGCATGACCTCCTCCGCAGCGGCCCCGTCCCGTATCCGCATCGGTTCGGCCCCCGACTCCTGGGGGGTCTGGTTCCCCGACGATCCGAAGCAGGTGTCCTGGCGGCGCTTCCTCGACGAGGTCGCGGAGGCGGGTTACGAGTGGATCGAGCTGGGACCGTACGGCTATCTCCCGACCGATCCGGCCCGGCTCGCCGAGGAGACCGGACGGCGCGGGCTCTCGGTCTCGGCGGGGACGGTCTTCACCGGATTGCACCACGGACCGGGCGTCTGGGACCGGACCTGGGCGCATGTCGCCCGGATCGCGGCACTCACCCGGTCGACGGGGGCCGGGCACCTGGTCGTCATCCCCGCGTTCTGGCGCGACGACCGGACCGGCGAGGTGCTGGAGGATCGGGAGCTCACCGCCGGGCAGTGGCGCGATCTCACCGCACAGACGGAGCGACTGGCCCGCGAGGTGCGGGACCGCTTCGGACTGCGCGTCGTCGTCCATCCGCACGCCGACACGCACATCGACACCGAGGAGAACGTCGCCCGCTTCCTCCACTCCACCGACCCCGAGCTGGTCTCGCTCTGCCTGGACACTGGGCACTACGCCTACTGCGGCGGCGACAGCGTGAAGCTGATCGAGACGTACGGCGAACGGATCGGCTACCTCCACCTCAAGCAGGTCGACCCGGAGATCCTGGCCGGCGTGATGGCGGACGGGGTGCCGTTCGGACCGGCCGTGGCGCGCGGCGTGATGTGCGAGCCGCCGGGCGGGGTGCCCGCGCTGGAGCCGGTGCTGGCCGCCGCCCGGGGGCTGGACGTGGACCTCTTCGCCATCGTCGAACAGGACATGTACCCCTGCCCGCCCGACCGGCCCCTCCCCATCGCCCGCCGCACCCGCGCGTTCCTGCGCACCTGCGGCTGAGGGCTGTCCTGGAGGACGGACCTTTCGCCACCGTCTCCCTCACCCCGCATGCCGCACCGCATCCCTCGCCATAGGATGCGGACAAATCGGGGGATACGCGCCCATCGCGAGGGAGTCCGAGTGAACTGGCCCAGCGACCCCGGCCGCCGACCGCCAACCGGAGCCGGATGGCAGTCACCGCCCACCGAGCCCCCTCCCGGATGGCGGTCCCCACCCACCGGAGCACCCGGCCGACAGCCGCCGCCCGCCGGTCACCGGGGGCCACCCGGGCCCGCGGAGCCGCGTCGCGGCCTGTGGAAGCGGTGCCTGTGGGGCGGCATCCTCCTGTGGCTGCTGACCGCGATCGTCACGTACACCACCCGGAACACCAATCTGCTGCCGACGCTCATCCTGCTCGGCAGCTTCCTGGTCCCGGCCGTCTTCGTCCTGTGGGCGTACGAGCGGCACGGCCGGGACCTGGGCGCCCCGCTGATCCTCGGCTGCTCGCTGACCGGCGGCATCCTGGGCGTGCTGGGCGCCTCCGTCGCGGAGTCGTATCTGCTGCACCCCTCGGTCTGGATCTTCCTGGGGGTCGGCCTGATCGAGGAGGCGGTGAAGCTCCTGGCCCTGATGTTCGTACTCCGCCGCCATCCCGAGGTGCGCGGCATGCGGGCCGGGCTGGTGCTCGGCGCGGCGGTCGGGTTCGGCTTCGCCGCCTTCGAGAGCGCGGGGTACGCCTTCAACGCGGCCGTCACGATGCGGGGCATCGACCTGCGGGCCCTGCTGGAGACCGAGGTGCTGCGCGGGGTACTGGCCCCCTTCGGGCACGGGCTCTGGACCGCGATCGCCGGTGGCGTGCTGCTCTCCTACCGGAGGCCGAACGGGCGGTTCCGCCTCGCCGCGCCGGTGATCGGCGCCTACCTCGGCGTCTCCGTCCTGCACGCTCTCTGGGACTCGATGCACGGGATCGCGCTCTGGCTGGTCCTCCGGCTCACCGACACCAACCTGAGCCGCGACCTGTTCGCGCAGGGCTACCTCCCGACCCCCACCACCCAGCAGCAGCACCTCTTCACCCTCTTCTCGGTGGGCGGGATCGTGGTCATCACGCTGATCGCGCTGGCCTGGCTGAGGTCGCTGGCGCACAGTGCCCGCGGCACCGGAACAAATGGACGGCAGGAGACTCGCATTCATACCCCCTAGGGGTATACAGTGGAACACGTCGGAACGCACCGGGTCTCCCGGGGCTCCGGCGACGCACACCTACCTGCCCGCCGAAGAGGAGAAGACCATGACCGCCGAGACCCAGCTCCCCCAGGCCAACGGCTCCTGCTGCACGCCGAACGGCTCCTGCCACAGCGACGCGGACGCCGGTACGCGGTCGGGCGGCGTGACCACCGTCTACCAGGTGTCCGGCATGACCTGCGGCCACTGCGAGGGCGCCGTCTCCGAGGAGATCTCCGGCATCGAGGGTGTCACCTCGGTGAAGGCCGTGGCCTCCACGGGCCGGGTGACCGTCGTCTCCGCGGCCCCGCTGGCCGAGGACGCGGTACGCGCCGCGGTCGACGAGGCCGGTTACGAGCTCGTCGGCCTCGCCTGAGCACCCCCGCGCCACGGGCGCGTCCGCCACGTCCGCGACGCCCCTCCCCCAGCCGGGCCGGACCCGCCAGCAGATACTGGTAGGGCACGGCCCGGTCGGCGTTCTCGGAGTTGTCGGCGCCCCCGGAACTGTCGGCGTCTGGAGAGTCACGGAACATGCACAGCACCACGGAGGCCGGGACCCGCGCCCCGGAGGACTCGACCACGGAACTCGCGATCGGCGGGATGACCTGCGCCTCCTGCGCGGCCCGGATCGAGAAGAAGCTCAACCGGATGGACGGCGTCACCGCCACCGTCAACTACGCCACCGAGAAGGCCAAGGTCAGCTACCGGGGCGAGGACGTCTCCGTACAGGACCTGATCGCCACCGTCGAGAAGACCGGCTACACCGCGCAGGAGCCCGCTCCCCCGGCCCCCACCGCCCCGGCGGACGCGGCCGAGAACGACGCCGAGGGCGGTTCGGAGAGGGCGGACGTCCAGGACGACGGCACTGCCGACGCGCTGCGGCGGCGGCTGACCGTCTCGGCCGTGCTGGCGGTCCCCGTCGTCCTGCTCGCGATGGTCCCGCCCCTCCAGTTCGACTACTGGCAGTGGCTCTCGCTGACCCTCGCCGCCCCGGTCGTGGTCTGGGGCGGGCTGCCGTTCCACCGCGCGACCTGGGCCAACCTCCGGCACGGCGCGGCCACCATGGACACCCTGGTCTCGCTCGGCACGCTGGCCGCCTTCGGCTGGTCGCTGTGGGCCCTCTTCCTCGGGGGCGCGGGCCTGCCGGGCATGCGGCACGGCTTCGACTTCACCGTCCGGCACACCGGCGACACGTCCACCATCTATCTGGAGGTCGCGGCCGGGGTCGTCACCTTCCTCCTGCTGGGCCGCTGGCTGGAGGCCCGCTCCAAGCGGAAGGCCGGTTCCGCGCTCCGGGCGCTGATGCACCTGGGCGCGAAGGAGGTGTCGGTCCTCCGGGACGGTACGGAGGTACGCGTCCCGGTCGCCCGGCTCGCCGTGGGCGACCGTTTCGTGGTCCGGCCCGGCGAGAAGATCGCCACGGACGGCACCGTCGTCGAGGGCGCCTCGGCCGTGGACACCTCCATGCTGACCGGCGAGTCCGTACCCGTCGAGACCGGCGTCGGCGACCCCGTCACGGGCGCCACCGTGAACACCTCCGGCCGGCTCGTCGTCGAGGCGACCCGGGTCGGCGCCGACACCCGGCTCGCCCGGATGGCCAAGCTCGTCGAGGACGCCCAGAGCGGCAAGGCGGAGGTGCAGCGCCTCGCGGACCGGGTCTCCGCAGTCTTCGTCCCGGTGGTGCTGGTGATCTCGCTGGGCACCCTGGCCGTGTGGCTGCTGACCACGGGCGAGGTGACGGCCGCGTTCACCGCCGCCGTGGCCGTGCTGATCATCGCCTGCCCCTGCGCCCTGGGCCTCGCCACCCCGACCGCCCTCATGGTCGGCACC